>NZ_JAMQOL010000100.1:0-10120 GCF_023717965.1 Paractinoplanes hotanensis | reverse complement strand
GTCAACATGTTGCGCACGGCGGGCATCCTGTCCCACCAAACCACCAAGATCAAATGCTACGACTGGCTGAACTCGCCAGGACCTGGTGGGCGCTGGGCGTCGGGGCGAGAGTATGCGGCGGCAAATGCGAACACCCGGCGAGATGTACGAAGCGCCAGCCAGCCAGCGCACCAAACGACGATGCGCGACCATCCGCACCGTGGGGATTTGAGGGCTCGGCCCCCGACTGGATACCGGAACAGCCCCCGGTTCGCGCTTTCCGCGAACAGGGGGCCGTCAGCCGTGGAGGTGCTCGACGCTTACTTGAACCCCACGAATTTGTTCGACCGTTCACAACACACTAGAACCAACCATTAGGACAAAGCGGCAGGGAATTTGGGCAATCAGGCTCTCGGCCGAGTGAACTGGAAACGGCTCACGCTCACGCTATCCTGCGGCATTCCCAGGTTCTGCTGAGCTAGGAGCGTAAGCACGCTTCGCCCGGTGCCGAGCGGGAGCGAAGACGCCGAATGCGCCAAGGCCACCGGTATTACAGCATCCGGGTACAACCGCGTTTGTAGGCTATCCAACGACTCAAGGGTCGCCCGAAGAGTCGGGTAGGATTCCCATAGCTCCGAAGGTTGAGAGGCGAAGCCGTACGCCCCATCAGAAACGGGCTTTTCGTACGGAGGACCACCTGGCACCCGTGGCACAGTCACGACGAGAATTTCGCCCGTATTTGTTCGATAGAAGAAACGGCGCCCATAGAACTCATCTTTGCCGTAGAAATGATCCTCAGCTTGGTTCACGATGTGCCTGTTTACATAAGGAGTGTCGAGAACCATCACATGTCCAGGCGGAATTGCCTGACGAATAGCATGCGCATGATCAACGAACCGTCCCGTCTTCTCAATTCCAACAAGCAGAGGAGGAGCAAGATCCTCTCGATCAAGGCCGGCACAGAGTTGCTCCCAATAAGACGCAAGTCGCGACTTCATCGGAGCGATAGGGCCGTACACCGCCAACGGTCCGTCGGTTATAAACAGTCCGTTTGAAAGACTCTTACGGCTCGTGCGATAGAAGCCGTCAAGATACGACACGAGCAGTAATCGCTCCGCGATATTCATTGCCCTTGTCAAAGTAAGGACGTTGGACGAATCCTCGGCAAACTCCTCGTAGATGCGAAGGACGTCCGTAACGTACAGAGGCGAGCCGCAAAGCGGTCCGTTGCAATATGACTCTCCGATGCCGACGTAGTTTCCTTCACCAATCCCAGCCGATCCACAGACAGGACACTTGCTGAGCTTGATCGAGCTCACAGGGGAGCCTGGCGCTCCATGAATGGTGAGAAGCGCGTCCGCAAGGGAAAATGGCGGACCAAAATCCGTGATACGGGATGACGTGAAAGCTCGTTCTAGCTCAATTCTCAAGCTTCCACTACCACTCGCTCCACCCACAAAAACGTTGGATCCTGGCAGAACGCTGTTAACAGTCTGCGTGACTTGCGCCCGCTCCAATTCTCTTACGTCCAGCAGCCCATCATTTGAAGCGGAGAGAAACCTCGGAATGTCAAGATAGACGCCTGCGATCTGGAAGAATCCGACTCGGATAGAGGGATAGCCAGCCTTGGCCTCAACCTCTTGGTTCGAGCCGTCAAATGCGAGCGCGAAAGCTGGCGCTGGGCGTCGTTCTAATGGAAGTTCGGACACGGCCAGACACCGAGATGCGATCTCGCCTTCATCCGGCTCGGCTAAGGAAGGTATATCCCAGTTTCTTAAAGCCTCAGCGATTGCCGGACTCAACACGATCGGCACGTGGCCAAGGCTGGAAGCTCGCTCTTGGAAGTACGACATCTTCACCTCACACTCAGATCCACAGGCGGAAGGTTTGCCGCAAGACGAGCGCGGTTGATCATTTCATGGTCGAACTTCGCGATTTGAACCGGAACAATGTATTTTCCAGAGAACGTTTTTACTCTTGCGTACCCTCGATCCTCTGAACGTCGAAGGTCGTCGGCATAGACAGCGAAGTCGTAATAATGCGAGAGTTCGCGAGTCTCTACATCAGAGTTCAGATGCGCCACTATCCAGTTCGAGGTATTCGACAGAATGCGCTTATCTACGCTTGTGACCTCCTGCGTTGCATACACTAGGCCGATGTCATATTTAGCAGCCTCTTTCGCGAGACGAACCCATGGATCGTTCTGGACGGAGGACTTTCCAGCCTTTTCCCGATCAAAAAGGTTGTGAGCCTCCTCAACTACGATCTGAATTGGCACATTTAGTTCGTTTGCTCGGAAACGTCGATTCGCGTTCTCGATCAATCGAAACACCAACCGCTCAGATATAATCTTCACGACCTGATCCGAGCCAACCGACAAATCGGCGATGACCAGCCTTCCCTCGACTAGATCTTGCCACACACGGTCCGCGAGGTCACCTTGGCTATTGGGGTCGTGAAAGTCGACGAGCGTACGGACCCGGTTCAAAACTGCAGTTCCCACTGTGGCGTCGTAAACAGTGAGAACGGCCATAAATGAATCGCTGTTCTGCCACGATTCCAGCTCAAGACCAGCATAACGTTCTGGAATACGGCCGCTAACCACTTCGCCGATACGCGACGAGAGCCAAGCAACGACCTGACGAGCATCCCCCGGAGAGTCAACCGCATAGAGGCCCTGGCGTTGGTTCACGGGTCTCAAGATTTCTGGTAAGTCCCCGCTCAAAGCGGTACGAAGGTTGGTGTTAATTTTGAATATCGTTGAGAAGCCGCTTCGAGGCGCCTGAAAGCCAGCCTTGGACAACAAAGCATAGAACGCAAGCTTCCCACGCTGGGCATCTGAGACGGCACTCCAGTATTCTCTTTCGCCGGCCGGCCCATTTGCATAATCTGCTCGCTCCGGATCCAATACCGCGGCAGTCTTAAAAGCGTTCGCATAGGAACTGCCCATATCAGCCAGAGAATCCTGAATCAGGCCCCAGACCGTGGGGAACTCATTGGTATCGTAGAAGCTCACGCCTAGCGGAAATTCTTGCGAATCCTCTGGGTCAGGGTTCATCTTGTAAATACGTACAAGATCGGCACCTTGTCCAAGAAGCCTCAGACCTGTCTTGTCTTGGTCATTCACATTTGCATACTCGCCTTGGGGGTCGAAGACAAGCTGCCCGATCTTCGTCTTTGTCCGAGCAGAATACTCGAAGATGGCAGTGCAGATCGTCTTGTTGGTATTTGATTTACCGACACGCGTCATTCCCAAGACAGCGGTCTTCTTAGAGATGAAGTCGGTGACCCTGACCTGGACTGGAACACTGTCCATTGAAGCCGCTGAAGCACGTCTCCGGGTGGAGGAAAATCGCACTACGCCAAGGTTAATCAGCTTCGGGTCAATATTGCGCAGAACCTCGTCTTCGGTTTGCCGAGGATACGACGCGATAAACGACAATGCCTCACGCGAAGGCGCATACACGAAGTAGCGAGCCCCCGCATATACGTTATCAAGGTCAGCACCCCATTGAACAAACGGACGACGTGCAACTATGTCGCTATAGAAGGTTCCAAGAACTTCACAGTCGAAGGCCGAGAGCTGTATCTGGCTCGACGTGAGATTGTCGACAACATCATCCGGCCGTTTTTCCCTGACGTCTGCATCACGGATTGCTGCCAACCGAGTTGCTACCAACTCCGCTTCGTTGGGCAAGCGCGCGGTGCCACGCACTCTCAGCAAGATGATTTCGTCCTCGTCGAGAGGGGCATTTGTCTCACGTGTCGGAACGGTCGCCGCGGCCAGTAGGAAGCTATTCTTAGCGACGCCACCGACGGAGTGCTTCACGAAGTCGTCAGTAATTACGGTCGCACTCTTATAGTCGAGTTGATAGATACCCCCCAAACGCCTTGGACCACTCAAAAGCTGCGTAAGTGGGTCAGCGCTTGCGGTCGCGGCGCCGGCTATACCAGAAAGCTGGCTCGTCATTTGGACGTCTCCTTGGGGGGATCCATGCCGGGAGGCATAGGGCAGCTGAAACCACTGGCCGTGCGTCAATTTGAACGAGAAATCTCTCGATAGCTGTCAGACTGAGGAATAGTCTCAAGATTCGTTACTAGAAGCTCATCCTTTGTGCTACGGCTCTCGGATCCAGCAGCCGTGTACCGTTGTGAGACATGGAGTACCGAAAACTTCTCCTCTGGAAGATATAGATCGCGTATATCTCGATGATCATCGTATGAGAGTATCCAGGCGAATTTCGCTTCTGCACGCAGATAGGACGCAAGCTTCTTATGATCACGACCTGTGAAGGACCAGGGATATAGCCACTCGGCCTTGTCCACATACGGAGGGTCGACATATACAAGTGTCTCGAGCCCCGACAACGCCGGGAAGCGAGACCTAGTTCTGTTTAGGGTAGTTTTCCAGTCAGCCTGCCATACATCGATCAACCGCCCTGATGCAGCAAGGTCAGCCACACCTCGTATCCGACGCACCAAACCGTCTACGCCAAAACGGCAGTCAATCTTGTAGGCCGAGTTTTGACTTCTGCCGCCGATTGGTCCCGCACGCCCATGAAGAATCCCGGAGAAGGTAGTCCGGTTCAAAAACAAACACTTAAGTGCTTTGTCGCGGCGACGGGTGGGACTAGAACTTCGCCACCAGTCCCAACGCTCGACCGTGACTGGTTCTTGAGAAAGGGCCTCAATCAGCCAGTTGGAATCAAAAGCAGCCGTCTTCCAAAATGCGGCTACAAGCGGATCGAAGTCGGCCAGGATTCCATGCGGGACGACTCCGGTCCCCAACAGCCGCAAGGTCATACTCGCCCCTCCGCAGAAGGGCTCGACAATCAACTTCGGTCGAGGGACATTCGCCCGGACAATGAATTCCATGATCGGCACAAGCTGCCGCTTAGCGCCTGGGTATCTAAGTGGGCTCACTACAGAGTGTCGGAACAGGCGTTCGTCAGCGACCGCTTGGGGCGCCTCCATCACTGTTACAGCCGGCCACGGACGGCGCCTCAAGCGGTTTACCCGGTGTGGTGGCTCTTGCTGACCCACGTGCTCAACCACCTCAAAGTTCCCACGTAGCCTGACTGGATGAGCATAGTGGACGCACGCGGCTCCCTGTCGTGGTGGACGGGTTCGCTACGCTCGGCTCTCCCCGATACTGGGAGACCGCGCTCACGCCACTGCCTAGCCGCATCGAGTCGCCACACGTCGCCCGATATATACTGTTTAGTAGGTAAATTTCGTTTCGCCTGGGAAGCACAGCTTCGCGCCGCGATCAAGTATATGTTTAGAGCTAGAGAGTGGAATGATTCTGTGACAGCTGCGGACATCCGCGCAGAGCCGAAAGATATCGTTGAGGATTTACAGGGAGCTCGATGCGTCGAGATATATTCCGTGTATCTGTTGTCGAATGATTGGGGGTTGCCGTGGAGTTCATCTTGATGGAGCGGGGAAAGGTGAAACCCGCGGCAAGGCGATATCCCTTTGCCAATCTGATCAGGGACAACTGGGAGGACCAGGGCTATCAGACATCATTCTTTCTCGAAGTCCACACTGAGGATAGGCGCACAATACAAATCGGCGTCGTAAAGATTTTGCGGCTCGACCAGCGTGAGGGACCCACCGAGGTTCCTCGCTACTTTGAGGACTCTCTCGGCGACGGCTACTGCTCACTGGGACAAAGTTTGTCTTACTACGAGACGCTGCGGACACTCGGAGCACACGTATATCAGCCATTACTACTCGGGCTGCGCGATGTTGTATACCTACCCGAGGTCAAAGCGACGTTCTCGCAGCACCCAGGATTTTCCGCCTCGCTCGCGCTTAAGGGAAGCTCGGCTAGAGCGTTGGAGGATGCTGTAGGACTGTTTCAACGCGGGGAGAGTTCGATACCCGGAGACGCAGGCCAGATTCTCTCCTTGACTTTCAAATCAAACGTCGGAGGCTCTGATTTCGACGTCCCTCTTCGCTTCAACGATACTGAGCTTCTACCATCACGCATTAATGCCATTATCGGCTATAACGGCACCGGTAAGACTCAGCTCTTGGCTAACCTCGCCATGGTCGCCCATGCCGATTCAGCACTAAGAGGCGATTCTGCCTTTTCCCGCAAGTATGGCTTGTTCATCGAGGACGCCAACGTTCCATTTGGATCTGTTATCGCGGTCTCTTACAGCGCATTTGACACCTTTGAGGTTCCGGGGAGGACGGAGGCAGATAGAGAGTATCTTCGGCGCTCCGGCGACGTACGTGGATACGTCTACTGCGGACTTCGTAGCTTCGATCACGATGACTTTGAACCCCACCGGCTCAAAGGAATCAGCGAGATTTCTCGTGAGTTTGCGGAGACGTTGGCGCGTATCGAGGCGGGACAAGGTCGGGAAATTTTCGACGAAGCTCTCTCATACGTTGCGCAAGACGCTTCCTTCCAACGGCTCGGTTTCGTTCCTGAGCATGTCCACCAGCCGAACTTTGTTTCCGAACTGTTTCCTTACCTGAGTACAGGCCATAAAGTAGTTCTGAATATCGTCGCTCATCTTTCGTTGCACCTTCAGCGTCGTTCCTTGGTCCTGATGGACGAGCCAGAGAGCCATCTTCACCCCCCGCTGCTTGCAGCCCTCCTTCGGAGTGTGAGCATTCTCCTCGAAAAGCGAGATTCGTTTGCGGTTCTGGCAACCCACGCACCTGTAGTAATTCAGGAAGTACCGAGAAAATACGTACGCGTCTTGCGACGCTTTGACGCTATGACCCTTGTAGAGAACCCTGAAATCGAGACATTCGGTGAGAATGTCGGCATCCTGACGCGCCAGGTATTCAACCTGGATAGCACGGCTACAGATTATCAGGGTGTACTAAGGAATCTTGCTGAGCGATTTACGCTGACTGAGATAGAGGGCCTTTTCGAAGGCGGCCTCAGCGTACAAGCCCGCAGCTATGTTGCAAGTGTTCAAAAGGCACGTAGAGGTTAGGATGTATCGTCTGCCAATGCCGTCGCGTGACGATGAGAAGACTTTCTCCGATATCTGCCTTTCCCGTCGAACGGCGACTCGTTCTCGCCTGACAAGCGTTACACCCTCAGTTCTAGCGCGATACCGCCAGTATTTGCGAGCTAAAGGGGTGCCGTCGACTCTGGATCCACAGCGCTTTGATCCTGAAGTTCGCGAAGCGTTGATTTCGAATTACGACCAGCTTTCGTCAGGTCGTTCCTTCGCCGGCATCAGAGCCGAGTTGCTCAGCCTCGCTCGCGCCGGGCGCTGTCCCATGTGCGACGGCGGACCCGTTGCAACTCTGGACCATTACCTCCCGAAATCAGTTTTCCCCGAATTCAGCGTCATGCCCAAGAATCTTGTTCCCGTCTGCTACAGATGTAACAACATCAAGCAAGATGTAATAGAAGAGTCTGGGCGCAGGTTTCTGCATTCATACTTCGAGGACCCGCCTATAGAGGCCCTCCTCGACGCCGAGGTTTCGGTTGAAGAGTCTGTGACAATTACTTTCCGTGCCTCCTATTCCGGTGAGGCGCCATCGGTGGCCGCTAACTACTGCTTCCAGTTTGAGCGGCTTCGGCTTGCCGATTATTTCCAATTGGAGTCTGTCGCCGAACTTTGTGACCGAAGTTTAGCGATGCAGGACTACTTCGGTGATGATGGCGACAGTAGTGCGGTTCGCGAATATCTTGAACGCGAAGCGGCCAGCGTTGCCTCTCTCCACGGTGTAAATCACTGGAAGGCGGCTTTGTTTTCGGCGGCCAGTAAATCGACGGCCTTTTGCAACGGCGGCTTTTTACAACTATTGCACGCATAGTCCGCGAGGCGGACTATCGCTCTGCGTTACTCTAGGCATCACATTGTGTCGCAGACTGCAATTCCCGGCCCGTTTGCCGTTGAGGCCAAGGCTAATCGTCCTGATCTTCGCTTGAAGACCCTAACGTTGCGGTCCGGTCCGGAACCAGCATTGTCGGAGGTCTGGCTACTTACTGCGGCTGTTTTCAGCTGACTACGCGCGATATTGACTCGCCCTTGGCGCTTATCGCTATGCAGACATCCTAGGGACGACTCGATGTGACCAGACGTCCGTCAAGATGAGGTGCCACGTGTCAGTCCAATTGCGCAGGCTATCGGCAGCCGGTATCCAGATTGCCTCGGCATTGGGACACCGGTGACCCCGAGGCCCCGGCCGTGCGCATCGTGAGGTGAGCGTGCGGTCGGGTTGCCCAGCTCATCCGACGCGTTCTTGGCTTGCTGCCCACACTCGCTCGAATGAGTCGAGGTACGTGGCTGCCATGCCAATGTCGCTTCGGATCCGCAGGTGGAGGACGGGCGCGTGGGAAGCCTGGCGCCCGTAGATATGAGTGTTGATCAAGGCCTCGCCGTCAGCGCGGTATACCGAGTTGTAGAGCACTGTGTCGTGTAGGCGTAGCTCTGCGCCCGCTTCAATCAGCCGGCTGAATCCAACCAACGCGTTGTGGATGCGAGCGCTCATACCGCCACCGACACCTTCCTCGGCGCTGCGGTCGGCAACGTGCGCGCCGTCCGGCTGGCCGAGAGCTAGCCGCACCCGGACGCCGGCCGTGGCCTTGTTGCACAGGATGGTGGACGCGGCCAAGTCCTCGGCGAGAAAGAGGGCGCTGTATGCGAGGATGCTTATCTCCTCTTGGGCTTGGGCGAAAAGACGCGACCATGCGTCGGCTGGAACGGCTGAGCGGTATGGATAGACGATGCGGACCTCGTCAGCCTGCATGTCGGGGATGACCTGCGCGGGAAGCTCGGGCCACAGGTCGCGCAACATCCAACCGGTCAACCGTGCCAAGGCGGCGCGATGCCGCGGGTAGGGCATCCGACCGGCGAGCCAGCGATCCACTGTCTTCGGGTCGACGCCGAGTTGGGCGGCAACATCGACGGCATCGAGGCCGGCACCTCGGAGCGCTCGGGCTAGGGGTTGGTTCACGCAACGACTCCCATCGCTGGCGACGCTGCGATTCTAGCCAAGAAGTCCCTAGACGTCCTAACGCCGTGGTCAACGCACTGTCACCTGCCGTGAAGACTCGGGACACAACCTGAGCGATGGGAACGGATTGCGATGACGGCGGACGACGGGGCCGATCAAGCTGCGGCGCGGCGAGCTGTGGACCGCCTGGCGGTCGCGCTTGAGGAAGCTGGCTTTGACGTTGGGCAGGAGTTTCCGGCGCTTCATGATGCTGTCGGGCGCCGGGGATCTGCTGTCGTGCGCATCGGCGATGTTGAGCCGTCCATCGCGGATCGGCTTTCGTCTGCGCTGACGCGTCGCAGGATCGGTGACGTTGGGCCGCGGGAGGAAGCTGCCGAGTAGCAAGGCTGATCTTCGAGAGGGGATCGTTCGCTAGTCTGCGCATGTGGACCAGGTCGAACGAGCCCGCGATCTCGCGCGCCAGTTGTTGGCGGCTCCACTCCCCCGCCGGTGGGCGCACAGCCTAGGTGTGGGGCGTAAGGCTGAGTCAGTTGCGCACCTGGTCGGCGATGACGCTTCGGTACTGATCTCGTCCGCGTTGCTGCACGACGTCGGCTACGCCCCTGACCTCGTCGTCACTGGGATGCACCAGCTTGACGGCGCTCGGTACTTGCGTGACGTCGCCGGCGCGGACGACGTTGTATGCCGTTTGGTCGCTCACCACTCCTGTGCACAGTTCGAGGGACGGAACCGCGGGTTGTTCGAGCAACTCACGGGTGAGTTTGCGCCCGTTGGTGGGCTGCTGGCGGACGCGGTCACCTACGCGGACATGACGACGACTCCCGACGGCGAGCCGGTCGCGGTTGAACAGCGGCTGGCCGAGATTCTCGTCCGGTATGGCGACGGCGACCTGATCTCCAAGTCGATCCGGGAGGCGAGTCCGCTGATCATCGAAGCTGTACAGCGCATCACAGCGAGGCTGGCCGAAGAGCGAACTTAGTCTGAGCGGGAGAGGGTTCCCTGTTCGTCGCGGCTCCAGCGGCGGCCGGCGCTGTCGAGGAACTCGATCTGCACGGGCTCGGGCTCGACGTAGGTCCGTAGCCAGTCGGGCGGGGCGGGGCGCTGGATCGTCTGGCCGGGTGGGACTAGTAGTGCTCCGTCATGATCTAGAAACCGTTTCGCGGTTGGGTCGTTGGTTCGAGCATGGTGGATGTGCAGGAGT
>NZ_JAMQOL010000010.1:0-302864 GCF_023717965.1 Paractinoplanes hotanensis | reverse complement strand
GTCGTTGGGGCGTTCGTTCTCGGTCCAGCCTTGGCCGCCGGCTGGGCGGCCGTCGTTGGGGCGTTCGTTCTCGGTCCAGCCTTGGCCGCCGGCTGGGCGGCCGTCGTTGGGGCGTTCGTTCTCGGTCCGGCCCTGGCCGCCGGCCGGACGGCTGTCGTTCCAGCGATCGTCCTCGACCCAGCCCTGCTGGTCGTCCCAGGTCTGCCGGGCCGTGGGCGCCCGGCGGTCGTCGCGGGCCGGGCGGCGCCGTTCCTCGACGATCTCGCCCTCGATGGTGCGCGGGGCCCGCTCGTCGAGGACCTCGCCGTCGATGGTGCGGCGGTTGTAGTCGCGCGACGGCGGGCGGTTGCGGCCGTCCTCGGCCTCCGCGGGCCAAGGGCTGCGGCCGTCGCGGCGACGCTCGTCCAACTCGTACCCGTCGGGCCGGCGCCGCTCGGTGCGCCCGCGCCCGCGTACGTCCGCGTTGTCGTCGTAGCCGCGCTGCGGGGCAGCCGGCTCGTCCCAGAGCATCTCGGCGCGCCCGCCGGAGCGAAGCCCGTCGTCGCTGCGGGGACGGCGGGGCCGGTCGTCGAGGTCGTACCCGTCGTCGCGCCGAGAGGTGGGCCGGCGGTAGAGGTTGTGCGGGTCGTCGGGCACCCGGGCCCGGCCGCTGGCCGCCGGCGCGGCTGGCGCCTGACGCTCGTCGTCCGGGCGCGGGCGCCGCTCTTCAACGGGGCGCCGCGGATCGCGATCGTCGAAGGAGCGGCGCTGGTCACGCTCCTCCGCGAAGCGGCGGGAGTCGGAACGGCGGGAATCGCGCTCGTCGGAGGAGCGGCGAGGGCCGCGGGAGTCGCGCTCGTCGGGCGAGCGGCGAGGGCGTCGTTCCTCGGTGGCGCGGCGGGGCTGACGCTCCCGGCGCCGGCCGGCCGGCTCGTCGTCGTCGCTGCGGCTGACGGTCCTGACGCCCGGGTTGGGTCCGTGGCCGTACGCCACCAGGTCGCGGTGATCGTACGGCTCGTCGATGTCGTCGTGCCGGTCGTAGCGGTCGTTGTGGCGCCGCTGGACGGAGTCGGCGAAGGTGTCCGGCGCGTCGAAGTCGGCGCCCAGTTCGGGCCGGTTGAAGTCGACGTCGCTGAAGTCGTCGCCGGCCAGGTTGGGCTGCGACGTGTCGACCGGGGAGAAGTCAGGGTCGTCGAGCCAGCTGGGACGCGCCGCGTCGAACGCCGCGCGCGGCTCACCACCCGCGTTGCCGTGGGCCCGGCGCTGACGGCGGGCGGCCAGCTCGTCGACCCGGCTGCCGGGCTCGCCGCGGCGGGTCGGGATGATCGGGTCGGGGGAGTCGCGCCGCTGGTACTGACGTTCCTGGACAACGGCGGACTGGGGCATGATCGAGTACTCGGAGTACTCGTCCTCCCAGTATTCGTCGTCCTCGAAGCTCATGCCGCAGCCCCCGGGCGGTGCCGACGAACGTGCGAACGACGCCAGCGGGAGTGCCCCCCACCCCATCGCCGCATGCCTCGCCCCCCGTTCGTCACGCGTGCCCGGATCGTCCCCTCCCACGCGGTGGATGTGGAAGGTTAACCACGGATTTGCGGGCCGCGCCAGCACCCGGCCGAGCACTTCCCGCGGCGTCGCCCCGGGCCGGGAGCCCGCCGGGGCCCCGGCTCGTGGCTGAGCCGTGTCTCTTCGTCGGCGGAGAGTACGCGGACCAGCGGCGAACAGTTCAAATGCTGTCAGCCGGCCGACAGATCCGCAGGCGGAGCGACCGTGCTGTCACGAACCGTCGCGCGCGGAATTTAAGCAACACTTAAACCCGTTCCGGCGATACGGACGAGTAACCTCGCGACCCATCAGTGGCGCAACACACGCTCCCCAGAAACGGATCAAGGTGCTAAGGAGTGTCACGGTGGATGAGCGCCCGGACGACGAAGTCCCGGGTGGAGCACACGACACCGACCGAAAGGAGCGGATCATGCCGCGCCTCGACCTCGGCGCCGTTCGCGCCACCTGGCGGGCGGCCCTGCGCCGCCTCGACGCCTGGACGCTCGAGAGCCTCAACTCCCCGGCCGGCGGCCGTCGCCCCCGTCTCTGAAGGCCGCCGCCGCGCATCAGTTACGCGAACGCTCACACCGTCCTGCCCCCCCATGCCGGTGTGAGGTCGTGCCTGCGCGGTAGTGCCGGGACCAGAAACGGCGGCGGGGTAGCTCCCCGCCGCCGTTTCGCCACCCCCATCGTTTTGTCACACCCGGCGGGTAGCGTCCCGCGGTATGAGTAGCTTCGAAGCAGATCCCGAGGTCGGCCTCACCGCGCCGGCCGCCATGGAACTGCTCGATGGCGCCCCCGTGGCACTCGGCGGCCCGCGCGGCTTCGCCGTCACCCGCACGCTCCCCAACCGCCGGCGCCGCATGGTCGGCGCGTGGTGCTTCCTCGACGCCTACGGCCCGCACGATCTCGGCGACTCCGAGGGCATGCGCGTCGGCCCGCATCCCCACACCGGCCTGCAGACGGTCACCTGGCTGCTCGCCGGCGAGGTGCTGCACCGCGACAGCCTGGGCAATCTCCAAGAGATCCGCCCGGGCCGGCTCAACCTGATGACCGCCGGCCGCGGCATCTCCCACTCGGAAGAGACGCCGCGCGAGCACTCCCCGACGCTGCACGGCGTCCAGCTCTGGGTCGCCCTGCCCCACTCCGCACGCGACCAGCCACCGTCCTTCGCCCACCACGCCGACCTGCCCGTCGTCCACATCGGCGCGATCGGGGTAGCGGCCGCAGAAATCGGCGAGGCAAGCGGGGAAGGGGTGAGTGAGACCGCGAACGCCGACGCGAACGGGGTAGCGGCCGCAGAAATCGGCGGGGCAACCGAGGATGGGGTGCACGAAACCCTCGGCGAGGTAGGCCCCAACGGGGTAGAAGCCGCAGAAATCGGCGCGACAAGCCGGAGCGGGATGGATGAGACCGCAGAAGTCGGCGGGGCCGGCGGGAGCGGGGCGGCGATCGGCGGCGGGGCCGCTGAGAGCCGGAACGGCGTCACCGCCACAATCCTGATGGGCACGTTCGCCGGCGCCACCTCGCCCGCGCGCTGCTACACCCCGCTGGTCGGCGCAGAGCTCGCCCTGGCCCCGTCGGCCCAGGTCGAGCTGCCCTTGAGACCCGATTTCGAGTACGCACTGCTTGCGCTCGACGGCGCCCCCAATGTCGACGACGCCACCTTGAAGCCCGGGCCGCTCCTCTACTTGGGTGCCGGCCGCACTTCCGTCACGGTCGCCACCGGGTCGTCGTCCCGGCTGCTCCTGCTGGGCGGCGAGCCGTTCGAGGAACGACTGGTCATGTGGTGGAACCTCGTCGCCCGCGACCACGACGAGATCGTCCAGATGCGTGCCGACTGGGCCGACCAAACGCCCCGCTTCGGCGAGGTCCGCGGCTACGACGGCCCACCCCTGCCGGCCCCGCCCATGCCCATCTCCCGCCTGGTACCCCGCAGCCGCGTCCGCTGACCCCCACGCCCGTCCCGGCCACGCCCGTCCCGGCCACGCCCGTCCCGGCCACGCCCGGACGAGCGCCCGGCCGCCTGCGGAGCGTCAGGCCACGTCCCTCCGGAGCGCCGGGCCGCGTTCGCTGACCGCGCCCTGCGGTGCGTCCGGCGGTGTCGTGTTTTCGCACGTGACGCACCACGGGTGCGTTGTGCGGGGCAATCGGGTTGACGCTGGTGCCGGTGCGAAGGATGGTCGAGGTGCGGCTGGGCGCGCCGAGAACCGAACGCCGACGCACGCCGATGCGAAGGCAGACATCGGCCGTGTCCGCCGCCGCACGAGAGGCCGTCGCGAACGCATGAGTGGACGCCGTTGGCAGGGAGCATCAGTGGATGTCTGGGATGTGGGGAAGCTCGCCATGATCGTGGCTACGCCGACACTGCTCGGCGCGGTCGTGGTCTTCGCGCCGAAGTGGTGCGGCGCCATCGCCGATCGGTGGGAGGCGGCCCGGCCCCAGCCGCCGCAGCCGTTCGGGCCGCCGATCGAGCAGCTGGCCGCCGACCTGCGCCGCCTGCTGCGGCTGCACAGCGAGCTCACCGCGTCGGCCCACCTCGCGATGCGCGCCCACCGCCTGTGGGCGGTCGAGGCCGCGATCAGCACCCGGGGCATCGAGGCGGCGAAGGCGCTGGGCGTCGATCATCCCGAGCTGGGCCCGCACGAGGCTCTCTCCCGCGATCAGCTCCACGACCTTCTGATGCGGCTGGCCGCGGCCGGGCTCGTGCTTCCGGCGCGGGTCGGCCCCTTCACCTCGGACGGCCGGATCTGACGGGCACGGGAACGTCTCGGTGAAGATGCCAAGGCTTCACTTCTTTCCGGCAGGCCCTACGATCCCGGGGTGACTACAGCGGCGACGGCAGAGACCGAGCTGAATCCTGAACCGCCGGCGGAGCCGAGCGTGCCGGACGTCGTCCGGCGGCGGCTGGCGACGCTCGAGAACTGGCTCAACCCGTACTCGTGGCTGGTCACCGCGATCATCACGGCCATCGCGGCCGTCCTGCGGCTGAACGGGCTGGGCGACGCCAAGGGCTACATCTTCGACGAGGTGTATTACCCGACCGACGCGTGGGACATGCTCACGCACGGTGTCGAGTGGGACCCCGAGAAGACCAACGGCCCGGCGTACGTGGTGCATCCTCCGCTGGGCAAGTGGCTGATCGCGCTGGGCGAGCTGGTCTTCGGGAACAACGAGTGGGGCTGGCGCGTCCCGACGGCGATCGCCGGCACGCTGATGGTGATGATCCTGATCCGGGTCGCGTACCGGCTGTTCCATTCGATCGTGCTGGCCGGCGCGGCTGGGCTGCTGCTGACGCTCGACGGCTTCCAGCTGGTGCTCTCGCGGGTGTCACTGCTCGACATCTTCCTCGGCCTGTTCGTCCTGGCCGCGTTCGCCGCGGTCCTGCTCGACCGCGACCACTACCGGCGCAACCTGCTGCGCCGGCTCGAGTCCGGCCGGAAGCGGTGGATCGTCCCGTGGTGGCTGCTGGCCGCGGGCGCGCTGTTCGGGCTGGCCTGCGGCGTGAAGTGGAGCGCGCTGTTCTTCCTGCCGTTCTTCGGCGCGCTGGTGCTCGTCTGGCGGGTGCGGGCGCGGCAGTCGGCGGGTCTGCGCGGCCCGATCCTGGCCGACCTGGGCTGGGGGGCGCTCAGCGTCGTGCTGACCTTCATCTTCTACCTGGCCACCTGGACGGGCTGGTTCGTCACGAACACCGGCTATTTCCGGCACTACCGCGAGGCGAACGGCCTGAGCGAACCGCCGGTGCTGGGCGCCCTGCTCAACCTCCTGCACTACCATCAGGAGGCGTACTCGTTCCACAGCGGACTGACCTCGAAGCATCCGTACCAGTCCTGGCCCTGGCAGTGGCTGTTGATCGGCCGCCCGGTCAACTTCTACTGGCCCGGCGCGACCGACTGCGGCGCTCCCAGCTGCGCGCGCCAGATCATCCTGCTCGGCACGCCGATCCTGTGGTGGTCCTTCCTGCCCGCCCTGGCCGCGCTGGTCTGGTTCGGCCTGGCCCGGCGCGACTGGCGGGCCTGGGCCATCCTCGTCCCGGTGGCGGCCGGCCTGCTCCCGTGGTTCTACTACGCGATCAAGGACGGCCGGACGATGTTCTCGTTCTACGTCCTACCGGCGCTGCCGTTCCTGATCCTCGCCGTCGTCTACGTCCTGGGCGCGATCATGACCCCGCCCGACGGCGTGACCCAGGGCAAGGCCCGATCGGATCGCCAGCTCATAGGCACCGTCGCCGTCGGCATGTACGTCGCCGTGGTGGCTCTCTGTTTCGCGTACTTCTTCCCGATCTTCGTGGGCCTCTCCATCCCGTACGAGGATTGGAGCGCCCGCATGTGGCTGGGCAGCCGCTGGATCTAGGTTCTGTTTCGGCGCCGGGTGGCCTGGCGTTTCACCTTGGCGTCGACGCCGCAGCCGTCCATCGTGCACCACCGGCGGCTCCGGTTCTTGCTGGTGTCGAGGAACAGCCCGGCGCAGCCGGCTTCGGCCGCGCACACCTTGATGCGGTCGAGCGGGCCGCCGGTGAGCAGGCGCACGGCGTCGACGGCGATCGGCCACCAGGCGCGGTCCGGGTCGTCACCCTCGAACTGCCAGGTGAACGCGCCGGCGCCGTCGGGGGCGAGGCGGGCCGCCGCCGTCGCCTCGGCGTAGCGCTGCCGCACCTCGTCGAGGGCGGCGACGGGCGCCGGGCGGCCCTGGCCGATCGCGTGGAACACCTGGAAGACCGCTTCGCGCAGGCTCAGCGCGGTGCGTAGCGTCGCCGGCGCGTCGTGCCGGCCCAGCCGTTCGGCGTCCGCGGTGTCGACCAGCCCGATGTACGCCGACCAGGCAGCCAGTTCGGCGTAGGTCGGCAGGTAGTCCACCGGCCGATCGGTGCCCCGGCCGTCGACCGTGTTGGCGAAGTCGAGGCCGGCGGCGCCGCCGAAGACATCCAGGGACTCGAACGCGTGCATTGATTCCACCAAAAAGTGTTTGACCCGCATCAGGCGGGTTGCCTATGCTTCTAGTCAAAGCAGTTTAGCCCGCATCACGCGAAGGGAAAGATCTCCGATGCTGGAACTCGGCTACATCCCGCTCGTGGAAGCCGTCAACTCCGACCACATGCGCTCCGCCCTGCCGGGCAGCCCCGTGATTCCCGAAGTTCCGCCCGGCCGTGTCCGCCTGCTGGCCGCGGCTGCCCTCCACCGTCTGGCCTCCCGCCTCGACCGCGGCGCCCCCGCGGCGGCGCGCGCTTACCGCACCCGTCCCGCCGCCTGACCGCCGGGCGCCACCCGGGGGACTGACCGGCGCTACGCGGTGAAGCGGCTCGAACCCAGGATCTTCGTGACCGTGATCTCGATGGCCACGCGCGCCGGGTTGGGGCGCGGCGTCCGGTAGCGCGCGGCGTAACGCTCGACGGCCTCGGCCACCGCGCCGGGGTCGTCGCGGACGACGGCGAGACCCTCCACGGTGGCCCAGCGCGGGCCCTCGACCTGACAGATCGCCACCCGCTGCTGGCCGGCCCGGACGTGCCGCACGTGGGCCGAGGTGGACGACGAGATCACCCGGGCCAGCCCGGCCGCCGGGTCGAGGGTGGCGCCCACGGCGACCACGTGCGGCGAGCCGTCGGCGCGCAGGGTGGTCAGCGTGCACAGGTGCCGCTCGGTCCAGAACTCCAGCAGCGACGGGTTGTCCAGGTTCACGCGACCACTCATGTGATCATCATGCGCGTCCGGGACTCAGGCGCGCTCGGCGGGGAGGATGCCCTGGCGCACGGCCCGGGCGAGCTCGGCGTGGTCGCTCTCGACCTGGTCGGCGTACACGCGGGCGAAGCGGCACAGGGCGTCGGCCAGCTTGGCGCTGCCGCCGATGTAGCCGGCGATCATCGAGGCGCCGCTGGTGCGGGCGTGCGACTTGGCCAGCAGGTAGCCGCAGATGCCCGCGTAGTCGCCCAGCGCCGGCGCGTCGATGCCCTCGACGACGATCGCGCCCTTCATGTCGCGGAACTGGCGCACGTAGAACTGCAGGGCGCCGACCGTGGCCCAGCCGAGCAGCGGGTCCGACACCGTCTGCAGCGCCTGCTGGTACTCGACCACCCGCTGGCCCTGGTGGCGGTGCCAGGCCGCGTCGCCGTGCTGGTGATGCGCGACGACCGAGCGCCGGGCCTGCTTGAGCTGCAGGAAGACGACGTCGGACGGGCTCGATCCTTCACAGAGCGCCACGTACGCCCGCAGCCCCACCGACCCCACGCCGACCACCTTGTGCGCGATGTCGACGATCCGGTAGCCGGCCAGGATGCGCGCCCAGTGCGGCGGCAGGGTGTTCAGGTAGCCGTCGAGGGCCTCGGCCAGCAGCTCCCGTTCCCCGTCGCTGGGCCGCGTGATCAGCGGCGGCTCCTCGACCAGCCGTGCCGTGCCGTCGCGCCGTTCGGTGAAGCGGGGGAGCGCCCGGTCGCTGGTGCGGCGGCGGGCCCGGCGGGCGGCCCGGTCGATCTCGGCGCGGAAGCTGGGCCGCGAGGCCGCCGAGCGCAGCCGGTCGACGTCCATCTGGGCGAACGAGCGGCCCAGCAGCGGCTGGTCGGCCAGGTGCTGGATCTGCAGCTGATACTCCTCGACGCAGTGCTGCACGGCGTCGGCGCAGGCGCTCTCCTTGAAGCCGTTCTGCCGGCCGGCCACGTACACGCTGACCACGAGCCGGCGCAGGTCCCACTCCCAGGCGCCGGGGTGGGCCTCGTCGAAGTCGTTGAGGTCGAACACCAGCTCGCGTTCGGGTGAGGCGTAGAAGCCGAAGTTGCCCAGGTGGGCGTCGCCGCAGATCACCGGGGTGATGCCGGTGGCGGGCAGGGTGGCGAAGTCGTCGGCCATCACGTTGGCCGAACCCCGCAGGTACGCGTAGGGCGAGGCGATCATCCGGCCCACCCGGACCGGCACGAGCCAGGGCTGCCGTCCCGCGTTGGCCCGGATGATCTGGGTGACCGGGTCGACCCGGCCGTCCGGCACCGACCAGTGCGCCACGTCCGAGCGGTGCGCCCGTTCCCGCAACGACCGGCCCAGCTCGTAGCGCTCGGCGCGGGGCCGGGCGGGAAGCCGCAGGGACGCGAAGCCCTCGTCGATCGCGGTCTCGAGGACGACATGACCGGTAGCAGGTTCCATCAGGGCCAACCCTAAGCCAGAGAGACTTCAAGTACCTCCCGCCGGGGTTAACGGTCGTTCAACACAAGGTGTCAGCGCGCGGTCACCAGGCCGAACGTCGACGGCGCGACCGACGGGAACACCTCCGCGAGCGACCCCAGCCCGCAGCGCTTCTGCAGGACTTCCCCGATCACGGACCGGTAATCGGTCGTCACCGCCAGATCGCCCGCCACGAGCGCGGCCGGGGCCAGGCCGGGCCACTTCGCGTACACCCGACCGCCCTTGACCCCGCCGCCCAGCAGCAGCATCGCGTTGCCGTGCCCGTGGTCGGCCCCGCGCGAGCCGTTCTCCTGCACGCGGCGGCCGAACTCGCTGATCGTCAGCAGGGTGACCGAGTTCATGCCCTCGGGACCGAGGTCGGCCGCGAACGCCGCCAGGGCCAGCGCCAGGTCGGTCAGGTTGTCGTACATCCGCTGGCCCTTGACCGCCGCGCCGAGCCCCTCGTGCATGTCCCAGTCGCCGCAGTCGACCGCGGCGGTGGCCAGGCCCACCTTGGCCTTGATCAGGCGGGCCACGTCGCGCAGGGCCGCGCCCAGTTCGGTCGCCGGGTAGGTCGCCCCGTTAGCCGGGGTGTAGGAGGACGCCCGTACGGCGGCGCTGGCGGTCAGCGCCTTGTCGGCCGCCAGGGCGGGCGTGGCCTGCAGCGCCGGCGCGTCGGCGTACATGGCGCGGAGAGCCGCCGCACGCGGCCGAGTGGAGGAGTCGCCGGCCAGCGTGAACTTGTCGATCCCGGTCATCGACACCGACGGCGCCGGACCGGCGAACAGGCGGTCGGGCATGGCGGCCCCGACCGAAACTCCGGCCAGCGCCCCGGAGGCGCCGGTCGCGCCCAGCATGCGTCCCAGCCAGCCCGTGCGCAGCGAGGTGCCGGGGGCGGCGTTCTCCATCGCCTCCATCGCGGCGAAGTGCGAGCGGGTCGGGTTGGACTGGCCGACCGCGTGCACGCCGGCCAGCTTGCCGCTCTTCCACAGCGGCAGCAGAGGGGCGAGGGCCGGGTGCAGGCCGAAGCTCCCGTCCCCGGCGATGACCTGAGCCTTGGGCACGCCGATCGCCGGCCGCGCCTTGTAGTAGTCGGGGTCGCCGATCGGGGCCAGCGCCGACAGCCCGTCGAAGCCGCCGTGCAGCGACAGCACGACGAGCGTGTCGCCGGTGTAGCCGGGGGCCGCGTACGCGAGCTGGGTCGACACCCCGGCGCCGGCCAGCCCGGTCAGGGCGGCCGCGCCGAGCAGGCCCCGTCGGCTCAGCTGCTTCTCACCGCAGTCAAAAAGGGACATGACATCACCTCAGCTGGAAGGACGGCGCGTCGAGGACCAGCGCGATCAGGTACGGCGCGTGCCCGGCGAGCGACTTGTCGGTTGCGGTCAGAGGACTGGTCGGCAGCTTGCCCGCGACGCTGAGCACGGCGGCCGTGTGCGTGGCCGGCAGCTTGGCGCCGATCAGCCGTACGGCCAGGGCGTCGACCAGCGCGCCGTAGGTGCCCGGCCGCACCGGGACCAGCGACTTCAGCAGGTCGGCGGGACGGGTGAGCTGCGAGGGATACCAGCCGGCGGCCAGGTTGAGGTGGTTGTTGCAGCGCATCAGGAACCCGGACGGCGAGGCCCAGGCCGCGGCCACGTCGGGGAAGCCGTTGGGCGGGCTCCACCGGAACGGCGCGTTGCCCGCATTGACCAGGCCGTTGTAGAGGGCGTCGAGAGCCTTGACGCCCGCGGACTCCGGTCCCAGCCCGAGCGTCCGGATCGTCGCGATCAGGTCCTCGAACGGCGTACGCGTCTTCTGTCCGATCGCCGCCGCGAACTCGGGCGAGGTGAACAGGGCCTTCAGGACGGGCTTGATCGCCGTGTCGTTGTCCAGGTAGACCTTGGCCAGCTTGCTGACCAGCGACGCCGGCGCCTGGTCGGCCACGAAACGCTGGCACAGCTTGGTGGCGAGGCGCTGCGCGGTGGCCGGGTGCCGGGCGAGGTGGTCGGCGAACGCGAGTGCGGCCGACTCGCCGGCGGTGGTGGCGTTGGCGTGCTTGAACCCGAGGATCTCCACGGCGCCCGTCACGTGGCGGGCGCCTTCATAGACGTACGCGCCATTGCTGTTGACGGTGAGACCGGTGAGCAGCCGGGCCGCCGCGTAGACGTCCTGCTCGCTGTAGACGAGGCCGACCGTGTGCAGCTCCATCAGCTCGCGCGCGTAGTTCTCGTTGGGATGGGCCTTGGTCGACGAGCGGTTGTCGAGGTAGGTCAGCATCGCCGGGTGCTTCATCGACGCCTTGAGCATGTCGGCGAAGCGGCCGAACGCGTGCTTGCGGATCACCTGGGTGTCGTAGTCCGGGCGGCTGTCCCACACCCCGCTGGAGGGCGCGGCGACGTGCAGGTGGTTGGCCCAGAACGCGACCGTGACCTCGAACAGCTGCCGGTTGCTCCACGCGGCGCGGGCCACGGCGGCCCGGCCCAGCTGCTTGAACGCGTCGTAGGAGTTCTTGGCGATCGACGAGCGCACGGTCGCGATGCTCGCGCCGGCCAGCGGCAGCCGGGCCACCAGCTTGTCGCAGGCGGCATCCTCGATCGCCGTGTGGCTGAGCTGCCGGTCGAGCCAGCCGGGGACGCCGAGCTTGGCCGCCTCGGCCAGCGTGGCCGGCGTCGGGCCGAAGGTGGCCCGGCGCAGCAGGTGCGCGATCGGGTCGCCCGCGACCAGCTTGGCCGGGTCGAGTGCGGTCGGGGCGGCGGTCGCGGCGGGAGCGGCGACGGCGGTGCCCACGGCGGTGGCGACAGCGGTGGCGGCACCGGCGGCGAGAAGCGTGCGTCGGGTCGTCATGCCAGATCCTTCGTCCCGCGCGGCCCGCTCCGTCGCGGCTGCAACCGTGGCTAACGGACTCGCAATCCGCCCGCACCCGTACCGCCGGGCCGAAGTCGGACGTACGCTCACCGGTGTGGATCAGGTTGAATCGGTTCGGACCCCCGCCTCCTGGGTCGTCGTCGGCCTCGACAACGGCGGCACCTGCAACAACGCCACAGTGCTGGACGCCACGGGGCGATATCTGGTCGACAATCTGGTCGAGAATCCGAGCCTGGTCACCGACGGTCCGGAATCGGCGATCGAGCAGTTGGCCGGCGCCTTCCACAACATCCTCGAGCTGACCCGCACCCCGCTCACCCTGGTCCGCGCGGTCGGGCTCGACACACCCGGCCCGGCCAGCGCCAAGGGCGTCATCTCGTCCAAGGGCGCGACGAACTTCAGCATGGTGTCGTGGCACGGCTTCGACATCCGCAGCGCGCTCGAGGCCCGCATCGGCCTGCCCGTCTTCTATCTGAACGATGCCAACGCGGCCGCCCTCTACGCGCACCACCAGCTCTTCGGGGCCGACGCGATGACCAAGTCGTCGGTCGCCGCGATCGTCGGCACCGGCCTGGGCGGCGGCGTGGTCTCCGACGGCAAGGTCGTCAGCGGCGCGGCCGGCATGGCGGGCGAGCTCGGCCACGTGCAGATCCCGCTGCACGGCGTGCTCGAGGTCGGTCAGCCGGTGCCCGAGTGCAACTGCGGCTTCACCGGCGACGTCGAGAGCATCGCCTCGCTGACCGGCATCAAGAAGAACCTGCTGCCGTACTGGCTGACCCGGTTCCCCGATCACCCGCTGGCCGCGCTGCCGCTGCCGCAGGCGGCGAAACAATTGCGGTCGTACGGGGAAAAGGAGGACCCGCTGGCGCTGGCGGTGTTCGGGCAGCAGGCCAAGGCGATCGGCAAGCTCTTCACCATCGCCGCCAATTTCACCGATCCCGACGCCTATCTGCTGGGCGGCGGCGTCGTCGAGGCCTCGCCGAAGTTCCGGCAGTGGTTCCTCAACACGGTCCGCGAGAGCACCGAGCTGCGCGCCGAGCAGCAGGCCGCCGCGACCTTCGCCCTGGTCGCCGACCTCGACATGGCCGGCGCGCGCGGCGCCGCCGTGGCCGCCCTCGAGGCTGTCCAGTCCGTCTGACCGCCGCCTTTCGAAGCCGCCCCGGGCCGAGCCCGAGGCGGCTTTTCGACACCTGTGTTTCGTACTATCGACATATGTAGATATCGACGATCTTCTTCAGTAACGTCGTCCTCGCCGTCTTCGGCCGGGGGGCCGTCGACGAGCTGAAGGGGGAAATTGATGCGACGAAGCATCGCGACCGTCTCCGTGGCGGTTCTCGGCCTAGCGTTGATCACGCCAGGGGCCGCGCAGGCGGGACCGCACGCGCTCGCGCCGTCCGCGCCGTCCGCGCCGTCCGGCGACGAACTGAGCCCGGCCGACAAGGCCTCGCTCGAAGCCGGCGTGGGTATCGCGCCCAAGGCGCCGTACGGGTCCAAGCCGAAGGGCCCGAACCCGTACCTGGCCGAGGTGGCCGATCCGGCCAAGGTGGACTACTCGGGCTGGGCCAACTACATGAAGACCCAGTCCAAGGCCAAGGCCGCCTCGCGCGACAAGGCAGCCGGGGTGAAGGCGCAGGCGGCGGCGAAGCCCGCGGTCGCTATCGACGAGGACGAGTTGCCGGGCACCTCCGGCGGCAACGACGTCCCGGTCAACGCCCAGCGGATCGCCGGCTACGGCACCGGCTCCGGCCAGTTCCCGAACATCCGGATCCTGGGCAGCCTGGACAACCAGGTCGTCAGCACCCCGACCGTCGCTCCGGCGCCCGAGGACAACGGCTCGATCACGCTGGCCGGCCCGACCGGGATCGGCGTCGGCACCCAGAGCGGCGCGGCCATCAGCTCGCAGATCGGCGACGGCCCGCACGGGCGGCAGACCGGCGACGGCAGCAACGACTTCGACTTCTACAAGCTCAGCGCGCCGGCCGGCAAGGTGCTGACCATCTCGACGGCCACCCCGACCGGGCCGCTGGACACCGTCCTGCAGCTGTTCGCGCCGGACGGCACCCTGCTCGCGGTCAACGACGACTTCTCGGGCATCGACAGCCGGATCGTCTACCGGGTGACCGCGGCCGGCGACTTCTACCTGGCGGTCGCCGCGTACGGCGGCCTGCCCGCCGACCCGTTCGACTCGGGCAGCGGCGGCGGCATCGGCGACCCGACCCCGCCCACCGAGGGCCCGTACAACCTCACCCTCACCTCGGGCGGGGTGGACGAGGACTTCTTCGCGGTCAAGCTGCGCGCCGGTGACGTCATCGGCGGTTCGGTGACCGGTTCGGCGACCTACCTGACCGTCTACGACACCGTGCCGCGCGAGGTGCACGGCTCACGCCAGGACGCGTCGTTCATCTACCCGGTCGACTCGCCGCTGCCCGCGGGCGGCAACGCCGTCACCGACTACGTCGCCACCAAGGCCGGCTGGCACTACGTGGGTGTCGCCAGTGGTTCCGGCGCCTACCAGATCACGGTCGAGGCGTACCGCCCGGTGCTGCAAGGCGCCAAGCCACAGCAGACGCTGTACCTGGACTTCGACGGCGCCCGGGTGAACACCGCGGTCTTCGGCGGGGGCGGCAACCGTGACCTCACGCCGCTGGCCGCGTTCCTGACCAGCTGGGGCCTGACCAGGGCCGACGAGGACGCGCTGATCGACCTGGTCGTCGCCGGTGTCACCGAGAACATCAAGCACGACCTGGAGGAGAGCGGCCTCAACCCGAAGTTCAAGGTCAAGATCACCAACAGCAAGGACAACGCCGACACCTGGAGCAAGGCGAACGTCAGCCGGGTCGTGGTCGGCGGCACCATCGAGGAGTCCGGCGTCGACACGATCGGCATCGCGCAGAGCATCGACCCCGGTAACTTCGAGACCGAGGAGACCGCCCTGGTGCTGCTGGACGTGCTGAGCTCGCCCGCGGGCTCGACGCCGGCGTCGCTCAACACGTACCTGACCAGCGACAGCGACCGGCTGAAGTTCGTCGCGCAGGCCCTGGCCAACGTGATCTCGCACGAGGCCGGCCACTTCTTCGGCGACTTCCACACCGACAACCAGGACGCGCTGCCCAACCTGATGGACGCGGGCGGCACCGGCTTCGGCACGCTCTTCGGCGTCGGACCGGACGGCGTGGGCGGCACCGCGGACGACATCGACGTCGACTTCGGCGAGAGCCTGTTCCTGCCCGCCGAGGGCTTCGTCGGCACCGAGGACACTCTCGGGCGCATCGTCTTCGGCCTGACCAGCTAGGTCAGCGAGGAGCGCGTTGCCGCGCGGGCGAGTTCGGCCTTCGGGCGATGTCGGCGAAACCGGCATCGTTCGCAGGCCGAGCTCGCCCGCGTCCAGCGGCGCCCGCACGATCGAGCGCATGGGCTCAGAATCAGCGCAGCGCGGTTTCCACGTCCGGGAACAGAGCCAGGTAGTCGGTCAGGCCGAGCGTGTCGAACAGGCGGCGCAGGAAGCCCGACGGTCCGGCCAGTCGCACCCAGCCGTCGCGCTCGGTGGCACGACCGTGCGCGGTGACCAGGACGCCGACACCCATCGAGTCGCAGAAGTCGAGCCCGGAGACGTCCACCACGACCCGGGGTGCGGGCCGGTCGACGAGGCGGGCGAGATTCGCCTTGAGAACGGGCGCGGTGTCGATGTCGAGGGAACCTCGCAGCACCAGCACGGCCGTGTTCGGCGGGTGGTGCGCGACCGAGACCTGCATGGCGGTGTCGCTTTCGGTGGATATCTGCGGGGACGGGGTGGTGCTGAGCCGGTCGAAGGGACGGGGTCGGTGGCCCCCAGCCTAGGCGAGCCGGGCCCCGATGGCCGAATCCGCTACCGGGCGGTAGGTTTTCCCGATGAGCATCAAGCCGGGTGACGTCGTCGACGATTTCGAGCTTCCCGACCAGGACGGCACACCCCGCCGGCTGAGCGTGCTGCTCGCCGACGGCCCGGTCGTGCTGTTCTTCTATCCGGCTGCCATGAGCAGCGGCTGCACGGCCGAGGCCTGCAACTTCCGCGACCTGGCGGCCGAGTTCCGCGCGGCGGGCGCGCAGCGGGTCGGCATCAGTCGCGATCCGGTCGAGAAGCAGAAGCAGTTCGCGGAGAAGCACCGGTTCGACTATCCGCTGCTCAGCGACCCGGACTACACGGTCGCAACCGCGTTCGGCGTCAAGCGTAAGCTGCCGCTGGGCCCGCTCACCTCGAAGCGGATGACCTTCGTGATCGACACCGACCGCCGCGTCCTGGACGTGATCCACGCCGAGATGAACATGAACGACCACGCTGAGCGTGCTTTGGCGTCGCTCCGCTCGCCGAGAACTTCGCCCTGAGAGGTCGATGCCGAGGACACCGAAAACGGCCTCGGCTACGCCTGGCCGTTTTCGGCGCCCTCGACATCGACGGGCGAAGTTCGACGTAGTTGCTCTTGACGCCTAGATGCTGTTCTTCCAGGCGCGGCCGCTGCGGCCGATCAGGCGGTCGGCGTCGGCGGGGCCCCAGGAGGCGGCCTCGTAGGTCGGGATGGGCGAGTTGTCCTGCGCCCAGTGCTCGATGATCGGGTCGACGATCCGCCACGAGTGCTCGACCTCGTCGCTGCGGATGAACAGCGTCGGGTCGCCGAGCAGCGCGTCGAGCAGCAACCGCTCGTACGCCTCGGGGGATTCCTCGGCGAACGTGTGCTCGTACGAGAAGTCCATCGACGCCGTGCGCACCCGGAACGAGTGGCCCGGCACCTTGGCCCCGAAGCGCAGCGAGATGCCCTCGTTGGGCTGGATGCGCAGGATCAGCGCGTCGGCCTCGAGCCCGGTCAGCTGGTCCTGTGGGATCGGCAGGTGCGGCGGCCGCTGGAACTGCAGGGCCACCTCGGTCACCCGGGCCGGCAGGCGCTTTCCCGTACGCACATAGAACGGCACACCGGCCCAGCGCCAGTTGTCGACGTTGAGCCGCATGGCCGCGTACGTCTCGGTCCGCGACAGCGGGTCGACGCCGACCTCTTCGCGGTAGCCGGCCATCAGGTCGTCCCGGGTGCCGCCGCGCGTGTACTGCCCGCGGACGGCCAGGTCGGCGATGTCGCGGTTGGTGGGCAGCCGGATCGCCTGCAGCAGCTTCACCTTCTCGTTGCGCAGACCCTCGGCCTCGAACGACGCCGGCGGCTCCATGAGCGCGAGGGCGAGGACCTGCAGCACGTGGTTCTGCACGATGTCGCGCATGGCGCCCGCGTGCTCGTAGAAGCCGCCGCGGGTGCCGACGCCGAGAGTCTCGGCCACCGTGATCTGCACGTGGTCGACCCAGGAACGGTCCCAGATCGGCTGGAAGATCGAGTTGGCGAAGCGCAGCGCCAGCACGTTCTGCACGGTGTCTTTGCCCAGGTAGTGGTCGATCCGGAACACCTGGGGCTCGTCGAACGAGCCGTGCACGACGGCGTCGAGCTCGCGGGCGCTGGGCAGGTCGCGGCCGTACGGCTTCTCGATGACCAGCCGCGAGAAGGAGCCCTCGCGCGGGTGGTTGAGGCCGGCGCCGGCCAGCCCGTTGATCACCGGCTCGAACGCCTCGGCCGGGGTGGACAGGTAGAACAGGCGGTTGCCGGCGGTGCCCCGCTCGGCGTCGAGCCCGTCGAGGGTCTCGGCCAGCCGCTTGTACGTGTCCGGGTCGTCGTAGCCGCCCGAGACGTACCGGATTCCGCCCTGAAGCTGCGGTTTGTCGAGCAGGCTGCGGCCGCCGAGCGCGCTGCCCGCGAACTGCTCGTCGCCCATCGGGGTGCGGGCCACGCCGACCAGGGCGAACTGGCTGGGCAGGCGATTGTGCCGGGCGAGGCTCTCCACGGCCGGGAGGAGCTTGCGCCGGGTCAGGTCGCCCGAGGCGCCGAAGATCACCAGCGTGGCGGGTGGGGCGCTGCGCTCCTGGATGAGCTGAGGGGCGTTGTCCATGGTTATTACGTGTCCTCCGACCGTTGGGACCGTCCGGCAAAACTCTACGCAGGGCCGAGCCGGAAAGGTTCACTTCCATCCCCGGATGCGACCCGGGATACACCGGCAAAAGTGGCAAACTGGGGTGTATCGCTGTGCGCACCCTAGGGGGACCCGTGAAGTATCGGCTCGTGACTCGTAGCGACTTCGACGGCTTGGTCTGCGCCGTGCTGCTGCGCCACCTCGACATGATCGGTGACATCAAATTCGTCCACCCCAAGGACGTGCAGGACGGGGAGGTCGAGGTGACCGAGAACGACATCCTCACGAACCTGCCGTACGCGCCGGGGGCGTACATGGTCTTCGACCACCACCACTCCGAGACGCTGCGCAACTCCGGCGATCTCGGCAACCACGTCATCGACGCCGACGCGCCCTCCGCGGCCCGGGTGATCTACGAGTACTACGGGGGCCGGGAGCGCTTCCCCGAGGTCTCCAACGGCCTCATGTACGCGGTCGACCAGGCCGACTCGGCCGACTACACCCTCGACGACATCCTCGACCCGCAGGGCTGGACGCTGCTGAACTTCCTGATGGACAGCCGTACCGGGCTGGGGCGTTTCCGCGATTTCCGGATCTCCAACTACCAGCTGATGATGCAGCTCATCGATGCCTGCATCCAGCACAACGACGTCCGCGAGATCCTCTCCCTGCCCGACGTGGCCGAGCGGGCGGAGCTGTACCGGACGCAGCACGATCTCTTCGTCGAGCAGCTGAAGCGGGTCAGTCACGTCGACGGCGACGTCGTCGTGGTCGACCTGCGCGAGGAGGAGGTGATCCACGCCGGGAACCGCTTCATGGTGTACGCGATGTTCCCCGAGGCGCGGGTCTCGGTCCACGTGATCTGGGGGCGGCAGAAGCTGAACACCGTGTTCGCCTGCGGAAAGTCGATCCTCGACCGCACCTCGCCGGTGGATGTGGGCGAGGTGATGCTGCGCTACGGCGGGGGCGGCCACATCGCGGCCGGCACCTGCCAGGTGCCGCACGATCAAGCTGAACGGGTTGAGCGCGAGATCGTCGACGCGCTGCGCACACCCCGGACGGTGTCGGTGTAGGCAGACGGCGTCTGTATGAGCCCAGGCTTCAGTCCGGTTCGGGCGGAAGGCGGTGGACATACTCGAGGGGCGGAAGAAATGAATCCTCCGCCCCTCGTCCGCGGGTCACGCGCCATGCCCAATGGCCCCACCCGCACGTCGTGCGCCGCGCCCCACGCGCGCCATCACGACGGTGTCCCGCGTCCACCATCGCGGGAGTCTTGTCAGCCCTTGTAGGCCCACTTGCTGTTGCCGCTGCCCGCGGTCACGGGCTCCTTCTCCTCGGCTGCGGGGTCGTCGGCGGTCTCGTCGTCGTCGGCCGGCTCGGGCTCCTCGGCGCGGTGCCGGTTGCGCAGCATCATCACCAGGCCGCCGGCGAGCGCCAGGGCGGCGACGACCCAGCCCGCATACGACCAGATCGAGGAGCCGCGGTCGGCCTCCTCGATGGCCTGCTTGAACAGCTGCTCCTCGCCGTTGGCGGCCGACCCGCCGGTGGCGCCGCCGTGCGAGTGGGCCGCTGCCGCCAGACCGCCGGTGGGGTCCGGGGTCAGCTGCAACGCGGCCGGGGGCATCGCCGGGCCGGGCTTGCCATCGGCGTAGGTGGTGGCAACATCCAGCTGGACCGTGCTCAGCTGCGGCAGCGGGCCGACAGCCACCGTGAGATCGGCGCTCTTGCCGGGAGCCAGGTCCTTGCCGGGCATGGCGAGCCAGGTGATCGACGCGGCGACCTCGGTCGTCTCGTTGTCGCCGTGCAGCGTCTTCAGCGGCGTCGTGATCGTGCGCATCTTGATGCTCGGCGCCCAGTCCTCGACCGACAGCGGATAGGCCTCGGCCAGGGGCGTGTCGTCGCGGAACTTGAGCGTGATCCGGCGAACCGGTGCGGCGCCGTCGTTCGTGACGCGCAGGGTCACGTTCTGCCCGCTGCCCTGGTAGGCCGTCGTCGGCGACACGACCGTCGCGTCGGCCAGGGCCGGGGTGGCGACGAGCGCGCCGAGGACGGCTGCGGCTACCGGGATGCCCGCGCGGCGGGCCAGCTGAGAGTGCCTCACGGGGGGTAGTTCGGATCACAAGCGGCAAAGGTTCAAAGCCCCGCGGAAATCTTTCCGGCCGGTTGCCGGATGATGGCGGGATGCGTGACGTGCCGATCGACGGCGACATGATCAGACTCGGACAGTTCCTCAAGCTGGCCGACCTCATCGACACAGGCGGCGAGGGCAAGGTCCTCATCGCCTCCGGGGACGTTTCGGTCAACGGCGAGGTGGACACCCGTCGCGGACGCCAGTTGCGCCCGGGCGACGTCGTCGAGGTCCTCGGCAACGAGGCCCGGGTCGTCGCCGATTAGGACGCCCGCCCCGATCATCGATGCCCGTATGTCCCACGCACCGTGACGAATGGTTGACATCCTGTCGATCTCAGGCATGTACTGAGTTCCGGATGTTACCGGCGTCACAGCATCGGGTAGTGCCGCTGGACCAGCAAGCCTCGCTGGGGAGGCCCTATGTCACGCAGGCACATGCGCGCCGCGCTCGCCGCCGCCACCGCACTCGTGCTCACCCTCACCGGGTGCGCCGGCTGGGGCGGCGGGCCGGGGGGTGGCGGACCGAACAGCATCAACGTCCTGATGGTCAACAACCCGCAGATGATCGATCTGCAGCGGCTCACCGCGGACAACTTCACCAGGCAGACCGGCATCAACGTCAACTTCACGGTGCTGCCGGAGAACGACGTCCGCGACAAGATCAGCCAGGAGTTCTCCAGTCAGGCCGGGCAGTACGACGTCGCCTCGCTCAGCAACTTCGAGATCCCCATCTACGCCAAGTCGAAGTGGATCGCGCCGCTGGACGACTACGTCGCCGCCGACCAGCAGTTCGACCAGGGCGACATCCTCGCCCCGATGACCCAGTCGCTGACCGCCGACGACGGCAAGCTCTACGGCGAGCCGTTCTACGGTGAGTCGTCGTTCCTGATGTACCGCAAGGACGTCCTGGAGTCGAACAACGTCCGGATGCCCGAGAAGCCCACCTGGCAGCAGGTCGCCGACATCGCCGCCCAGGTCGACAACAAACAGCCCGGCATGCGCGGCATCTGCCTGCGCGGACAGCCCGGCTGGGGCCAGATCTTCGCGCCGCTCACCACGGTCGTGAACACCTTCGGCGGCACCTGGTTCGAGCAGGACTGGACGCCCAAGGTGGACGGTCCCGAGTTCACCGAGGCCACCAAGTTCTACGTCGATCTGGTGCGTTCACACGGCCAGAACGGCGCCCCGCAGGCCGGCTTCACCGAGTGCCTGAACAACCTCATCCAGGGCAACGTGGCGATGTGGTACGACGCGACCAGCGCCGCGGGCTCGCTCGAGGCCGACGACTCGCCGGTCAAGGGCAAGATCGGGTACGCCCCGGCACCCGTCGTGAAGACCGACAGCTCGGGCTGGCTGTACGCGTGGTCCTGGAGCATCCAGCAGGCCAGCGACAAGAAGGACAACGCCTGGAAGTTCATCTCGTGGGCGTCCAGCAAGCAGTACGAGGAACTGGTCGGCGAGCAGGTCGGCTGGTCCAGCGTGCCGGCCGGCAAACGCGCCTCGACGTACGAGAACGAGGACTACCTCAGCGTCGCGTCGTCGTTCGCCGAGCCCACCAGGGCCGCGATCGAGGCCGCCGACCCGCGCAACCCCGGCGTGCAGCCCCGGCCCGCGATCGGCATTCAGTTCGTCGACATCCCCGAGTTCACCGACCTCGGCACCCAGGTGTCGCAGTACGTGAGCTCGGCGATCGCCGGCCAGATGAGCGTCGACGAAGCCCTGGAACGCGGCCAGCGCCTGGCCGAGGACGTCGCCGAGCGCTACCAGTCCCGCGAGGAGGGCTAGGCATGACATCGGTCGCCGAACAGGCCGGGACGCAGACTGACGCTCCCCAACCGGCGCCGGGAGCCGCCCGGCGGGCATCCGCCTGGGCCCGCCGCGCCCCGCTGCTGCCCGCGCTCATCTTCATGATCGTGGTGACCCAGCTGCCCTTCCTGGCCACCCTGGTCATCTCGTTCATGGACTGGAACGCGTACTACCCCGAGGAGCGCGGCTTCGCCGGGTTCGACAACTTCGTCCGGGTCTTCACCGACGTCAACATGCGCGACGCGGTGTGGACGACGATCCTGCTCACCGGGGGCGTCGTGCTGATCAGCCTCGTCCTCGGGCTCGGCATCGCTCTGCTGCTCGACCGCAAGTTCCGCGGTCGCGGCGCGGTGCGCACGATGATGATCGCGCCGTTCCTGGTCGTGCCGGTGGCCGCGGCGCTGATCTGGAAGCACGCCCTCTACAACCCCGAATACGGTCTGTTCAACGGCGCGCTCACCTGGATCTGGGGCCTGTTCGGCTCGGACAACCCACCGCAGCCCGACTGGATCAGCAACATGCCGCTGTGGGCGGTCATCTTCTCGCTGGTCTGGCAGTGGACGCCGTTCATGATGCTGATCCTGCTGGCCGGCCTGCAGGGCCGCCCGCTCGACGTGATCGAGGCGGCGCGCATCGACGGCGCCAACAACTGGCAGATCTTCCGCAGCATGACGCTGCCGCACCTGCGGCAGTACCTCGAACTGGGCGCGCTGCTCGGCTCGATCTACATCGTGCAGAACTTCGACGCGGTCTTCACGATCACGTCCGGTGGCCTCGGCACGGCCAACCTGCCGTACACGATCTACCAGATCTTCTACCAGGCCCACGACTACGGGCGGGCGTCCGCGGCCGCCGTGGTGGTCGTGATCGGCACCATCATCATCGCGACGTTCGCCCTGCGTACGGTCTCGTCGCTCTTCAAGCAGGAGGCCGGCCGATGAGCATCACCGACACCGCACCGGTTCCGGCCGCCCACGACGAACGCGGCCGCCCGGTCAAGAAGCGCCGCGAGGGCGCGAACGTCTGGCTGTCCCTGCTCGCCTGGATCGTCGGCATCCTGTTCGTGCTGCCCGTCGTCTGGATGGTCCTGACCTCGTTCCACTCCGAGTCCAACGCGGCCACCAACCCGCCCTCGGTCTTCGCCCCGCTGACCCTGGAGGGCTACCGCGAGTTCTTCTCCGGCGGCGCCAGCCCGTGGCCGCCCCTGCTCAACTCCCTGACCGCGAGCGTCATCTCGACCCTGATCGTGCTGCTGCTGTCCCTGCCCGCCGCCTACGCGCTGAGCATCAAGCCGGTCAAGAAGTGGACCGACGTCCTGTTCTTCTTCCTGTCCACCAAGATGCTCCCGGTCGTGGCGGGCCTGCTGCCGTTGTACCTGTTCGCCCAGAACACCGGCCTGCTCGACAACATCTGGCTGCTGATCCTCTTCTACACCTCGATGAACCTGCCCATCGCCGTGTGGATGATGCGCTCGTTCCTGTCCGAGGTGCCCGTCGAGATGCTCGAGGCCGCCCAGATGGACGGGGCCAACCTGACCAAGACCCTGCGCTCGGTCATCGCTCCCGTCGTCACCCCCGGCATCGCCGCCACCGCGCTGATCTGCTTCATCTTCAGCTGGAACGAGCTCCTGTTCGCCCGCGTGCTCACGGCCACGGTCGCGGAGACGGCCCCCGTCTTCCTGACCAGCTTCGTCACCAGCCAGGGCCTGTTCCTGGCCCAGCTCTGCGCGGCCGCCTTCGTGGTCAGCCTGCCCGTCCTGGTGGCCGGTTTCGCCGCCCAGGACAAGCTGGTGCAGGGGCTGTCCCTGGGCTCGGTGAAGTAAAAGCGTCAACTCCGCCCCCGATGAAAGGTGGCCGGTCCATTGCCGGGACCGGCCACCCATCTGTCTCCGGGCTTCTTGCAACCCCTGACGATAGCTGGCGCGAATCCGGTCGTCGGGCAGCGCATCTTATAGACCGTTGATCGGTTGAGGACGTTGCAGGCGAATCATCTCGACTTTCTCGGAGCCGCCCCCGACGACGGGAACGTCACAGCGGGCGTCGCGGCCGTCCTCCAGATGCAGAGGCTCCATGAGCTCCAACAGCTCGGGGATGTCGATCCCCCATTCCTCGGAGATTGCCCGTACGACCAGGCCGACAGATCCAAAATTGCCGGAGTCGTACCACCACGCGCGTGAGTTCCACCCGGTCTCCGCCAGCTCGATGTCGGCAAATCGGTCGTCCTTCGGTGACGGAAGCACCTCTTCCGGAAATTGCCAATCTGGATAGAGGCTCAGTATCAGGCAGTTTTCGCTGAACAGAAGCTCCTGGTGCCCGAACGAAATGAACCACGGTTTGTTCCTATCGCGAAAATGCACGTGGAATGATTCGCCGACAAGAAATATGAGGTCACGGCCGGCCACCCACTGGTGGATGGCCGGAACGTCCAACTCGCCGGTGGCTGTCAGCGCGCAGGGGAGCCGCTCGGCCTTGGCGCCCAGCGCTCTCGCCACTCCGCCAAGAATTTCTCTCGAGAAGGGGTCCGTCTCGTCGAGCAGTTCTGCTTGTGATTCTGCCCAAGCAGTCAATCGCTCCGCGTCGATGTCGGGAAAAGCCCGCAAGCGGTCCGCGGTGAGTGGGCGTCCCGAAAATACTCCGACCGACTGCTGTAGCGTTCCTGAGCGAAGACCGCCGACGTATATGTGTGAAACGCAATTCATGTACCAGCCGGATCCTTCAAGAGCCTCCCAGTTGGATGCCATCATCGCGCGCCCCGCGATGCGGCCGTCCTCGTCCCGTAACAAGCGGGCGCGCTGCAGGAAACGCTTGCAGAACACATCAAGGGCAAGCCGCCGTTTGTAACTGTCGTCCGGTTGCCGGTAGACGCGGTCGAAGAGTTCGGTTTCGGAGATGACCACCCAATCGTCGGCCGACACCAAGCGCACAGGCCTCGCGTCGTCCGGCCCTTGGACATCAATGTTCACGCGGGACAGTGCGCACAGCGGTAGCACCAGTGCGTGCAGATGCTCGGTGTGACTGAGCCGTCGGCTGTTGTTTCTGAACAGTCCTTTGACGGAGCGGGGGTCCACTCGAAGGCGAGCGGTGACCACAGTGCCTGCACTGCGTAACCGCTCGTTTGGCTCCGCCGTCCGTAGCAGCGGACGGACGGCAAGCCCGTCGGTGAACTCCAGGACGTGTGTGTCCCGCGGTGCCTCATCCAGGGCGAGGCTGTACACGCTGACCTCGTCCGCAACCATGAAGACCGCGAAGAATCCGATGCCGAACCGGCCGATCGGCTCGAAACCAGCCAGCTCCGGATGTTCGGTGAGCGTGTCCGCCGATCGCCACCTCGAATTTCCGAAGTCGGTCAGCGACGACACCAGCGTTTCGGGGCGCATACCGATGCCTTGATCAATGACTGTGAGCAACCACCCAGCCGGCTCCTGGGACAGGCCGATGGTGACAGTTCCGGGTGTCGTTGCCTCCCGGGATGCCCTGGCCAGAGTCGCATCGCTGGCGTTCGCGACCAGTTCCCGGAGCGCGATGTCAGGCCGATTGCCGTAGAGCTTGTCACCCCCAAGATTGCCGACCACCTTGCCGACGTCGGTGACCCGAATCCGAGCATCAACAGGATGCCAGCGGTCGGTCTGCAGGTAGTCCGCAAGCCGGTCGGGTGCGTCCGCGCCGGCCACCGAGCGCACCGGAAATCGAGGCCGGCCGAGGTCCGCGAAGAGTGCGTCGACCCGTCGCAATTCGGTGTCGACCATCTTGATCGTGTCGTAGGCGAGCCACCAGGCCGCTGCCTCATTGCTCGTGAACCGACGGGTGGAGGTGTAGACGAGCCTGTCGTCCTGAACGTAAGGACGCATGAGGCGTTCTTGGAAGCTCCAATGTTCCGCTGCAGTGCCGGAAGGGCGTCGGAAAGCCCGGACCAAGCTCGGAGCTCGTCTGCTGTCGATGTGCGCAGCGTCCGCGAGCCGCAGAATACAGGCGATCTTGAGTTTGTCGACCGTCCACTCGCGGGGATGATCGGGCCGGGATCCCTTCGGGCCGTCGAACTCGCGCAAATTTGCCACATCCCACCAGTGGCTCTCCGCGATCTCGCCGATCATGGCTCCGTAGTCGAGTCGGAAGCCAAGGTCCGGAAGAAGGTAGAACGGACTTCCGTCCGACGCCATGAACGATGTCCGCAGTAGTTCCGGCGCGCGTTCGGCGTGGCGGCGACGTAGTACTTCGACCAAGGCCTCCTCCCCGGCCCGTTTGGCTCTCGGCTCGGCGTCGGTCGCGGGCTCTAGCTCCGAGATTCGTTCCTCGGCCAAGGCGAGCAGGCCGGCGTAGGCGGGATCGGACCTCACCTGCTCCGCGCCGTCCGGATACGCGCAAAGTCCCATCCCCAGGTCATGCATGAGGAACGCGCCACCGAGCACAAAGGCCTCGGCCGGATTGATCTTGAATTCGTCTCCGCAGATGATCGAGGCCGTGTCCCACAGAGCGTCGATGTGTTCGATCGAATGGTTGGTGAACATGGGCATTGAGAGGACGATCTCGTTCGCAAGGGGAACGATCATCTCTCGAAACTGCCGGTACGCATCTCGGAGCTTTTCCCGTTGCCCATGCCACGGATCATCTGGTACCTCGCCCAGAGTTCTACGCCACAGCGGGGTCGTCTCGAATGAGTTCTGTGTGAAGGCGTCGGGCAACGCAACTCCTCGTCAGTCACGGGGAGACCAACCTTATTGGACCGACGGGATGGGGGCGACTTCCACTTGGTCGATGTTCGGCACCAAGCGGCCATCACGATGAACGACTATGTGATCGTGTTTCGGTCACCCAGTTGTGGCGAGGGCGAAGCCGGCTGTCGGGATGGCGAAGAACAGGGACAGGACGGCCAGGCGGGGGATCGTGGGGCGGCGGGTCAGGATCGCGTACGCGGTCAGGAGCACGGGGATCGTCAGGAGCTGGCCGGTCAGCGTTGTGCGGGGGACTACCACGTCGGCGGCGGCGCAGGCCAGGCTGAGGGCCAGGGCGCCGGCCCACAGGGTGAGGCCGGTGCGGTACGTCGTACGGGCTCCGAAGCGTACGGCGAAGGTCCGGTCTCCCGCGCCCTCGTCGGCCGGCAGGTCGGTGACTGTGGTCGACACGTAGAGGGCGGCCGCGAAGAGCAGGCCGATCAGACCCAACTGCCAGGGGAAGTGCCACGGGTCGCGGGTGATCGACCAGCCCGCGGCCGGAGAGACGACGCCGACGACCAGCGCGTTCACGGTGACATCCCAGCCCGGGCGGGTCTTCAGGCGCAGCGGGGGAGCGCTGTACGCCCAGCCCAGCAGCAGCATGCCGGCCACGCCGAGCACGAACAGCGGGCCGACCAGGATGGCGGCGACCAGGCAGGCCAGGGCGCTGCGGCGGTACCAGGACCGCAGCGTGGCCTCGTTGACGGCGCCGGTGACCAGGGGCGCGGTCGACTTGCGGGGGTTGGCGCGGTCGCTGGCCAGGTCGTGGAGGTCATTCTGGGCGAGCACGGCGCCCCAGACCAGCGGGCCCAGCACAAGCAACGCGACCAGCGCGCGAGGCAGGTCGGCGGGGAGCCATTGCCCCTCGGCAAGCACCGTGCCGAGATGGGCGGGCACCCACGACACGGGCCAGAACCAGGGCCGCGACACGGCGACCACAAGGGTGGCGGCTGTCATGACCGGATCCTCGGCCGTCGCCGCTGACAGGGCGCTGAGAACATGTCCCCATGAGGCATCGCGTGGAACGGACGGCGTCGCTGCTCGGGCACAAGCGGGACCGGGTGGTCGTGGCCGCGATTGCCGGGGACACCGTGGAGATCGCCGGGGACGCGGACGCGGTCCACGAGATCGGCTCGCTCACCAAGGTGTTCACGGCGCTGGCCCTGAGCCGCCTGACCCTCGACGGGGTCGTCGGGCTCGACGAGCCGCTGGCCGATCTGCTTCCGTCCGCGCCGCCCCGGATCCAGCTCCAAGAGTTGGCCACGCACACGTCCGGGCTGCCCCGCCTGCCGACGGGCATGCTGCTGTCGGCGCTGCTGAACCCCGGACAGCCCGACCCGTACGCCCGTTGTGATGCCGACTTCCTCGAGGCGGCCCTCAGGCGTACGCGATTGAAGGCTTCTCGCTTCCGCTACTCGAACTTCGGCGCCGGGCTGCTCGGGCTGGCCCTGTCCCGGCGGACCGGCCTCGGGTACGACGACCTGCTGCGGCCGCCCGGCCTGAAGTCCACCGGTCTCAGCGTGACGCCGATCCAGGGGCACAACGCTCGTGGCAAGCCCGTACCGCCGTGGCATCTGGCCGACCTGGCCGGGGCCGGCGGGCTGCGCTCGACCGCCGCCGACCTGGTGACGTTCCTGCGCGCCCAGCTCGCCGCCGAGGACGAGGCCATCCGGTTCACCCGCTCGGTGCGGCACGACATCAACCCGTACGCGTGGGCGCATCTCGGCTGGATGGGCCGGCGCCTCCCCGGTGGTCGTGAGCAGCTGTGGCACAACGGTGGCACCGGCGGCTTCTGCTCGTTCGCGGGCCTGGAACCGGCACGCGGCGTGGCCGTGGTGGCGCTGACCGACACGGCGCGCCTGATGGACCGCCCCGCCCTCGAACTCCTCACCGCGATGGGGGAAGACTGAGTAACGTGCGCATCGTGCAGATCCGGCAGTTCACCGAGTCCGACTGGCCCCAGGTGTGGGAGATCGTCAGGTCCGTGGTCCGCGCGGCCGACACGTTCACCTACGACCCGGCGATGACCGAACGCGAAGCCCGCGCGACCTGGCTCGAGTCCCCACCGGGCGAGACAGTGGTAGCCCTCGACGGCGACGAGGTGCTGGGCACGGCCAAGGTCGGAACGAACCGCCCCGGCCCGGGCGCCCACGTGGCCACGGCCAGCTTCATGGTCGCCCCCGTCAGCCGCGGCCGGGGCGTCGGCACCGCGCTGCTGCGCTACGCGCTCGAATGGGCCCGCCACAACAAGTACGCGGGCATGCAGTTCAACGCCGTCGCCGAGTCCAACCGGACCGCAGTCGACCTCTACCTGCGCGAGGGCTTCACCATCGTCGGCACCGTCCCCGGCGCCTTCGCCCACCCCACCCAGGGCCGCGTCGGCCTGCACATCATGTACGCCCACCTGTCCCACTGAAACGACCGTGCTCCACCGCTACGGCCGCGACCCTGATCGCCCGGGCCGCAGCCGCCGATTTCCCCTTCGACGGCCGCTGGACAGACTTCCGTCCCGACCCCGCCTGGCCCCCGCTCGCGCTGCCATCCACCTGGGACGCCCCGCACCTCGCTTGACCCGCAGCGGCTGGGCCGCTTACCTCGCGGCGCACGTGTCACCGCGGCGCTGCCCGGAAGCAACGCCGCGGCGGATGTCACGCGCTTATGGCCAAGCGGGTCACTGCACGCCGAGGAGATCGACCACGAAGATCAAGGTCTCGTTCGGCTTGATCACGCCGGGGGCGCCCTGGGTGCCGTAGCCCAGGTGCGGCGGGATGGTCAGCTTGCGGCGGCCGCCGACCTTCATGCCCACCACGCCCTGGTCCCAGCCGCCGATGACCCGGCCGCCGCCGAGCGGGAAGGCGAAGGGCTCGCCACGGTTGTAGGAGGCGTCGAACTCGCGACCGGTCGAGTGCGCCACGCCCACGTAGTGGACGCTGACGTTCTGGCCGGGCGTCGCCTCGGGCCCCTCGCCGACGGTGATGTCCTCGATCACCAGATCGGCCGGAGGCGCGCCCTCGATCGGACCGACGTCGGGCTTGTCCATGGGAACTCCATTCGTTGACTTCTCGAGCCCCGCCATGCAATCACACGGCTCGTCACACCCGGTGGCGGACGTGCTGAACGACTCACGCGAGTTATCCGTATTGCACGGACGTGAGGATTCATCGTCTGGCCGCGGCGGCACTGGCAGTGACCGCCGCCGCCGCGCTCGCGCCGGCCCGGGCCGAGGCGCACGGGTCGCCGACCACGCCGATCAGCCGCACCACGGCGTGCGCGTCGGGCGGTCAGCGGACGGACAGCGCGGCGTGCGAGGCGGCTCGGAAGGCCAACGGCCGCAGCTTCGGTACGTTCGACAACCTGCGCATCGCCGCCGTGAACGGTAAGGATCGCCAGGTCGTGCCGGACGGGAAGCTGTGCAGCGGCGGCCTGGCCGCGTTCCGGGGCCTCGACCTGCCGCGCGACGACTTCCCGGCCACCAAGGTCACGGCGGGCCGGACGCTGACGATCCGCTACCGGGCCACGATCCCGCACGCCGGCGAGTTCAGGATCTTTCTGACCAAGCCCACGTACGACCCCAGCCGGCGCCTCACCTGGGCCGACCTCGGCAGCAAGCCGCTCGCGGCGGTCACCGACCCCGCGCTCGAGGACGGCGCGTACGAGTTGAAGGCGAAGCTCCCGCAGCGGGCCGGCCGCCACATCCTCTACATCGTGTGGGAGACGTCGAGCACGCCCGACACCTACTACTCGTGCTCGGATCTGTCCTTTCCGGCGGCCGGAAAACCGGCAGTCGTGACAAAAGCCGCAAAACCTCCGAAAACGAAGGCCACGACGAGTGCGGCCCCCGCGATCGTCAAGGCGACCTCGAAGCCCTCCGCGGCGACGACCTCGCCGGCGCCGGTGCCGCAAGCCATCCAACCGGTGAGTGACAACAGCCAGGTCACGCTGGGTCATTGGGTTGTCGCCGGAGCCCTGGTTGTGGGCGTCGGCGCAGCGGTCTGGGCAGGCCTCGGCGGAATTCTTCGGAGACGACGCGAAAACCGTTGAACCGCAACGGTTCGCGCCTCGTACTGATGGGCGTCGACATCGCAAGCAGGTCCGTTTCTCCCCCCAAGGAAACACGAAAGGCCGAGCAATGAGGCGAGTTCGTTACGGTCACCAAGGAGTGAACCGCCGTCGCGTCCTGGCGATCGCCGCCACGGCGGGTGTCGGTGTCTCGGTGGCCGGCGTGGCCGGTCTGAGCCTGGCCGGCGAGTCCGCGGAAGCCCCCAAGGGCGCCGGGCCGCTGGTGTTGTCGCTGCGTGATGCCGAGAAGGGCACGTTCGACGTCTTCGTCGGCGGCTCCAAGAGCACGCTCACCGACAAGAAGCTCGCCGCCAAGCTGCTCAAGTCGGCACAGGGCTGAGGGAGAGAACCATGTCATCACATCGTGAAGCTCCCGAGATCAGCAAGGATCCGGTGGCCGACAGCTCCGACCTGTACGCGTTCGTCAGCCCGGACGACCCGGACACCGTGACGATCATCGCGAACTACGTGCCGCTCCAGCTCCCGTCGAGCGGCCCGAACTTCTTCGAGTTCGGCGACGACGTCCTCTACGAGATCCACATCGACTCGAACGGCGACGCCCGGCCCGACCTGACCTATCAGTTCCGGTTCCGCACGGAACTGCGCAACGAGAAGACGTTCCTCTACAACACCGGGCCGATCGACGCGCTGGACAGCGAGAACTGGAACCGGCGCCAATTCTTCTCGGTGACCAAGGTCGACGCGTACGGCAAGAGCACCGTACTGGCCAAGAAGTTGCCCTGCCCGCCGTGCAACGTCGGCAAGCTGTCGATCCCCGACTACGACGGTCTCGCCGCCGACGCGGTGGCCAAGTTGAAGACGGGCGAGAAGGTCTTCGCCGGCCAGCGCGCCGACGCGTTCTTCGTCGACCTGGGCGCCATCTTCGACCTGGGCACGCTGCGCCCCTTCCAGGACAAGCACCTGGTCGGGCAGACGCTGTTCAACTACGCGGGCAAGGCGGTCAACGCGACCGACAAGCTCAACGTGCACAGCATCGCGATCCAGGTGCCGCTCTCGGCCGTACGCCGGGACGGCAAGAAGAAGGTGCGCGGGCGCGACCCCGAGGCCGTGATCGGCGTGTGGACGTCCGCCAGCCGGCGCCAGGTGCAGGTGCGCAACGGCGACAAGAAGAACGACGACGTCGTGGTCGGTCCCCAGGTGCAGGTCTCCCGCCTCGGCAACCCGCTGTTCAACGAGGTCATCGTGCCGATGGCCGAGAAGGACAAGTGGAACAGCCTGCCCCCGGCCGAGGACAAGCGGTTCGCCCAGTTCGTCGAGAAGCCCGAGCTGCAGACCCTGCTGCCGGTGCTCTATCCCGGGTTGTTCGACAAACTGGCCGCCCGCGACAAGGAGGACAAGCCCCGCGCCGACCTGGTCGCGATCCTGCTGACCGGCATCCCGGACGGGATCATCGAGAACTTCCAGAACAACACCGGCGAGGTGCAGGCCGACATGCTGCGGCTCAACACCGCGGTGCCGCCCGCGAAGGAGCCGAGCAAGTTCGGCATCCTCGGCGGCGACCTGGCCGGCTTCCCGAACGGGCGCCGCATCGCCGACGACGTGGTGTCGATCTCGATCCGGGCCATCGCGGGCGTGACTCTGCCGCTGGTCGAGAAGGACTTCGAGCCGGACGCCGCGGCCGCGCTGGTCGAGCAGGGCCTGAGCATCAAGGACGCGAGCGCCGGCCTGCTCAAGAAGTTCCCCTACCTGGGTACGCCCTTCGACGGATTCGGCAACCCCTCATGACAGACACGCACGAGCGCACACCTGGGCACACGCACGAGCACGCCGACCACTCCTGGCACAGCATGACCCCGTCCGGCCAGGGTACGGTCATGCTGAACATCGGCGCCGGGATCGGTGCGCTGATCATCAACACCCCGGGCGGCATGCACGGCCGGGAGATCGAGGTCAGCCCGGTCGAAGACCCTTCCCGCCGTACGCACGCGGCAGTGCGCGCCCGCTACGTGTGGGGCGGCGTGTGCTTCAGCGTGGTGCTCGACAGCCTGCCCGAGGGCCGCTACACCGTCTGGGACGACCCGGCCACGCCGATGGGCGAGGTCGAGGTGCCGGGCGGGGCGGTCGCCGAGTTCACCTGGCCGGTGGCTTCCCTCGTGGCGTAGGCGGCGCGCGGGTCTACCCTGGACGCCATGGCCGGCGTCCCACTGACGACTCGTCCGGGCACTCCCGGAGCAGACGCGCCCGTCCATTTCTCGCTGACCACGGCCGATGTGGACGAGGCACGGGCCTTCTGCCGCCGCATGTTCTACGGACCGTTGCGGGTGGACCCGGTCGGTGACCGCACCGGGTTCGCCTTCCACGGTGATGTGGTGTCGCTGGGCCCGATCACGGTCGGCGAGATCAGCTACGGCAGCGACATCCACCTCACCATCGCCGACCTCGAGACGTCTTACCACGTCCTGGCGCCGCTGTCCGGCACGCTCCGGTCGTGGCACCGGGGCGCGGCGGTGCTGGCCGACCAGACCCGGGCCGCGGTCTACCGCCCGGTCGGCGACATCGCGCTCGACTGGCCGGGCACCTGCCGGCTGCTGAGCGTCAAGGTCGAACGGGCCGCCCTCGAGCGTGAGCTGGACGCGGCCCTCGACCAGCAGATCGTCAGCCCGCTGCTGCTGGGCGACAGCTTCAACCTGCTCGAGGCGCCGGGGCGTACGTGGGTGTCGCTGGTGCGGTTGTTCTTCGGGGAACTGATGCGCGGGCAGGGCCTGGCCGCGCAGCCGCGGATGGCCGGCCGCTGGCGCGACATGGTGGTCAGCGGCCTGGCGCTGACGGTCGAGCATCCGTACGGCGAAGAGCCGGCCGGCATGCGGGGCCCCAACCGGCCGCGGACGGTCAAGCGCACGCTGGACGCCATGCACGCCGAGCCGTGGCGTCCGTTCACCGCCACCGACCTGGCCGGGATCGCCGGCGTCGGCGTGCGAGTGCTGCAAGAGTCGTTCCGCCAGCACGTGGGCATGTCGCCGCTGACCTACCTGCGGCGATTACGGCTCGACGGGGTGCACGCCGAACTGTCGCGTTCGGACCCGTGGCAGGTGAACGTGTCCGAGGTGGCCTACCGCTGGGGATTCACCCACCTCGGACGGTTCGCCGGCGCCTACCGGGACAGATACGGCGTCTCCCCGTCCCAGACCCTGCGCGAACGGCGCTGACCGCTCCCGGTCCGGCCACCCCGGCCGCCACACCTGAACCGGAATCAGAGCTCTACTTTTTGGCCCTTGCCGATCACGACGACCCCGTTGTCCGAGACCGTGTAGAGCTTGCGGTCGCGATCGAGGTCGACACCGATCTGGGCGCCCTCGGGCACGATGACGTTCTTGTCGAGGATCGCGTTGCGGATGACCGCGCGCCGGCCCACCTTCACGCCTTCCATCAGCACCGAACCCTCGACGTGGGCCCACGAGTTGACCCGCACGTTGGGCGAGATCACCGAACGTTCGACGAGCGCGCCCGACACCACGACCCCGGGCGAGATCATCGACTCGATGGAGCGGCCCTGCCGGTCGTCGAAGCCGTGCACGAACTTGGCCGGCGGCCACGAACCGTAGTTCGTGAAGATCGGCCAGTCGTGGTTGTAGAGGTTGAAGATCGGCTCGGTGGCGATGAGGTCCATGTGGGCCTCGTAGAACGAGTCGAGCGTTCCCACGTCGCGCCAGTAACCGCGGTCGCGGTCGCTGCTGCCCGGCACCAGGTTGTCGCGGAAGTCGTAGACGTTGGCCTCGCCCCGCTCGACGAGCATGGGGATGATGTTGCCGCCCATGTCGTGCTTGCTGTCGGGGTCCTGCGCGTCCTTGGTGACCGCCTCGCACAGCGCCCGCGTGGTGAAGATGTAGTTGCCCATCGACGCGTAGATCTCGTCGGGGGCGTCGGGCAGGCCGTCGACCTCTTTCGGCTTCTCGCGGAAGGCCTTGATGCGCTTGCCGTCCTCGGCCACGTCGATGACGCCGAACTGGTCGGACATCGACTTGGGCTGCCGGATGCCGGCCACCGTGACCGAGGCGCCCGAGGCGATGTGGTCGTTGACCATCTGCTTCGGGTCCATGCGGTAGATGTGGTCGGCGCCGAACACGATCACGTAGTCGGGCGACTCGTCGTTGATCAGGTTGAGGCTCTGGTAGATGGCGTCGGCCGAGCCGGCGAACCACCGCGGGCCCAGCCGCTGCTGGGCGGGCACCGGCGTGACGTAGTTGCCGAGCAGGGTCGACATGCGCCACGTCTTGGAGATGTGCCGGTCGAGCGAATGGGATTTGTACTGGGTCAGGACGACCATCTTGAGATAACCGCCGTTGGCAAGATTCGACAGCACGAAGTCGATCATGCGGTAGATGCCGCCGAACGGGACGCCGGGCTTTGCCCGGTCCGCCGTCAGGGGCATCAGGCGCTTACCCTCACCACCGGCCAGAACGATCGCAAGCACCTTGACAGCCATGGAAGGACGCTAACTTTCCGCCAGCCGGAGCGCCAGCCGAAGAAGGGAACTCGCCGTGGTCATCGCGGCGACGGCCAGGCTATCTGATCTTGCCTCCCGGGCGCGAGGGAAGTCTCGTTCCTCAAGGCGAGGGAAGTGCCTGCTCCCCGAGGGCGAGGGAACGGATCAAGGTTTAGGCTGCGGGCGTGACCGAGAGACTGCGCGTGGACCTCATCAGCCGGGAATACCCGCCGGAGGTGTACGGCGGCGCCGGGGTGCACCTGGAATACCTCACCCGCGACCTCCGTGCCCTGGCCGACGTGCGGGTGCACTGCTTCGGCGCGCCGCGCGACGAGCCCGGCGTCACCGCCTATCCGGAACCGGCCGAGCTGGCCGGGGCGAACGCCGCGTTGCGCACCATGGGCGTCGACCTCGAGATCGCGGCCGGCGCCGAGGGCACCGACATCGTGCACAGCCACACCTGGTACGCCAACTTCGCCGGGCACACGGCCAAGCTTCTGTACGGTGTTCCGCACGTCGTCACCACGCACAGTCTCGAGCCGCTGCGGCCGTGGAAGGCCGAGCAGCTCGGCGGCGGTTACGCCCTGTCGTCGTTCTGCGAGCGGGTCGCGATCGAGAACGCCGACGCGGTCATCGCCGTGTCCGGCGGCATGAAGCGGGACGTGCTGACCGCGTACCCGTCGGTCGACCCCGACAAGATCCAGGTCGTCTACAACGGCATCGACACCGAGCTCTACGCGCCCAACCGCGGCGCCGACGTCATCGAGCGCCTCGGCATCGACCTGAACCGGCCCAGCGTGGTCTTCGTCGGCCGCATCACGCGCCAGAAGGGCCTGCCCTACCTGCTGCGCGCCTGCCGCACGCTGCCCCCCGAGACCCAGATCGTGCTGCTCGCGGGCGCGCCCGACACCAAAGAGATCGCGGCCGAGGTCGAGGCGCTGGCCGACGAGCTGCGCGCCGCCCGCGACGAGCACGGCGTCGTCTGGGTGCAGGAGATGCTGCCCAAGCACGAGGTCATCCAGGTGCTCACGCACGCCACCGTCTTCGTCTGCCCGTCCGTCTACGAGCCCATGGGCATCGTCAACCTCGAGGCGATGGCCTGCGAGACGGCGGTCGTGGCCACGGCCACCGGCGGCATCCCCGAGGTGGTGGCCGACGGCGAGACCGGCCTGCTGGTGCCGATCGAGCAGGTCCAGGACGGCACGGGCACCCCGGTCGACCCCGACAAGTTCGTCGCCGACCTCGCGGCGGGCATGACCGAGCTGATCCAGGACCCGGCCCGCGCCCGCGAGATGGGCCTGGCCGGCCGCCGCCGCGCGGTCGAGAAGTTCAGCTGGTCGCGGATCGCCGAGGAGACGATGGCGGTCTACCGCTCCGTGCTCTGAGAATGTCCTCGGCCACGGCCCGGCCGCTCAGCCAGGCGGTCTGCACGCGCGGGCGGCCGAAGACATCGCCGCACAGATAGACGTTCCCGCTGCGGGCGAAGTCGCCCGGCAGCGGGCGCGGTTGGGCGTACGGCCACAGGCGGTACGCCGTTTCCGGCGCCTCCTCGATGCCGAGCACCCCGTTGACGGCCGTCACCATGGCGTCGCGTGCCCCGCCACGACCCACCTGCGGCCTCTCGCCCCGCGCGATCCCGCCTTGCGCGAGACGAGACGTCTCGTCTCGCGAGAGCCGGGAGGCCTCGTCGCGGGCGAATTGTGGTGTTGAGTGGGCCACCAGCACGGGCGCCCGGTCGCCGCGCCGGTCGCCGTCGTCGCAGATGGTGGCGACCGCGGGGTGGTCGTTGACGAACATGCCGCCGAAGTCGTCCCATGAGCGGCGGGGATAGGTGAGCACGGCCGTCAGCACCGGATCCCACGACTGGTCACGGGCCGCGGGCAGGTCGGCGATCCTCAGCGCCTCCGGACCGGGCATGGCCAGCACCACGTACTCGGCCTCGGGCAGCTCGGTGACCTCGGTGCCGTACGTGATGTCGACCCCGGCGGCCAGGCTGTGCGCCAAGCTGCGCAGGCCCGCCGGCGCCGACCAGCGCATCGGGCCCGGGCCTTGCTGGCCGCGGAACGTGTCGGTCCACGGCCGGGCCAGGCCCTCGATGCGCCAACTCTGCAGCCGGCCCTGGAACGAGGCGTCGTCGGCGGTCACATGGGCCGCGCCGACGTCGGCGAACCGGCCGTCGAGAAACACGCTGGCGAGGCGCCCTCCCGGTTCGCCGCTGCGCTCCAGCACCCGCGCCGGCACCCCGGCGTCGCCCAGTTCGCGAGCGCAGGCCAGCCCGGCGATCCCCGCTCCCACCACGACGACCGTCACCCGGACGACTCTACGACCGCGCGTCGTGATCCGGGCGCTCTCCCGGCGACCGCGGTGTGAGGGCTTCTCCGGGTGCTGGGTGGTGCCGGGCTCTTCCGGCGACGAGCGGTGTGAGGGCTTCTCTGGGTGGTGCCGGGCTCTTCCGGCGACGAGCGGTGTGAGGGCTTCTCCGGGTGCTGGATGGTGCCTGGGCTCCTCCGGCGACGAGCGCCGCCTGGGCTTGTCCGATGATCGGTCGTGCCGGCGCTTCCGCGGCGACGAGCGGGGTCAGGACCTTCCCTGCGATTCGTGGTGCCGGGGCATCTACGGTGATTCGTCGGGATCGGGGCGGCAAGGCACACTGGTCCCCATGCTCCGCGTCCCTCGCCCGTCCGTACGGCTGACTCTCGTCGTTGTTTCGGTGTTCTTCGCGACCTCGGTCCTGGGCGTCAGCCTGCTGCGGGCGGCCAACTATCGGCCCGGCGCGACGGCCGGTGCGCCTTGGCCGTCGGCGTCGCCGTCAGCGGCGCCCGGCGTCGAGGGCCGGTGCGGCACGGTGCCGATCAAGGCCGTCCGTCAGCTGCGGGGCATGTGGCTGACCACGGTCACCAACATCGACTTCCCGAGCCGCCGGGGGCTGACCCAGGCCCAGGTCAAGGCGGAATACCAGCGCTGGCTCGACCTGGCCGTGGCCCAGCGCCACAACGCGATCTTCGTGCACGTTCGGCCCAGCGGCGACGCGTTCTGGCCCTCGGCGTACGCACCCTGGTCGGAATGGCTGACCGGCAAGCGTGACGGCAAGTCGCCCGGGTGGGATCCGCTCGACTACATGGTTCGCGAGGCGCACGCCCGCAACCTCGAGTTCCACGCCTGGTTCAACCCCTACCGCGGCACCCAGCCCGGCCCGGTCGGGCCCGGCGCCGACTTCGCCAAGCTCGCGCCCAACCACCCGCTGCTGAAGCACCGCGACTGGGCCATCTCGTATCCGGCGGGCAGGAACGGCCGGCTCTACTTCGACCCCGGCATCCCCGAGGCGCGCAAGTTCGTCGAGGACGCGATGCTCGAGGCGGTGCAAAAGTACGACATCGACGGCGTGCACTTCGACGACTTCTTCTACCCCTACCCGCAGGCCGGCCAGGACTTCCCGGACGACGCCAGTTTCGCCCGTCACGGCGCCGGCAAGTCGCGGGCCCAGTGGCGGCGCGACAATGTGGACACGCTGGTCCGCGAGATGCACGAACGGATCCAGCAGCTCAAGCCGTGGGTCAAGTTCGGGATCAGCCCGTTCGGCATCTGGCGCAACAAGACCAGCGACCCGGCCGGCTCCGACAGCAAGGGACTCGAGGCGTACGACGCCATCTACGCCGACACCCGCAAATGGGTGCAGCAGGGCTGGGTCGACTACATCGTGCCCCAGCTCTACTGGCACCTCGGCTTCGAGAAGGCCGACTACACCAAGCTGTTGCCGTGGTGGACGGCGCTCACCAAGGGCACGGACGTGCAGCTCTACATCGGGATGGCCGATTACCGGATCGGCGAGGACGGCGCGTGGAGCGACCCGGGCCAGCTCGACCGGCAGATGACGCTGAACGAGAAGAGCGGCGGCGTCCAGGGGCAGGTGCACTTCAGCGCCAAGCAGATCCGCGCCGACCGCCTGGGCGCCGTGACGCGGTACAAGAACAAGCACTACGCGTCGCCGGCGCTGGTGCCCCGGATGGCCCGGCTGCCCGCCGCCCCGCCCGCGGCGCCTCGCCTGGTCGCGGCGGCCCGCTCCGGCGCGGCGATGAAGTTCGAGGCGTCCGCGTCCGGCGCCACCAGCTGGGCGCTGTACCGGGTCAGTGGCGACTCCGCGGCGCTGGTGGCCACGGGCCGGGCCGGCTCCGAGGTCATCGACCCGGCGGCGCCCGCCGGCCCGGCCACCTACTGCCTCAGCGGACTCGACCGCTCGGGCAACGAGGGGCCGGTGAGCCCGCCGATCGCCGCTTCCTGAGCCCTCCAGCCGGCACTCACCGCCCAGCGGGCCGCGAATGTGCCGTGCCGGCCGTGGTCGATCAGCTGCGGTCAATCAGCCTTGGCCGGCCGGGGGTCGGTGGGAATCGACGGCTGCTTCGGCCATCTTCCAGAGGCGGTCGGCGGCGGCCGGGTCGACGGACCACTCGGCAACCCCGGCCATCGGCTCCGGACCACCCGGCACGACCTCGGCCTCCTGGTTGTCCTGGTCGAAGTAGCGGCCGGTGACACCTCCCAGCAGCGGGGACGCGGCCAGCATGACCTCGGCGGCGGCGCCCTGCTCCGGGGTCTTGTAGCCGTCGGGGTGGATCAGGTCGCCGTCCTCGTCCATCGCGCCCAGCGCCCGCATGGTCGCCCGGTCGATGTGGCGCTGCAGGTTGGTGTGGATGCTGCCGGGCGCGAGGGCGTTGGCCGAGACCGCGCCGAGATGCCGGCTGATGCCCACCGCGAGCAGGACGACCGCGGACTTCGACTGGCTGTAGGCCGTCCACGGGTCGTAGGGGCGCCGCTCGAAGTGCGGGTCGTCGAGGTCGACGCCGGCGCGGAGCTGGGCCCCGGAACTCACCAGGACCACGCGCGCGCCCGGCGTGTAGTGCTCGCGCAGGCCGGTGATCAGCGCGAAGTGGCCGAGGAAGTTGGTCGCGAGCTGCAGCTCCCAGCCGTTGGCGGCCGTGCGGCGCTCGGGCACGGCCATGATGCCGGCGTTGGCGATGACCGCGTCGACCGGCCCCCTCCAGCCGGCGGTGCAGGCGCGGACCGAGTCGAGGTCGGCCAGGTCGAGCTCGCTGCGGGTCGGGGCGACGACCTCGGCGCCCGCGTCCCGCAGCGCGTCGGCGGCGGCGCGGCCGAGCCCCGAACCGCCCCCGGTGATCAGAATGCGCCGACCGGTCAGGTCGATTCCGGCGAGCACCTCGGCGGCGGTGGACCGGGCGGTGAACGGCGTGTGGATCCTTGTCATGGCTACCACTGTGCGGCGGTCCACGTGGATCCTGAATGGTTCAGAGTCCAGGATAGTTGCGTGACAGTCCAGACGGATCCGCTCGACGACGTCCTCGCCCTCGTTGGCGCCACCAGCAGCCTGTCGGCGGGCCTGGTGGCCGGCGGCGAGTGGGCGGTGGCCTTCGAGCCGCCTCCGGCGGTCAAGTTCAATGCCGTACGCCGGGGGAGCTGCCTGCTGCTGGCCGACGGCAACGTCTTCGAGCTGCGGACCGGCGACTGCTTCCTGCTGACCCGCCCGGTGGCGTTCACGCTGGCCAGCGGCCCGGACGTGACCCCCGAACCGGCGCGGCCGCTCTTCGTGGCGGCCGGCGAGGACGGCACAGCCCGGGCCGGCCAGGGCGACGACGTGTTCCTCATCGGCGGCCGGTTCGGCTTCGGCGAGCGTGCCCAGGAACTGCTGCTCGACGCGCTGCCCCCGGTCGTGCACGTGCCCGGGGGCAACACGGCGGCGGCCGCGGTGCGGTGGGCGCTGGAACAGATCGACGCCGAGCTGCGTGACCGTCCACCCGCGTCGACGCTGCTCACCGAACACCTGGCTCTGGTCATGCTGATCCACCTGCTGCGCCTGCACCTGGCGGCCGCGCCCCCGGCCGCGGGCTGGCTGGCCGGCCTGGCCGACCCGGTGGTCGGCGCCGCCCTGCGGGCGATGCACGGCAAGCCCGCGTACGCCTGGACGGTGGCCGACCTGGCCGCGGCGGCCGCAGTCTCGCGCTCGACCCTGGCCGCCCGCTTCAAACAGGTGGTCGGGCAGGGCCCGCTCGACTACCTGACCCAGTGGCGCATCGAACTGGCCGGGGCCCGCCTGCGCAATGGCGACCACACCGTGGCCACGATCGCCCGCGAGGTCGGCTACGGCTCGGAAAGCGCTTTGAGCACAGCCTTCAAGCGCGTGACCGGCCAATCGCCCCGCGCCTACCGAGCCTCCCGCCCCGCCTGAGGACTGTGCCGACCGCGTGGCCCGCCACGCCGCGGCACCGTCAGCCGTTGGGGCGCGTTTCCATCGCCTGGAGCGACCAGTTGTTGCCGTCGGGGTCGCGGAAGTAGACGAAGTTGCCCCAGGCCTGCTTGTCGACGTCGCTGGCCTCCACGCCCGCCTCGACCAGGCGGGCGCGGGCGGCCTCGGCATCCGCCACGACGCACTGGATCTCTTGCGTGCCGGGCGTCTTCTCGGTGATGCCCTCGCCGATGACGATGGAGCACGCCGAGCCCGGCGGCGTGAGTTGCACGAACCGCAGGCCCGGCTGTACGAGATGGTCGTGGTCGGCGTTGAAGCCCACGCGCTCGTAGAAGGCCTTCGCGCGGTCGACGTCGGTGACGGGCACGGGGATGAGCTCGATCTTCATGTCCATGGCCTCACGGTAGGCCGTGAGTACGACACTTCCCGGGGTCGTCGAGCGTGATTCGGTGGGCCCGGCCGCCGTGGCGCTCTGGTCGGGAGGTTTGTGACTTCGGGTTCGTCACAGTTCCGGGGGCTGTCCGGTCTTGCCGGACGAAGCAGGCCATCGGAGGAGGAAGGCGGTCGCGATGCGTACCAGTCGGCTCGAGGCGTTCAGTGACGGCGTGCTCGCCATCATCATCACCATCATGGTGCTGGAGTTGAAGATCCCGGAGAGTCACGATCTGTCCGGCCTCCTGCACGACACCGCCGACGGGTTGCTGACCTATCTGCTGAGCTTCGTCTGGATCGGCATCTACTGGGTCAACCACCACCACATGTTCCACCTCGTGCGGCGGGTCGGGGGCGGCGTGCTGTGGGCCAACCTGGCGCTGCTGTTCACGCTCTCGCTGCTCCCGTTCACCACGGCCTGGATGGACGAGTCGGGCTTCGCGCGTACGCCGGTCGTCGTCTACGGACTCGACCTGACCGCCGCGGCACTCGCCTACCTCGTCCTGCAGAAATTGATCATCCAGCAGCAGGGACCGGAGTCACCGCTGCGGCAGGCCGTGGGCGGCGACCTCAAGGGCAAGATCTCGCCGTTCTTCTACCTGGCCGGCATCCTTACCGCTCTGCTGGTCGACCGAGCCGCGATCGCCGTGGCGTTCTTCGCCGCCTGCGCCCTGCTGTGGTTCATCCCGGACCGCCGCATCGACCGCGTAGCCCGGGAGCTGGAGCCGGTGGACTAATTGCGGCGCCCGCCGCGGGGCGCGGTCAGTGCGGGGCGGCAGCCCTGGCGGGCCGGACCGGACTCAGTCCGTTCCGGCCCGCGATCGATTCCGTCGTCCCCCGCGACGTCGTCGCGGCCGGAATCGAACGGCTCCCCGAGAGGAGTCATCGGTTTCCCTTGAACTGCGCGCAGCCCTTCTCGTCGGGCAGCAGCGGCCGGAAGGTGATCAGGTATTTCGCACCGTCGGCGGTCCACGGGGTCAGCTGGTTGGCCTTCTTGGCCGCGGTCAGCACCTTGTCGGCGTCGGCGCCGCTCACCACCACGCAGCCGATCTTGAAGGCGGGGTTGAGGTAGTCACCGGGCAGGGCCGGGCCAGGCCAGGCGATCTCGGGCTGGGCCGGCTGTTCGGCGCCCTGCTTGACGTACGGGCGGGCCAGCACGGCCAGGGACTCGGCCGCGTAGGGGCCGGTCTCGCTCGGGTCGCCGCCCGCCGCGAGGTCGGTGAGCTTGTCGACGTAGGCGGCCAGCGCGGCCCGTGCCGCCTCCTGCGGGGCGGTGAGCATCGGGTCGTCGGCCTGGGCCTCGTTGAGCGCCTCGACCGCGACCGACTGGGTGCCCTGGGCGGTGTTGACGGTGACCCGGGTGGTGGGCGCGTCGGCCACATTGGGGCGTCCGAAGTCGGTGCCCGGGCGTACGCCGGCGTCGGTGGCCTCTTTCCGCAGCTGCTGCACCTTGTCGGGGCCGATCTTGACCACCTGGAGGTTGGGCAGCGCGGGCCCGGGATAGATGGCGGGCACCGGGCCCTCGGTGATCATGCGACCGTCGGCGTAGACGCTGATCGCCGGCAGGGTGCCGACAGTGCGGTCCGGCGGCACGAAGCCACCGGACGACTCCACCCGTACGACAAGTTCGTCTCCGCCCTGGGGATAGGGGGAGGCGCTTTCCCGGGAGTCCGGCGCGCCCGCGCCGGTGGCGCTGGGCTGCGCGCAGGCGGCGAGCAGGAACAGGGGAACGGCGGCGGCCATCAGGGTGCCGCGGAGACGAGTCATGCCCCTTCAGACGATTTGGGGCCGTCTGCGGTTCCGGCCCCGGGCGGAATTTCGCCCTTCCCGCCTTCGCATTGCAGTCGTATTGCCAACCAGGTAGCATGCATTGCAGTCGTATTGTTTCCGGGAGGGGCGATGCCGATCTTTGACCTGCACGACGTCTCGGCCGCTGCGGTCGACCGGGTCGGTGGCAAGGCCGCGGCCCTGGGCGAACTGCTCCGCGCCGGCGAGCGGGTGCCGCCCGGCTTCTGCCTCACGGCCGAGGCCGGCCCCCTGCCCGTAGGCGAGATCATTGCGGCGTACGAGCGATTGGGCGGGGGAGCGGTGGCCGTGCGATCGAGCGCCACGGTCGAGGACGCTCCCGACGCCAGCTACGCCGGCATGTTCGACACGGTTCTCGACGTCCACGGTCCCGAAGCCCTGCTCGCCGCGGTCGAGACGTGCCGCGCGTCCGCGTCCAACGCCCGGGTGAGGGCCTACGGCCAGGGCGAGATCCGCATGGGCGTCGTCATCCAGCGCATGACCGCTGCCGAACGGGCGGGTGTGCTGTTCACCGCGAACCCCCTGACCGGGCGCCGCACCGAGATGCTGGTGGAATCGGCCGAGGGCAACGGCTCCACGGTCGTCGACGGCCGGCACGACGTCGATCGCCGGCTGGTCGGGCAGGACGACCCGTTGTGGGCCGTGGGGCAGCGGCTCCAGGCGCTCTTCGGCTCGCCGCAAGATGTCGAATGGGCGATCGACGAGCACGGCGAGCTGTGGATCCTCCAGTCCCGGCCGATCACCACCCTCTTCCCGCCGCCCCCGCCGGCCGACGGCCCGCCCCGGGTCTACCTGGAATTCGGGCACGTCCAGGGCATGCTTCAGCCGGTTACGCCGATGGGCATGAACACGCTCCAAGAGCTGATCAAGGCGATGCTGGCGCCGCTCGGGCTGCGGGTCGAGATCGTCGACATCGGCGGCCGGCTCTACGGCGACCTCAGCGACCTCGTCCGCGACCCGGTCGCCCGGCGGCGGCTGGTCCCGCTCATGGCGGTCGACTTCGGCCCGCGCGCCCAGGCCGTGATGCGCCACGTGCTCGACGACCCGCGGTTCGCACCCCGGAAGGGCCCGCGGAAGAAGCGGGACGGCGGGCTGCCGCCGATCGGCCGGGCCGTTCGCGGCATTCTCGGCGCCCTGGCCAACCCCGACCGGGCCCGTGCCCGCCTCGACGAGGCGGTCGAGCGCATCCGCCTCTCCTCGCGCGGTGACGCCGGCACCCCGACCACCGAGGAGCGACTGCGGCTCGTGCGCGAGCACGACCAGAGCGACAGCCCCGACGCGATCATCTGGCCCATCGTGGCCGGCATGCTGGCCAGTGCCCTCCCGCCGCGCCTGCTCGGCGACGTCGCGCGGCCGGGCGAGATCCACGCCGTGCTGGGCGGCATGCCGCACAACGTCACGATCGAGATGGATCTGGCTCTCTGGCGCCTTGCCCGGGACGCCGGCAGCCTCGACGACATCGACCTCGGCGATTTCCTCGACAGATACGGGCATCGCGCGGCGGCCGAGGTCGATCTCGGTGTCCCGCGCTGGTCGGAAGATCCGACCCCGGTGCGGGCGGCCCTGGCCAACCTGATGCGGGTCACCGACCCCGAGCAGGCGCCCGACCGCCGCTTCGCCCGTGCCGCCGAACGAGCCGAGGCCACGCTGCTCGAGCTGGGCGCGCGGGCCCGGCGGCACCGTCCGGTGCGCGGCCGGCTGGCGATCTTTCTGCTGGGCCGGGCCCGGCGGCTGGCCGGTCTGCGCGAGACCGGCAAGTTCGCGGGCCTCTACCGGCTGGCCGAGATGCGCCGGCACCTGCTGGCCGTCGGCGCCGATCTGACAGCGGCGGGGGTCCTGTCCCGGCCCGGCGACATCATGTTCCTGACCCTCGACGAGGCCGACAACGCGGCGCGGACTGCCCGCACGCTCCGGACCGGCGACGCCTTCGACGGTGATCCGGGCAGCGGCCACCGGCAGCTGATCGCCGACCGTCGTGCCGAGTACGACCGCGAGTCGCGGCGCCGATCGGTGCCCGTGGCGCTGCTGTCCGACGGCACCGACATCGAGGCTGTGCTGCCGAGTGCGGACGACCCCGGCGCGCTCCGAGGCGTGGGGGCGTCGGCCGGCCGCGCGACCGGGCCGGTCCGCGTCGTGCACGATCCGGCCACCGCCCGCCTCGAACCCGGCGAGGTGCTGGTCACCTCGACGACCGACCCCGGCTGGACGCCGCTGTTCCTCACCGCCTCGGCGCTCGTCACCGAGACCGGCGCCGTCATGGCGCACGGGCCCACGGTCGCCCGCGAATACGGCATCCCGGCCGTCATCTGCGTGCCCGGCGCCACCCGCCACCTCCGCACCGGCCAGATCGTCACCGTCGACGCCGCGGCTGGCACCGTCACCGTCGTCAGCGACGTCGCCGCCGTCGTGCAGGGATCGTCATGAGCGTTCTGCGGCGCGCTGCCGCGGCTGAGGCCGCCACCTGGCGCAATCTGGCCCTCTGGGTGAGCCGGCGGCCGGTCGAGCGGCACGGGGGCGAGCCCTTCGGGTATCTCGGGGTGGTCAAGCCGATCCTGGGCGTCTTCCTCGGCTTGTCGGTCGTGGAGATCCCGGTGCTCGACCTGATCGTCAAACATGTGATCCCGTGGGGGCCGGCCCGCTTGATCATGCTGGCGATCAGCGTGTGGGGCCTGCTGTGGATGATCGGGTTTCTGGGCGGCCTGACCCGCAATCCGCACCTGGTCGTGGCCGAAGGGCTGCGCATCCGGATGGGGCCGGGCATCGACATCACCGTGCCGTGGGCCGACGTCGCCTCGATCAGCAAGCGCTACCGGTCGTTGCCGTCCAGCAAGGCGGTGCAGCACGAGGACGGCGCGCTGCACATCGTGGTCGGCAGCCAGACCAGCATCGACGTGCGCCTGCGGCGGCCGCTCACCTTCGAGCTGCCCCGCGGGCGAAGCGACCCGGTCGATGAGGTACGTCTGTACGCCGACGACTCGGACGGCCTGGTGCGGTCCGCCCGGGCCCACCTCGAGGCGTACGCGGAGTGACATCATGCCCAAAAAGGTCGATCATGACGAGCGCCGCCGGCTCATCGCCGACGCCCTGATGCGGGTGGCCGCCGAGCAGGGCCTGGAAGCGGTCAGCCTGCGGCACGTGGCGGCGGCCGCCGGTGTCTCGGCCGGGATGGTGCAGCATTACTTCCGCACCAAGGACGAGATGATGTCGTTCGCCCTGTCCGCGGTGAGTGAGCGCAGCGAGGCGCGGGTCCAGGCCGCGGTGAGCGCGCTCGGCGCCGACCCGCCGCCCCGGCAGCTGCTGCGCACGATGATCGCCGCGCTGCTGCCGCTCGACGAAGCGACCCGCGAGGACGGCCGGGTCGCGCTGGCGTTCCTGGCCTACACGGCGGTGCGTCCGGCGGCGTCGGCCGAGCTGCACCCGACCACGGCCGAGTTCGTCCACTTCATCGCGAGTCGACTGCCGAGCGGCGAACCACACCAGGCGGCCGGTCTGCTGGCGCTGATGGAGGGTTTGGGCGTCTACCTGCTCGGCGGTCAATACGAAGCCGAGCAGGCGCTGGACGCCCTGGACGCGCAGCTCGACCTGCTGTTCGGGACGGTCCCGGGCGGTCGGGCCGGCGCATCGGGCTGGGAGGTCCGCACCGGCTTCGCGTCCGGCGGCGCACCGCTGGTCGAGGTCGGGGAAGAGTCCGAGGGGGTGGAACGGGCATAGCCGCTGGCCGCTGTCGGTGCGGCGCGCCCCGCTGGTGGAGGGCGCGGGTGCGTTCGAGGGGAGCGGGCGTTCGCTGGTGGCACGGGGCAGCGGCCTCGGGGGCCGGTTTCTTGCCGAGCGGGGCGGGGTCAGTGCTTTACGGCTCGGGTGAAGCGGGTGCGGTAGACCGACGCGCTCAGGCCGTAGTGGGACTTGAAGCGGCGGGCGAAGTAGTTCTGGTCGGGCCAGCCCACGGACTCGCCTATGCGGTTGATGGGCTGGTCGGTGTGGAGGAGGCGGGCGGCGGCCAGCTCCACGCGGAAGCGGGAGAGGTAGGCCATGGGAGGCAGGCCCGTGGCGGCCTTGAACAGGCGGACCAGGTAGCCGGGGGCGAGGTGGAGTTCGGCGGCCAGCTCGGTCAGGGTCCAGCTGTGGGCGGGGCGGTCCTCCATCTTGTGCATGGCGTCGAGGACGGCGGGGTGGATGCCGGCTGAGCCTCCGGTGATCTGGTCGGTTTCGGCCACGACGCGGGCCAGGCCACTGAGGAACAGCATCAGACGGCCCACCAGGTCGCCTCGGTAGTCGCCCGGGGGCAGGGTGCGCAGTTTCTGCAGGCCGTCCAGATGTTCCAGGCAGCCGGTCAGGGCGTCGTCGTGCAGGCGGGTGTGCAGGATTCCGCGACGCTGGCCGGTGTACGGGCCTGTCCAGAGAAGGTGGCCCAGCTGCGGGTCCTGCCTGGTCCAGGCGAGTTCGCGCTGGAGCAGCTCGGTGGAGAAGCAGCAGTTGTACAGATCGAGGCGGCGGCAGTTCTCGTAGCCGTGCCAGACGCCGGGGCGCAGCAGGATGGCGTCGCCCACGTGCAGCTCGCGGTGGCCGGCCAGACTGTGGTGGACGCCGGTGCCGGACATGACCACGGCGATCTCGACGAAGCTGTGCGTGTGCACGGGATGAGTGTCCTCGTGCAGGTAGTGGCCGGCGTACGCCACCGACCCGTCGATGAAGTGCAGCAGCGTCCGGGTGTTCTCGACCGGCGGGTCTTCGGTCATGCCCCACCGTAGGCCCCAGGTGAATTTCGTGCTACCTCCGGTTCATCACGGGCTATGTCGTGGGCCACACCGACCCAGAGGATCGGGTCACGGCGAAACGTTCTCGCCACGAAAACGAAACATCGGATCGCCTTCCCGTCGCATCGGTTCTTGAATCGTTTCACCGACGTCAGGCGATGCGTAACGCCCGCACAGGAGTGACATGCCGGACATCGCCCCACCCACCGCCCTCCGCTTCGAGCACCAGCCCGCCCCTGTGCTCGGCCTCGGCACCGCCACCCCGCGCCTCTCCTGGCAGGTGCCGGCCGCCCCGGACGCCTACACCCAGACCCGCTACGAAATCGAGGTCACCCGCCCCGCCCGGCCCGCCGGCCAGGCTGGCAGCGAGCGGGGCGCCAAGGTGGGGGACGTCGCCGGCCAGGCTGGCAGCGAGCGCGGCGCTGAGGTGGGCGACATCGTCGGCCAGGCTGGCAGCGGGCGCGGCGCCGAGGCAGGGCGGGAGGTGCGGGTATTCGCGGTCGCGTCGGGTGAGCAGGTGCTGGTGCCCTGGCCGGGAGCGCCGCTCGCGTCGCGGGAGGCTGCCGCCGTACGGGTGCGGGTCGGGGACGCGCAGGGCTGGAGCGACTGGAGCGAGGCGGCGACGGTGGAGACCGGGCTGCTGGAGCGGGGCGACTGGACTGCCCGTTTCGTGAGCCCGCGCGAGATCGGGGCGTGGGGCAGCCCGTCGCCGATTCTCACCGGCACGATCGAGCTGCCGGCGGGCGTCGTCAAGGGCCGGCTGTACGCCACCGCGCACGGGCTCTACGAGGCGAGGCTCAACGGCACGCGGGTCGGGGACGAGCAGCTCGCGCCGGGATGGACCGCCTACCAGCACCGGCTGCGCTACCGGTCCCACGACGTCACCACGCTGCTGACCGACGGCGTCAACCGGCTCGAGGTGCAGCTCGGCAACGGGTGGTTCCGCGGCTACCTCGGCTTCCGCGATCAGCACAGCCTCTACGGCGACCGCCTGGCGCTGCTCGCCCAGCTCGAGGTCGAGACGGCCGGCGGCCGGGTGCTCACCCTCGCCACCGACGGCTCCTGGACGGCCCGCGAGGGCGCTGTCGTCAGCGATGACATCTACAACGGTCAGCGCACCGACCTGCGCCGCGAGCTGGGGCCCGAGTCCACGGTCGACGTGCTCGACGCGGATCTCGGCCTGCTTGTCGCGCCCGACGGCCCGCACGTCCGCGTCACCGACGTGCTGCCGGCCGTCGAGGTGTTCACCTCGCCGTCGGGCCGGACGCTCGTCGACTTCGGCCAGAACCTGGTCGGCTGGGTCCGCCTCACCGCCCGGGGCGGACAGGAAGGCGACGTCATCCGGCTGCGGCACGCCGAGGTGCTCGAGGACGGCGAGCTGGGCGTACGACCGCTGCGCGAGGCCAAGGCCACGGACGAGTGGATCCTGAGGAACGCGGACGAGGTCGTTCTCGAACCGGGTCTGACGTTCCACGGATTCCGGTACGCCGAGGTCACCGGCGTCGAGAATCTGCGGCGTGAGGACATCGTGGCCGTCGTCGTCGGCTCCGGCCTGCGGCGTACCGGCTGGTTCTGTTCGTCGCACGAGCTGCTCGACCGCTTCCACGAGAACGTCGTCTGGGGCATGCGGGGCAACTTCGTCGACGTGCCTACCGACTGCCCGCAGCGCGACGAGCGCCTCGGCTGGACCGGTGACATCCAGGTCTTCTCACCGACCGCGTCGTTCCTGTTCGACTCGGCCGGCTTCCTCACCAGCTGGCTGGCCGACCTGGCCGCCGAGCAGCAGAAGGACGGCTCGGTGCCGCACGTCGTCCCGGACGTGATCCGCCAGCCCGGCCCGGCCGCCGCGGCCTGGGGCGACGCCGCCGCGATCGTGCCCTGGGTGGTCTATCAGCGCACCGGCGACGCCGGCCTGCTCGAGCGTCAGCTGCCCAGCATGCGGGCCTGGGTCGACCGGATCGCCGGGCTCGCGGGCGACGGCCTGCTCTGGGCGGGCGGCTTCCAGTTCGGCGACTGGCTCGACCCGGCCGCCCCGCCCGAGGACCCGTTCCGGGCCAAGGCCGACCCGGACGTGGTCGCCACCGCCCACCTGGCCCGCTCGGCCGAGATCGTGGCCCGGGCCGCCGAGGCGGTCGGGGACGGCGACGTGGCCCGCGAGTACGGCGAACTCGCCGAGCGGGTGCGGGCCGCGTTCGCCCGCGAGTACGTGACCGACGGCGGCCGGGTGCTCAGCGACGCTCCCACCGCGTACGCACTCGCCCTGCAGTGGGCCCTGCTGCCCACGGCCGGGCAGCGCAAGCTCGCGGGGGAGCGGCTGGCCGACCTGGTTCGCGCGGCCGGGTTCCGGATCAGCACCGGCTTCGTCGGCACACCGCTGATGACCGACGCGCTGGCCGACGCCGGGCACCCGGAGCTGGCGTACCGGCTGCTGTTGCAGACCGGCGTGCCGAGCTGGCTCTACCCGGTGACGATGGGCGCGACCACGGTCTGGGAGCGCTGGGACAGCATGCTCCCGGACGGCTCGATCAACCCGGGCCAGATGACCTCGTTCAACCACTACGCGCTCGGGGCGGTGGCGGACTGGCTGCACCGGCGTGTGGCCGGGCTGGCGCCCGGCGAACCCGGTTACCGCCGGATCGACGTGCGCCCCCAGCCCGGCCGGCGGCTCACCCATGCCGCTGCGAAGCACCTCACTCCGTACGGCGAGGCCTCGGTGTCCTGGCGTCGCGACGGCGGTGAGCTGCGGCTCGAGGTGGTGGTGCCGGTCGGTGCGACCGCCTCGGTGCTCCTGCCGGGGTGGAGCGAGCCGATCGACGTACGGCATGGCCGGCACGACTGGGCCGTCGAGGACCCGTACGCCTCCGAAGCCGCCCTGCCCGCCGAGCCGAGCATCCGGCAGCTGATGGACCACGCACCCACCTGGGACAAGCTCGTCGCCACGGCGCGCGAGGCGGGCGTCGCGACCGGCGAGGCCGACCTGGCCGACCGGCTCGCGCGCTACCTGGACGCACCCGCGACCGGCTTCGCCGACGCCGCCACCGCGCACGGCTTCATTCCCGGCGGCGACCAGCTCGCCGCCCGGCTGACCGCGCTTCTCTCCCCCTCTTCCGATCGATAAAAAGCAAGGGAGTCCCTCCATGACACGACGCCGCACACCACACCGCATAGCGCTAGCCGTGTTCTCCGCCGGCACCCTGGTCCTCGGCGCGTGCAGCGCCGGCAGCCTGGGCAGCAGCGAGGACGAAGGCGGTGGCGGCAAGGTCGCACTGTCCTTCCTGACCGACAACCAGCCCGAGACGGTCAAGATGGCGGAGGGCCTGGCCAAGGACTTCACGGCCAAGAATCCCGACATCACGGTGAACGTCGAGACGCGGCCGCAGGGCACCGAGGGCGACAACATCGTCAAGACCCGGCTCTCGACCGGCGACATGACCGACATGTTCATGTACAACTCGGGCTCGCTGATGCAGGCGCTGGCGCCGCAGAAGAACCTCACCCCGGTGGACGACTTCGCCGGTCAGCTCGACGAGAACTTCAAGAAGGCGGTCGGCTCGGACGGCAAGATCTACGGCGTCCCGTTCGGCAACTACATGGCCGGCGCGATCCTGTACAACAAGGAGGTGTACGACAAGAACGGGCTCCAGGTCCCGGCGACCTGGGACGAGTTCCAGGCCAACAACGCCAAGCTCAAGGCGGCCGGCGTCGACCCGGTCATCCAGACCTACGGCGAGACCTGGACCTCGCAGCTGTTCATCCTCGGCGACTACCACAACGTCGAGGCGGCCAGCCCGGGCTGGGCCGAGCAGTACACCAAGAACCAGGCCAAGTACGCGACGACGCCCGCCGCCAAGGCCGGCTTCGACCACCTGCAGCAGGTGCACGACGCCGGGTACGTGAACAAGGACTTCGCCTCGGCCAAGCTCACCGACGGCCTGAACAAGCTGGCCAAGGGACAGGGCGCGCAGTACCCGATCCTGTCGGCCATGGTCAGCCAGCTCATCGCCGACAACCCCGGCAGCGAGAACAAGATCGGCCTGTTCGCCATCCCGGGCGCCGACGCCGCCAAGAACGGCCTGACCGTGTGGGCGCCGAACGGGCTGTACATCCCGACCAGCACCACCGGTGACAAGCTGGAGGCGGCCAAGAAGTTCCTCGGCTTCGTGGCCGGCCCCGACGGCTGCGCCTCGATGGGCAAGGCGACCACCCCGACCGGCCCGTACGCGGTCACCGGCTGCAAGCTGCCCGACTCGGTGCCGCAGGCCGTCAAGGACATGCAGACCTACATCGACAAGCAGGGCGCGTCCAGCCTGGCGCTGGAGTTCCTCTCCCCGGTCAAGGGCCCGGCGCTCGAGCAGATCTGCGTCGAGGTCGGCTCCGGCATCCGCAAGGCCGACGCCGCCGCCAAGCTCTACGACGAGGACGTGAAGAAGCAGGCTCAGCAGCTGGGACTCGAGGGTTGGTAAGCGTGGAGGCCCGGCCGCGCACCAGCGTGGCCGGGCCGGCCCTCGCCGCCGGGCGCAGGCGGAGCCCGTACCCCTCCTGGTTCTACCTGCCGGCCGCCATCGTGTACGCGGTGCTGTTCCTGGTGCCGACCGTGACGTCGTTCTACTTCAGCCTGACCCGCTGGAGCATCTTCGACTCCCAGTTCATCGGGTTCGACAACTACGTCACGTTCTTCCGGGAGCCGGCGCTGGTCTCCGGCCTGTGGCACACCGTGGTCTACGCGGTGATCACCTCGGGGCTCAAGGTCGTGCTCGGCCTGGGCCTGGCCGTGCTGCTCACCTCGCAGATCATCGGCCGCGGCTACCTGCGCTCGGTGGTGTTCTTCCCGGTCCTGGTCAGCACGATCGGCGTCGGCCTGACCTTCACGATCCTCCTCGACCCGGAGGAGGGGCTGGTCAACGAGTCGCTGGCGCTGATCGGCATCCAGGGGCCGGGCTGGCTCACCGACCCCAGCTTCGCCCTGGTGTCGGTCGCCCTGGTCGACGTGTGGAAGGGCGTGGGCCTGGCCACGCTCATCTACATCGCCGGCATCGTGTCGATCCCCCAGGAGTACTTCGAGGCGGCCCGCGTCGACGGCGCCACCGCCTGGCAGAACTTCCGGAAGATCGTGCTGCCGCTGGCCCGCCCGGCGACGTTCACGGTCATCCTGCTGTCGCTGATCGGCGGCCTGCGCTCGTTCGACCTGGTCTGGGCCATGACCCGCGGCGGTCCCGGCTTCACGTCCGACGTGATCGCCTCGGTGATCTACAAGCAGTACCAGGCCGGCTTCTACGGCCTGTCGACGGCCGGCAACGTGGTGCTGTTCCTGCTGGTGACGGCGATCATCTTCCCGCTGTCGCGGTACCTGAACTCCAAGGAGGTGGACCTGTGACCGCCGCTGCCGGGGTGAGCCGGAAGCCGCGCAAGAACCTCGTGCTCAGCGTGGTGGCGATCCTGCTGTCCGTCGTGGTCTTCCTGGTGCCGTTCGCCTTCATCGTGCTGACCGCGGTGAAGAGCCGGCAGGAGGCCTCGCGACTCGACTTCTCGTGGCCGACGCAGTTCCACTTCGTGCAGAACTTCGTGGACGTGGTGCAGGCCCGCGACTACATGCTGATCATCGCCTTCATCAACAGCACGATCCTCACCGTGGCCTCGGTGGCGATCCTGGTGGTGCTGTCGGCGATGGTGGCCTTCGTGCTGCAGCGCCGCCGCACCCGGTGGACCGGCCTGGTCAACTTCCTGGTCCTCTCGGGTCTGATCATTCCGCCGGCCGTCGTGCCGACGATCTGGGTGCTGCAGAAGCTCGGGCTCTTCCGGACGATGCCCGGGCTCATCCTGATCGAGGTCGCGTTCGGCCTGTCGTTCTGCATCCTGCTGTTCCGGGCGTTCATCGCCACGATCCCGCGCGAGCTCGACGAGGCGGCGATCATCGACGGCGCCGGGCCGATGCGGCTGTTCTTCCGGGTGATCCTGCCGCTGCTGCGGTCGGTGATCATCACGGTCGTCGTCGTGCAGTCGGTGACGGTCTTCAACGACTTCGTCAACCCGCTGTACTTCCTGCCGGGCGACCAGAACGCCACCGTCCAGCTGACGCTCTACAACTTCTCGAGCGCCTACTCGACCCAGTACAACCTGCTCTTCATGGACATCCTGCTGATCACCATCCCGCCACTGATCATGTTCCTGTTCTTCAACAAGCGCATCGTCGCCGGCATGACGGCGGGCGCGGTCAAGGGGTAGGGGAGAGACTGGGGGTCGCGCTGTTGCCTCAGCGCGGCCCCCTCTTCGCGCGGAGGTCTGCATGCTCGTGTCCCGTCTTCATGCCGTCGGCGACGTGCGGCTGCACGACGAACCCACGCCGTCCGGCGACGGCGCCCTGGTCGAGGTGACCTCGGTCGGGATCTGCGGGTCGGATCTGCACTGGTTCACCGAGGGTGGCATCGGCGACGCCGTGCCGGCGAAACCGCTGGTGCTGGGGCACGAGATGGCCGGCGTCATCCGGGGCGGGCCCGACGACGGCGTACGGGTGGCGATCGACCCGGCCATCCCGTGCCACCACTGCGAGCCGTGCCTGTCCGGGTGGCCCAACCTGTGCCTGAACGTCGTCTTCGCCGGGCACAAGGCGGCGGACGGCGGCCTGCGCCAATACCTGACCTGGCCGGCCGATCGGCTGTTCCGGCTGCCCGACTCGCTCTCCGACGACGACGGCGCGATGCTGGAGCCGCTGGGGGTAGCGCTGCACGCGTACGACCTGGGGCATGTCCGGATGGCTTCCTCGGTGGCCGTCGTCGGATGCGGCCCGATCGGTCTGCTGCTGGTGCAACTGGCCTTCCGGGGCGGCGCGACCCGGGTGCTGGCAGCCGAACCGCTGCCGCACCGGCTGGCCGCGGCCAGCCGGCTGGGCGCGGCGCCGATCGAGGCGGAGGCCGCGGCCGACGTGGTCTTCGAGGTCTCGGGCTCGCCCTCGGCGGTGGAGGCGGCGCTGCGGGTGGCCCGGCCGGGCGCCCGGGTCGTGCTGGTCGGCATCCCCGACGGCGACACGACCACGTTCAGCGCGTCGATCGCCCGCCGCAAGGGGCTGACCCTGGTCACGGCCCGCCGGATGGGCGAGGTCTATCCGCGGGCGATCGCGCTGGCCGAGCAGAAACTGGTCGACCTGAGGTCGGTGGTGTCCGACGTCTTCCCGCTCAGCGCGGTGTCCGACGCGTTCGGGACGGCGGCCGCCCGTACGGGCTTGAAGGTGGTTGTCCACCCCAACGGTTAATCCATTGTCCTGGCGGCGGGCCGGACCCTACCGTAGAGATCACCAACTGGTCGGGAAACAGGGGAGAAGGATGCTCTTTCTCATGTCGTGCGGTGGCGTGGCCGCCGCGCGCCCCGACCACATATCCGGGTGACGCCGTGGGCGCTTCCCGGACGTACGTCGACAGGGAGGTGACCCGGTGAGTGATGTGCTGGTGCTGAACGCCGATCTGGGGCCGCTGCACCGGGTGAGCCTGCGGCACGCCGTCCGCATGCTCGTGCGGCAGGTGGCCGAGGTGCACGAGGCCCGCCCCGACGGCGTCATCGGTGTCTGGCCGGTGCCGACCGTCGTATGCCTGGTGACGTACGTCGTGACCCGCTGGCGCCACAGCCGGGGCCCGTCGTGGTCGCGCGCCGGCGTGCTGGCCCGCGACGGCCGGCGCTGCGCCTACTGTGGCCGCGCGGCCTCCACCATCGACCACGTGCTGCCCCGCTCGCGCGGCGGCGCCAACAGCTGGCCCAACACCGTGGCCGCCTGCTACGCGTGCAACCAGCGCAAGGGCAACCGCACCCCGGCCGAGGCCCGCATGCCGCTACGCGCCCACCCGGTCACCCCGACCTGGGTGTCGTTCGCCCATCACCGCTCCTGACGCCCATCACTCCTGAGGAACACGCTGATGGCTATAGCTCCTGGCTATGGTGTGCGCGAGAAGAATAGTTCTGCCCTCGCTCGGCGGCCGCCAGGCTCGACGCATGGATACGCATGTGCGGCTCGGTGTCGACATCGGGCGGGTCATCATCGACGGTGGTGGGCCGGGTGGGGGCGACACCCAGTTCTTCAGTGGGGACACGGCTCGGATGCTGGCTACTCCGGCCGTACCGGGAGCTTTGGAGACCTTGGCCCGGCTGGTGCCTCGCTTCGAGGAGGTGTGGCTGATCTCGAAGTGCGGCGAGCGGGTGCAGCGCAACACGTTGCAGTGGCTCGACCATCAGGAGTTCGCCGCCCGCACCGGGATCCCGCGCGGCAACGTGCGGTTCTGCCGGCGGCGGCCCGACAAGGCCGTCCACTGTGCGGAGCTGGGGATCACGCACTTCGTCGACGACAAACTCGACGTGCATCAGGCTCTGCGCGGCATCGTGGGGCACCGCTACCTGTTCGGGCCGCAGCGCTCTCCGGCCCCGGGCTGGCTGGTGCACACGCCGGCCTGGCGTGACGTGGAACGGCATATGACGCTGAGCGTGGCGCTTCGGCAGGCTTGACCGGGCAATGTCGTACCCCCGTGCCATGCTCTGGCGGTGGTGGTCGACTTCGAGAGCGAACTGTGGTTGTGGGAAGCGCGCAAGACCGAGAGCTGGACCTTCGTCAGCTTGCCGGTCGAGGCGTCCGACGAGATCCGCGACCGGACGGACGGGCTGCGCCGCGGTTTCGGTTCGGTGCGCGTCAAGGCCTCGATCGGCACCAGCCACTGGCTGACGTCGATCTTCCCCGGTGGTGACGGCGCCTACGTCCTGCCGGTCAAGCGAGCCATCCGCACGGCGCAGAAGCTCGAGGTCGGCGACGTAGCCGCTGTGTCCGTCGAACTGGTCGACCTGTGATGACTTCGGCCGGTGATGACTTCGGCCTGTGACACTTCGGCCTGTGACACTTCGGCCTGTGATGACGCAGTAGCCCCGGTGCACGCTGGCGCAGCGCACCGGGGCGGCTTGCGGCGGCCGTACTACCAGCGGCGGCGCTTCTTGTAGTGGCCGTGGTGGCGGTAGTGGCCGTGATGCTTGTAGTGGCCGTGGTGGCCGTAGCTGGGCGGCGGCCCATAGGCGCCGTGGCCGTAGCCGCCGGGCTGCTGGTAACCGTGATGGCCCCGCTTCTGCAGCTTCGACGCGATCAGCGACATCAGCAGTCTCTTGACGGAACCGCTCAAAGTGGCCTCCTCTACTGGTGACTACCACGGTAGGTGATTAAGTCCAGCACAGCCTGTGACCTGCCTGGCGGTTTGCTGAGACCGGGGCTACCGCACGCGGTATTCCTCGACCAGACCGGCCAGGATGTCCCTCGTACGGTGCAGGTCCTTGATCTGTTTGTGCACCCGATCGAGCTCGGACGTCAGGCGGTCGGCCAGCCACGGCGTCCGGATGGCCTCGTTGCTGATGCAGGGAAGCACGTCGTGGATGGCCGCGCTGTTCAGGCCGGCCGACAACAGCGACTGGATCAGCGAGACCCGCTCGACGGCCGTCGCCGGATAGTGCCGTTGCCCGCCGCCGCTGCGTGTGCTGGCCAGCAGGCCCTGTTCCTCGTAGTACCGCAACGACCGGGCGCTGGCGCCGGTCGCCGCGGACAGATCGCCGATACGCATTCTCGAAAGGTGCTTGACCCTCACACGGATGTCAAGTTTTACCGTGTCGGTATGACCACCACAACCGCCCTGATCGAGCCGGTCACCCTGGCCGGCCTGCCGCTGACCAGCCCGTTCGTCATGGCCCCGATGACGCGCGAGCACTCGCCGGGCGGCGTGCCGACCGCGGAGGTCGCCGCCTACTACCGCCGCCGCGCCGCCAACGGCGTGGGCCTGATCATCACCGAGGGCGTGCTCGTCGACCACCCCAGCGCCGGCCACCAGCGCGACGTCCCGCGGCTCACCGAGGGCGCGGCCGAGGCCGGATGGCGCCACGTGACCGCCGAGGTGCACGCGGCCGGCGGCCGGATCGCCGCCCAGCTGTGGCACCTGGGCAGCCTCTTCGAAGGCGACGCGTGGACACCGCGGACGATGTCGGGCGGCGACTTCGGCGTGCTGTTGCGCGCGTACGCCGAGGCCGCGCGCGTCGCCGTGCGGGCCGGCTTCGACGCGATCGAGGTGCACGCTGCCCACGGCTACCTGCTCGACGAGTTCCTCTGGCCGGTGACCAACCCGGGCGGCCGCCACCGCGACTTCCCGGCCCAGGTGGTGCGGGCCGTCCGGGCCGAGATCCCCGCGTGCATGCCGCTGATCGTCCGGTTCTCGCAGTTCAAGGAGCGCGACTACAGCGCCCGCATCGCCGAGACGCCGCACGAGCTGGGCACGATTCTCGAGGGCTTCCGGGCGGCGGGCGCCGACGTGCTGCACGCCTCGCAGCGCCGCTTCTGGGAGCCCGTGTTCGACGGCAGCGACCGGAACCTGGCCGGCTGGGCCAAGCACCTCACCGGCCTGCCGTCGATCACCGTCGGCTCGATCGGCCTCACCCGTGACTTCGCCCGCTCCGACCGGATGCGCGAGCTCCTCGACCGGCGGGCCCGCGGCGAGTACGACCTGATGGCGCTGGGCCGGGTGCTGCTGGGCAACCCGGCCTGGGTGAAGCTGGCCGAGGCGGGCCGCCTCGACGAGATCAACGACTACCGCAAGGAGGATGAGGAGCAGTACTCCTGAACTCCAGCGGGACCAGTGCTCGGCTTGGTGCAATTGTCGCCATGGGGGCAGAAACGCCGAGAGCGGCCGTACGTGCCTGGCGTGACGGCCTGGTCAACCTCGACGCCGCCAACCGGCTGCTGAACCACCGTCCGTCCGCGGCCGGCAGCCTGGCCATCACCGGCCCGGCCGTCCCGGAGGTCGTCGCGGCCCTGCGCGAAGGGCGGCCGTACGGCTTCCTGCCGGCCGGCGCCAAGCCTGCGCCCGGGAGCCTGTTCCGCACCGGGCTGGCGGCGGTTCCGCTCGGCACGACCCTGCGCCGCCTGCTGCGCCGGTCCCGGCAGGACTTCCTCGACCGGGGCGTGGTGACGCTGCACCTGGCCGTGGGGGCGCTGCACTGGCGGGGCGAGGAGGACACGCCGTACACCAGCCCGGTGTTGCTGCTGCCGGTCGAGCTGGTGGCGCGGGCGCCCGGGGAGGTGCCCCAGCTGCGCCTCCGTGACGACGAACCGGTCGTGAATCCGGCGCTGATCCTGCGGTTGCGCCGGATGGGGATCAGGGTGCCGGGGTTCGCCGACGGGGATGCGCCGGACGTGCGGGCGTATCTGGAGGAGCTGCGCTCGACGGTCAGCAACCTGGACTGGTCCGCGGACGAGAGCCTGGTTCTGTCGTGCTTCAGCTTTCACAAGGAGGCGATGTATCGCGATCTGCTCGACAACGAGTCGCGGATCGTGCGTCATCCGCTGGTGGCGGCGCTCGCCGGCGATCCGGGCGTAGCGCCGGTTCGGGACGTCGACGAAGTTGGCACCAACGCGGGCGGCGATGCCTGTGGACAACGGGTTGATGGCTCTTTCGGCGGCGTAAAATCGGCCACCACCGCCCCCTCCCACAGTGGGCGGGTCGTGTCCAGTCCGGCCGACCTCGAACTGCCGCTCGTTCTCGATGCGGATGCCACCCAGCGGGCCTGTGTGGAGGCGGCGGTCGCGGGGCGCAGCTTTGTGCTCGACGGGCCTCCCGGCACGGGGAAGTCGCAGACGATCGCCAACATGATCGGCTGCTTGATGCATGCGGGGAAGCGCGTCCTCTTCGTGTCGGAGAAGGCGGCCGCTCTCGAGGTCGTGCGTAACCGGCTGGCGGCGGTGGGACTCGATCCGTACCTGCTGGAACTGCACAGCCACAAGGCGACCCGCAAAGAGGTGGCCCACGCGCTGGCCGAGTCGGTCGATGCGAAGGCCCCGCCTGCGGCAGCGGGGCTGGTCGACCGGGTGCGGCTCGAGGAGCTGCGAGGGCGCCTGGACGGCTGTGCCCGGGCGATGAACGAGCGCCGCGAGCCGCTGGGCCGCACACTCCACGAGGCGCTGGGGGAGTGCGCCCGGCTGGGGGATCTGCCGGCCGCGCCGATGCCGCCGGCCGTCGTGGAGGGGCTCGATCCGGAGCGCCTGAGGCGGATGCTGGACGCCGCCGACGAGCTGGCCCGATGCCGCCGGGCGGCCGCCGACGACTTCGCCTGGCGGGATGTCGTGGCGACGCAACCGATGCACGACACGATTCACCGGGCCCGGGCGGCTCTGCGGGCGTTCGAAGAGGCGATCCGGCCGTACGAGGACATCGCGCCGGCGTACGGCCTGAGTCTCCCGGCCGACGCCGGAGCGCTCGCCGCCCTGGTCACGCACGCGGCGAACCGGCCCGCCACGGTGCCCGACGAGTGGCTGACCGCGCCCGCCCCGGACGCGATCGATCGCGCCGACGAGCAGCTCCGGAGTTTCGCCGACGCTGCCCGGCAGGTGCGGGAAGCGGCCGGCGTCGAGTGGGACGAGCTGCCCGAAGCGCACCCGCCCAACCTCGAGCAGTCCACCCTGACTGCCGCCGCCGCTGAAGCCGCGGCCCGCCGTCACACCGTGGAGGCGGACGCCCTCGACGACATGCTGCGGGAGGCGGGTCCGCTCGCCGTCCGGCTCGGCCTGCCCGAGGTGATCACGTTCGCCGACCTGGCCCGGTTCGCCGCCGTCGCCGAGCCGGCGGCCCGCGCCAACCGGCCCGAGCCGTTCTGGTTCGGGCCGGGCGTGCTGACCGGGGTCGCCGAGGCGGCTGCCGTGCTACGCCGGTGCGCCGAGGCGGTGGCCACGACCGGGGCCGAGTGCCGCCGGTGGTTCCTCGACGCGATCGTCGACCAGCCCGTGGAGCAGCTGGCCGACCGGCTCACCCATGAGCACCGTGGCCTGCGCAAGCTGCTGCCCGCGTACCGCCGTGACTGGGATACCGTCGCCGGGTTCGCCCTGCCCACGGTGTCACCGGCCGACGCCGTCGCCCACCTCGGCGCGGCTGTGGCCTGGCAGCGGGCGCTGCGGGAGCGGGCGGCGGCCGAACGGCGGCACGCTCCGCTGCTCGGCCGCTACCGGCGGGGCGAGCCGGCGGTCGAGGACGCCCTGCGGACCGCGGCCGACCTGATCCGGCTCAGCCCGCCCGGCGCCCTGCCCGCCGCGGCCGACCTGATCTGCCGTACGGCGCCCGATCCGGCCCTGGTGCGGCTTGCTCCGCAGGCCCGCATCGTCGCCGAGTGGGAGCCGCCGACGGAGACTCTGAGCTCCGCCGCAGCCCGTCGCCGGGCCGCCGTCGGGCCGCTCTCCAAGGCCGCCGAGGCCCTCGACGCCTTCGACCGGGTGCTCGGTCGCCACGTCGATCTGGCCGAGGCCGCCCACCTGGCCCGGCTGCGCAGCACCGCCGTCTTCCACGCGACCGACGTCGACGCCGACGCGATCGCCTGGGCGCGGGAAGCACGGGGGAAGCCGCTCATCGACGGTGACGGCCGAGCGCTCACCGAGTGCGTCGGCGCCTGGCAGGAGGCCCGCGATGCCGTGGCCGCGGCCTTCGCGTCGCCCCGCGAGATCGACGGCGACCTGCTGGCGCGGCTGCTCGACGACCCGCACGGGCAGCAGGAACGACTCGGCTACGACCACGCGCGCAGCCTGCTCCCCGACGAGACCGCCGACTTCTGCCGGGAGCTGCCGGCCGAGCAGATCCGGCCGGTGGTCGAGCGTGCTCTGTGGACAGCGTGGGCCGATGCCGTGCTGCGCGACGACGAGCGCCTGCGCCCGGTCGACGGCCTCGAGCGCGACCGCCTGGTCGAGGAGTTCCGCGTCCTGGACGCCGCCCTGGCCGTCGAGGCGCCCGCCGTCATCAGCGCCGCCGTCGAGGCCCGCCGGCCGGATCGGCCGGACGAGGTCGCCCTGCTGCGGCGCGAGGGCCGCAAGCAGAACCGCCACCTTCCCGTACGCGACCTGATCGGCCAGGCCCGCGAGACCGTCCAGGCCGCCAAGCCGTGTTTCCTGATGTCCCCGCTCGCGGTCAGCCAGTACCTGCCGCCCGACCTCACCTTCGACGTCGTCGTCTTCGACGAGGCGTCCCAGCTCGCGCCGGCCGACGCGATCAACTGCGTCTACCGGGCCGATGCGATGATCGCGGCGGGCGACGACCGCCAGCTGCCGCCGACCTCGTTCTTCTCGACCCGGGCCGACCGCGACGACGGCACCGACGTCAACGACTTCCAGTCGGTGCTGGAGCTGGCCGAGGCCTGCGGCGCCTTCCCCGGACTCGGCCTGGGCCGGCACTACCGCAGTCGGCACGAGGCGCTGATCGCCTTCGCCAACCACCGTTTCTACCAGGGCCGGCTGCTCACCTTTCCGAGCGCCGGCGCCGATCCGGAGACCGGCGTCGAACTGGTGCCGGCGGCCGGCGTCTACCGCCGCGGCGGCGCCCGGGACAACCCGGTCGAGGCGGAGGCGGTGGCCGGGCGGATCATCTCGTGCCTGACCACCCGGCCCGAGCTGTCGCTGGGCGTGGTCACGTTCTCGGTGGCGCAGGCGGAGGCGATCGAGGCGGCCGTCGAGCGGGCGGCGGCCCGCCATCCGGGGCTGGAACGATTCCTCGACGGGGACCGGCTCACCGGCTTCTTCGTGAAGAGCCTCGAGTCGGTGCAGGGCGACGAGCGCGACGTGATGATCTTCTCGATCGGGTACGGCCGCGACGAGCGGGGACGGGTCAGCAGCAACTTCGGCGCCCTCAACCAGCCCAACGGCTGGCGGCGGCTCAACGTGGCGATCACCCGGGCCCGGCGCCGCGTCGAGATCATCTCGTCGATCCGGTCGCGCGACATCCCGGAATCGGCCAACCCGGGCGTACGGCATCTCGCCGCCTACCTGGATTTTGCCGAGCGCGGCCTGGCCGCCGCCCCGGCCCCGGCCGCGGCCGCCGACCCGTTCGTGTCCTCAGTGCTCGAGACGGTGCGGTCGTGGGGGTACGAGGCGAACGCCGGCGTGGGCGGTCAGGGGTACCGGTTGGACATCGGCGTGCGGCATCCGACGCCGGGCCACGGCTACGTGCTCGGCGTCGAGTGCGACGGCCCGTTCTACGGCTCGATGGGCGCGGCCCGCGACCGGGACCGGCTCACCGCCGCCGTGCTCACCGGGCTCGGCTGGCGGTTGCACCGCCTGTGGGGAACGGCGTGGCACCACGACCGGGCGGGTGAGGAGGAGCGGTTGCGCAGGGCGATCACCGCAGCGATGGGGTCGCTGCCCGGCCGCCGCCCGGGTCTGCTGAGACTTCAACCGGCCGGCTGACCGACCGCTAAGGACCGACTACGGTATTGACTCATTGCTGCGGGGTGTCCAGCATATGTCGCGTGAAAGCAGGGAGCGCTCCGGCGCCGGCCGCGCCGGTCAACTGCGTTGCCTTCCGGGCCGACGGCCGGCGGCTGGCGAGCGGTGCCCAGGCGGGCACGGTGACCGTGTGGGAGACCAGCGACCCTGCCCGTCCCGTGACCCTGACCGAATTTGCCCATCAGTCGGCCGTGCTGGCCGCGTCCTGGAACCCGGGCGCGTCCGATCTGCTGGCCACCGGCTCGGCCGACGGCACGGCCGCGGTGTGGCGGGTCGTCGACGACCGCCCGCCCCACCTCATGAAGGTCCTCGGCGGTCACCCGGCCGCGGTCACCGGCGTCTCGTGGATGCCCGACGGCCAGCACCTGCTCTGCCTGCTGGCCGACGGGCGGGCGGCCGTGTGGCAGGCGTTCGGGGAGACGTACCTGGGCGAGATCGACGACTGTCTGCGCCTCGACGTGAGCGCGAGCGGCCTGGTGGCCACCGTCGGCGCGAGCGGCTTCGTCGCCGTCCGCGACCTGGCTCAGGACAGATCCCCGCTGGCCGGCCGGGCCGCTCCCGCCGTCGAGGCCTGCGCGTGGTCGCCCGACTCGTCGACCCTGGCCCTGGCCCGCCGCGACGGCGCGATCGAGCTGCGCAACGCCCATCTCGACCCGATCCGCACCCTGCGCGCGGGCGACGCGCCGCTGCGCTCGGTCACCTGGTCGGCCGACGGGCGGCATGTGCTGGCGGGCGCGTACGACGGAGCGGTCTTCGCCATCGACCCGTCGAGCCGTCCGGTGTGGCGGCTGACCGACCCGACGATCCGCACCTGCTCGCTCGCCGTGGGCGGGCCGGTGCTGGCCACGGCCACCTTCGCGACCCGGCCCTACCTGCTCGACGGCACCTCCGGCGTACCGCTGACGCCCGGGCTGTCGCTGCCCGCGTTGCCCGCGCCGACCCGGCCGTTCCGCAACGGCGTGCTGGCTGCCGAGGGGCGGGTCGTCACGGCCGGCCCGCCCGGCAACCGGTCGGTGGTCGTCGAGCACGACCTGCGCGTCGGCGCCATCGACGCGCTGGGCGACCGGGTCATCGCGTCGGCCGCCCACCAGGCCGTGCGGGTGGCCCGCCTCGACCCGGTGGGCTTCGAGGTGGAACGCGGCATCACGCTGCGCGCGCCTGAGCCCGTACGCACGGTGGCCCTGCTCGGCACGGCCGAGAGCACGGTCGTGGTCGCCGCGTCGTACGAGTTCCGGCTCTTCTCGTGGACCGTCGACTGGACCGGCCCGCCGGTCGGCCCGACGCTCGCCGGCGAGTTCGGCGCGGGCATCGCGTCTCTGCAACGCCTCGACGAGCATCGCCTGACCGCCACCGACCACCGCGGTGAACTGGTCATCCTCGCCCTGGGCGCGGACGGCGCGCTCTCGAGCTGACCGCTGGAACCGGCTGACTACTCGAACCGGGCCGGGTCGCCCGCGCCCACGCGCAGGATCTCGGGCCCGCCCTCGGACAGGTCGACCACGGTCGTGGGCTCGACACCGCCCTCACCCGAGTCGACCACCGCGTCGACCACGTGGTCGAGCGTCTCCTTGATCTCCCAGCCCATCGTCATCGGCTCGTCCTGACCGGGCAGCAGCAGGGTGGTCGACAGCAGCGGCTCACCCAGCTCGGCCAGGATCGCCTGGGCCACGACGTGGTCGGGGATGCGCGCGCCGACGGTCTTCTTCTTCGGGTGCAGCAGCCGCCGCGGCACCTCCTTGGTGGCGGGCAGGATGAACGTGTACGGGCCCGGGGTCGCCGACTTCACCGCGCGGAAGGCCGCGTTGTTGATCTGCACGAACTGGCCCAGCTGGGCGAAGTCGCGGCACATCAGCGTGAAGTGGTGCCGGTCGTCCAGATGCCGGATCTCGCGGATCCGGTCGAGGCCGGCCTTGCTGCCCATCCGGCACCCCAGCGCGAACAGCGAGTCGGTCGGGTAGGCGATCACCCCGTCGCCCCGGACGATGTCGACCACCTGACGGATGGAACGCGCCTGCGGGTTGTCCGGGTGCACGTCGAAGTACTTCGCCACCAGCGCAGCCTAGTGAGTCGGCTCTCCGAAGGCGTGCACAACCGCCGCCATGTCCGCCTCGGCGTGACCGGAGATGGCCGCCGCGGCGTACAGGTCGCGGCAGACGTCCAGCAGCGGCAGCAGGTCCGCGTCCACCCCGTGCCCCGCGGCGAAGTGAAACCCCACGGTCATGCGGCTACCGTAGAGCCGCCGCCCCGCTCGCGAGGCAGCCAATTCGTGGCTCGTGGCTCACAGCGTCGCGGTCAGCATGCGCACCTCGGCCGGCTCGAGCCGCAACGCGAACTCGGTGCGAAGCGCGGACGCGAAATCCTGGTCGCTCAACGTCTCGCGCCGTGCGGGCCGCCCCGGCCGCTCGACGCTGTACTCGCGGCCGATCAGACTGTGCACCGCGCCCGCGTTCTTGCGCATCACGATGCAGCGCTGGGTGAACGGCGACCGCGGGTTGGTCGACGTGTCGTAGTTGGCCACCTCGACGTCCACCGGGTACTGCGGCTCCTCGGTGAACGTCTGCACGGTGCGCCACGTGCTCTCGGCCCCCTCGCGCAGCCGCCACGCCCCGTCCGGCCCGACCACCAGCTCGTACTCCCAGGCGCCCTGCCGACGGCGCTGCCCGGCCGCGAGGGGGAGTGGTTCGAGCAGCCCGCTGCCGAAGCCCACGTCGGCCAGCCACACCTCGTCGCCGGCGGCCACCCGCAGCGTCATGTGCGAGCGCGGCCGCGGCTCCTCCAGCGGATCGCCGGTGCGGGCGAGCAGCCTGTCCACCCGGAAGCCGATCGCCTGCAGGACAGCGCCGAACAGGGTGGCGTGCTCGTAGCAGTAGCCGCCCCGGCCCCGCTGCACCAGCTTCTGTTCGACGGCGGCGAGGGTGACGTCGATCGGGCGGCCCAGCATCACGTCGAGATTCTCGAAGCGGATCGCGGCCACGTGCGCGCGGTGCAGGCGGTTCAGTGTCGCCGCATCCGGACGCACCGGCGCCGTCTCGCCGATGCGCTCGAGGTAGGCGTCGAGGTCGACCTCATCGGACCACATCGTCACTCTCCCAGCCGTACGGAGGGGGCCGGCCCGGTGCTGCGGCGGACGACCAGCTCGGTCGGCAGGGTGATCCGCCCCCGTTCCGAGTCCGGGTCGACCAGCATGCGTCCCATCAGAAAGCCCTTCCGGTGTACGGGCTGACGCACCGTGGTGAGGCCGAGCTCGGCCGCCACCGGCTGGTCGTCGAACCCGGTGAGCGAGAGCCCGGCCCCCAGCCAGAGACCGCGCTCGCGAGCCACCCCGGCGACGGCCGCGGCCAGCACGTCGCTGTCGGCGGCGATGGCCGTCGGCCTTTCCGACCCCCGCAGCACAGCCCGGGCCGCCACCTGCCCCGCGAGCGCGGAGTTGCTGCCCCCGCTGATCACCCGCAGCCGGGTATCGGCCGGCAACGACTCGCGCAGCCCGGTCAGGCGTAGCCGCGAGTACGGGAAGAGCGGCGTCTGTTCGGTCACCTCGACCACCCGCCCCGGCTCGTGCGGCGTGGCTACCAGGGCCACGATGTCCCGGTGCCCGAGCCCGGCCAGGTGCCGGCCCACATCCCGCCCGGCCTGCCGGTCGTCGATCACCACCGACGGCCCGGCGGCGGTCTCGTTCGAGCGCACCAGGGGGATGCCGCGCTCGGCCAGCACCCGGACGGCCGGGTGGTCGTCGTCGAGCCCGTCGGCCACCGCGCCGTCGATCATCGCGCGGTGCACCGCGTCGACCGACCGCCGCACCTGGTCGGGCGCCATGCCCGCGCTCACCTCGCCGAACGGGATGAACATCAGGCTCGTCCGGCTCGGCTCCAGCGCCTCGGCCAGGCCCGCGAGCATGGCCGTCACGTACGGGTCGGTGAACGCGTACGTCAGCCCGGTCGTGAAGATGACGCCGACGGCGCCCGTCCGCCCGGTTCGCAACGAGCGGCCCTTGGCGTCCGGACCCGCGTAACCCAGTTCCCCGGCCACCGCCAGCACCCGCGTCCGGGCCTCGGCCGAGACCCGGTCGGGCCGGCTGAACGCGTACGACACGGTGGCCGTCGACACCCCCGCCGCTTCCGCCACCGACCGCAGGGTCGGCTTCCGCACACCCATCGTTCCTCCCCGTGTTAATCGATTAACACCATGCGCCTGGACCTGGACCCTGTCAAGCGGGTTGGATCGGGGAGTGACTCTCACTCATCGACTGGCGACGCCGGATGATCTCGGCGCGCTCCGGGCACTGGTCGACCTCGCGATCGCCGAGCTGCTGAAGGGATTTCTCACCGACGAGCAGATCCGCAGCAGCGCGGCCATCATGGGGCTCGACACCCAGCTGATCGACGACCGGACGTACTTCGTGATCGAGTCCGACGGCGTGCTCGCCGGGTGCGGCGGGTGGAGCCGGCGGGCCACGCTCTACGGCGGCGACCACTCCGCGACCCGCGACACCTCCCTGCTCGACCCCGCGAAGGACCCGGCCAAGGTGCGGGCCATGTACACCCACCCCGCCTTCACCCGCCGCGGGGTCGGCCGCCTGATCCTGGGCCTGTGCGAGCGGGCCGCCGCGGCCGAGGGCTACACCCGGCTCGAGTTGATGGCCACGCTGTCCGGCGAGCCGCTCTACCGCAGCTACGGCTTCCAGGAGGTGGAACGGATCGAGGACGACCGCGGCGGCGCCCCGGTCCCCATCGTGCGGATGGTTCGCACCATCCGAAACGAGCCCGGCGTGCACAGTGGACCGTGAGATGCTGCGGGCATGCCCGTCTCGGTGAACCTGGACGCCCTGCTCGACGAGCCCTTCCGTGACCTACCGCTGGCCGACCTGGTCAACGCCCCCGTGGCCGCCCTCTCCGGCGTCAGCGACGAGGAGGCCGAGGGCCTGCGCCTGGCCTTCGGCATAGCCACCATCGGCGACCTGGCCGCCAACGACTTCGTCCGCGCCGCCACCGCCATCGCCCGACTGGCCGAGGCCTCCGTCCCCCCGACGTAGCCGGCCGCCGCTACGCTGTGGCCGTGACGGTGGCGGGGTACGACGTACCGGATGATCGCAGCCCGGATGATCGCAGCCCCATGCCCGACCGGCTGATCGGCACTCCGGAAAGGGCGTCGGCCCGGCAGGCGCTGCAAGCGCATCTGGCCGAGAAGCGGCTCGACCCGGCTGAGTACGAGCGGCGCCTCGAAGCCACGAGCCTGGCCCGCACCCAGTCCGAGCTGCTGCGGGTCTTCGCCGACCTGCCGCTCCCGCATCCCCAGCTGCCGCCCGAAACCGCGCCACCGGTCGCCGCCCCGGATGACGAGCCGCCGGCGGTCTTCTTCGCCGGCTGCCTCACCCTCGGCCTCGGCCTGCCGGTGGCGGTGGTGCTGGGTTTCGCGTACGGCATCTGGTGGTCCCTCGCCGTGCCGGTCGTCGTCACCGTCGCGATGGCCTACATCGAGCACCTCCGCACGCCCCGCCCGCCGCAGCGCAACGAGCCGCAGGGCGACGAGCCGCGCGGGCCGCAGGGCGACGAGGCGTAGTCACTTCACGCCGCCCATCAGGCGGCGCAGCATCGGGGCCAGGGCCAGCAGGGCGGCGCCGAGCACGATGGCGATCGCGCCCAGGGCGCCGAAGTACAGCACCTCGTTGTCCTCGCTGTAGTAGCCGGCCAGGGTGCCGGACAGCGCCGTGCCCAGGGCGACCGACAGGAAGAACAGGGCGACCATCTGGGTGCGGAAGGCTTCCGGCGCCAGCTTGGTGGCGAGCGACAACCCGACCGGGGAGAGCAGCAGCTCGGCGATCGTGAAGACGAGCAGAATGCCGGTCAGCCCCAGCAGGGGCACGCTCGCGGTTCCCGCGAACGGCAGGAAGAGCAGGAACGCCACGCCCATGACGGCGGTGCCGGCGGCGAACTTCACCGGGGTCGAGGGCTGGCGGTCGCCGAGCCGGGTCCAGATCGCGGCGAAGACGCCGGACAGGATGATGATGAAGACCGGGTTGATCGACTGGACCCACGAGACGGGCATCTCCCAGCCGAACAGGTCGCGGTCGAGCCGCTTGTCCGAATAGATCGTCACCACCGTGAACTGCTGCTGGTAGAGCGACCAGAACGCGGCGCTGGCGATGAACATCGGGATGAAGGCCAGCACCCGGTTGCGCTCCAGGCCGGTGATCCGGCGGCTGGCCAGGATCACCACGAAATAGGTGACCGCGGCCAGGATGCTCAGCGCCACCACGATGTTCGACAGCCAGTCGGCCCGGACCACCCCGGTCAGGGCGAGCACCACCACGAGCGCGACCACCAGGGCGGCCACGCCGAACACCAGCGGGCGACGGGCGGCGGGCAGGGGGTTCGCGATCTCGTGCGTCTCGGGCGGCAGGCCGCGCCGGCCGAACGCGTACTGGGTCAGACCGATCGCCATGCCCACCGCGGCCAGGGCGAAGCCCCAGTGGAAGCCGGCCTCGGACTGCAGCAGCCCGGTCAGCAGCGGCCCGGCGAAGGCGCCCAGGTTGATGCCCAGGTAGAAGATCGAGAATCCGGCGTCGCGGCGCTCGTCGCCCGGCTCGTAGAGCAGGCCGACGATGGTGGTCGCGGTCGCCTTGACGCCGCCGCTGCCCAGCGCCACCAGCACCAGGCCGGCCGCCACGCCGGGGATGCCGGGGATCAGCGCCAGCGCGATGTGGCCGGCCATCACCAGCACAGCGCTGCCGAACAGCACCCGTTCCGGCCCGAAGAGCCGGTCGGACAGCCAGGCGCCGATCACCGTGGCGAGATAGACCGATCCGCCGTACGCGCCCACGATGCTCGTCGCCGTGGCCTCGTCGATGCCCAGACCGCCACGGTCGGCCTCGTAGTAGAGGTAGATGAGCAGGATGCCCTGCATGCCGTAGAACGAGAACCGTTCCCACAGCTCCACGCCGAAGACGGTGGCCAGCTGCCGTGGCTGCCCGAAGAAGGTCATGCCGCGCCGCTTACCCACAACCGTGGCGCCGAAAAGCGACCTGGACCATGCTGGAAGCGTGGAAACTGAACTCTTCATCGGCGGTAAGTGGGTTCCCGCGTCGTCCGGGAGCCGTTTCGACGTGCTCGACCCCGCGAGCGGCGAGGTGATCGCCTCGGTCGCGGACGGCGGCGAGAGCGACGCCGTCGCGGCGGTGGACGCGGCGGCGGAGGCCGGCCCGGCCTGGGCCGCCACCCCTCCCCGCGTACGGGGGGAAGCCCTGCGCCGGGCCTGGGAGCTGATGACCGAGCGGGCCGACGAGCTGGCCAAGCTGATCAGCCTGGAGAACGGCAAGGCCCTGGTCGATGCCAAGGGCGAGGTCACGTACGCGGCCGAGTTCTTCCGGTGGTTCGCCGAAGAGGCCGTCCGCGGCGCCGGCGAGCTCGCGACCGCTCCCTCGGGCGCCAACCGCATCCTGGTCACGCGGCAGCCGGTCGGCGTGTGCGTCTTGGTCACGCCGTGGAATTTCCCGGCCGCGATGGCCACCCGCAAGATCGGCCCGGCGCTGGCCGCGGGCTGCACGGTCGTGCTCAAGCCGGCCAGCGACACCCCGCTGACCGCCCTGGCCATGGCGGCGATCCTGGCCGAGGCCGGGGTGCCCTCGGGCGTCGTCAACGTGCTGCCGTCGCGCAGCTCGGGCAAGGTCGTCGGGCGGATGCTGAAGGACCCGCGGGTGCGCAAGCTGTCGTTCACCGGTTCCACCGAGGTCGGCCGGCTGCTGCTCGCCCAGGCCGCCGAGGGCGTCGTGAACACGTCGATGGAGCTGGGCGGCAACGCGCCGTTCCTGGTCTTCGCGGACGCCGATCTGGACGCGGCCATCGAGGGCGCGATGATCGCCAAGATGCGCAACGGCGGCGAGGCCTGCACGGCGGCCAACCGGTTCTACGTCGAGGCGCCGGTCGCGGCCGACTTCTCGCAGCGGCTCGCCGCGCGCATGTCGCAGCTGCGGGTGGGTCCCGGCACCGAGGAGTCGACGCAGGTCGGCCCGCTGGTCAACGAGGACACCGTGGCCAAGGTCGACTCGCTCGTCAAGGGCGCGCTCGAGGCGGGAGCCAAGGCCGAGACCGGTGGCAGCCGTCCCGAGGGGGCCGGCTTCTACTACCCGCCGACCGTGCTGACCGGCGTCGCGCCCGACTCGGCGATCCTCCGCGAGGAGATCTTCGGCCCGGTCGCCCCGATCGTCACGTTCACCGGCGAGGACGAGGCCGTGCGGCTGGCCAACGACACCGAGTACGGCCTGGTGGCGTACGTCTACACCGGCGACCTGGCCCGCGGGCTGCGGGTCAGCGAGGCGATCGAGGCCGGCATGGTGGGCCTCAACCGGGGGCTGGTCAGCGACCCGGCGGCGCCGTTCGGCGGGGTGAAGCAGAGCGGCATCGGCCGGGAGGGCGGGCACGAGGGTCTGCTCGAATACCTGGAGTCGAAGTACATCGCCGTCAACTGGTGACGGCCTTGTTCTCGCCCCGGGGTCCCTCGCTGCGCGAACTGTGCGTGCAGGCGCTGTCATCGGTCGAGCGCGGCTACGACCTGCTCGCTCCCAAGTTCGACCACACCCCGTTCCGTACGCCCGACAGCATCCTCGACGCCACGGCCGAGGCGCTGTCGGGCCTCGGCCCGTTCGACGCGGGACTGGACGTCTGCTGCGGCACCGGCGCCGGCATGTCCGTGCTCGCGCCCCGGTGTGAGCGGATCACCGGCGTCGACTTCAGCGCCGGCATGCTCGCGCAGGCCCGGGCGGCGCAGCCGGCGGCCACCTTTGTGCGGGCCGACGCGCGGGCGCTCCCGTTCGCCGAGGGCTTCGACCTCGCCGTCTCCTTCGGCGCGCTGGGCCACTTCCTGCCGGCCGAGCGGCCCGCCCTCTTCGCGGGGGTGTGGCGCGCGCTGCGGCCGGGCGGGTTGTTCGCGCTGGCCGTCGGCGAGCCGCCGCCGGTGCTGTCGGTCTCGCACTGGGCCACGGTCGGCTTCGACCTGGCCATGCGGGTGCGCAACGCGGTGTGGCGCCCGCCGTTCGTCATGTACTACCGGGCCAGCCCGCTGCCCGCGGTCGTCGCCGACCTGACGGCGGCCGGCTTCACCGTGAGCACCGTTCCGGGGCTCGTGCTGGCTCGCAAATTGGCCCACTCGGATCACCCCTGATTGGTGTCCGGCTCGGGCCGATCGCCTCGTACCGTGGAGACGTGACGAAAGTTGATTTCTATTTCGATCCCGCCTGCCCGTTCGCCTGGATCAGTTCCCGCTGGATCCTCGAGGTCGAGAAGCAGCGCGACCTCGATCTGCGCTTCCACGTGATGAGCCTGTACGTCCTGAACGAGGGCCGCGACCTGCCCGAGTGGTACCGCGACCTGGTCGACCGTTCGCTGGGCACGGTCCGGGTGGTCACCGCCGCCGCCCAGCAGCACGGCGATCAGGTGCTGCGCGACCTCTACACCGCCCTCGGCACCCGCATCCACAACCACGACAACAAGGACTTCGAGCAGGTCGTACGCGAGGCTCTGGCCGAGGTGGGCCTGCCGGCGAGCCTGGCCGGCGCGGCCACCAGCACCGAGTACGACGAGGCGCTGCGCAAGAGCCACCACGAGGGCATGGACCCGGTCGGCGACGACGTCGGCACCCCGACCATTCACATCGACGGCGTCGCGTTCTTCGGCCCGGTGCTCAGCAGCATTCCGCGCGGCGACCAGGCAGCGAAGATCTTCGACGGCGCCGTGGCGCTGGCCGGCTACCCCGACTTCTTCGAGTTGAAGCGGACCCGCACCGGCGAGCTGAACTTCACCTGACCTCGGCGCGACGCCGGCACGGCGCCGTTCGTGGCGGCGTCCGGCTCCGGTCGCCGCCACACCGTCCGGATCGTTCTGCCCGGCTGCGCGAGGCCGGGGCCCGCCGTTGTGGCAAGCAATGTCGTCCTGACGGCCGCCCGGGTGGCACGACCGTACAGATTCGAATCGTCTCTTTCGCTGCCGGTCGGCGGCGGCCGGGCCGGCGGGTACCCTCGCCGACGAAGGTTGACCAGGCAAGATCGCCAGGTTGTGCACAGTCTGTGATGCCAGTGTGCTCACGGACGGGAAATGAACTATTTTTCTTCCCGGTGCCGTACCCCTGTCGGGCGCGCCCGGGTCTGCCTGATACTTGGTCGGCCCTTCGCCAGGGCCGGACAGGTCGAGTTTCATCGGAGAGGACGACCCACCAAATGCGCAAGAAACTGTTGGCTATCGCCGCCGTCGGCCTGATGGCGACGGCCACCATGACTGCGTGTGATGACTCCGGTGATTCGGGTGACACGGGTAGTGGCAGCGGCAACACCTCGTCGGGGAACGGCAAGGCCCGCGTCGGCGTGATCCTGCCCGACACCGAGAGCTCGACCCGCTGGAAGAACGAGGACCCGAAGTACCTCAAGGCCGCGTTCGACGAGGCGAAGGTGCCGGTCGAGATCGTGAACGCCCAGGGCGACCGGGCCAAGTTCGTCCAGATCGCCGAGTCGATGGTCAACAGTGGCGTCAAGGTGCTGATCATCGCCAACCTCGACTCGATCAGCGGCAAGGCCGCCCTCGAGAAGGCCCGGGCCAAGAAGGTCCCGACGATCGACTACGACCGCCTCACCCTGAACGGCGGGGCCGACTACTACGTCAGCTTCGACAACAACAAGGTCGGCAGTCTGCAGGCATACGGCCTGATCAAGTGCCTGGAGTCCAAGGGCGTCCAGAACCCGGTCATCGCGCAGCTCAACGGCTCGCCGTCGGACAACAACGCCCACCTCTTCAAGGAGGGCTACGACGTGCCGCTGAACGAGAAGTACGACGCGGCCGAGTTCACCAAGGGCCCCGACCAGTGGGTGGAGGACTGGGACCCGGACAACGCCACCAAGATCTTCGAGCAGATGCTGTCGCAGGCGCCGAACATCCGCGGTGTGCTCGCGGCCAACGACGGCATCGGCGACGCCGTCATCAAGGTGCTGCGCAAGAAGAAGCTGAACGGCATCGTCCCGGTCACCGGGCAGGACGCGACCGTCGAGGGCCTGCAGAACCTGCTGACCGGTGAGCAGTGCATGACGGTCTACAAGGCCACCAAGCTCGAGGCGGTCAACGCGGCCAACCTCGCCGTCAAGCTCTTCAACAACGAGAAGCCGACGGTCTCGAACACTCTGAAGGACCCCGAGTCGGGCGCGTACGTGCCGTTCGTGAGCCTGCCGCCCGAGGCGATCACCCTCGAGAACATCAACAAGGTCGTCGCCGAGGACAAGTACATCCCGCAGGCCACCCTGTGCAAGGGCAAGTACCTGGCGCTCTGCAAGCAGCACGAGGTCGGCACGTTCGTCAAGGCCGACAAGGACGAGGACCAGGACCGCTGAGCCGCCGTCACCTGCTCCTGTTCCCTAGCGCCAGGAGCAGGTGACGTCCCGGTACGGGGGAGCGGCCACCGCGATCGCCTGGCCCCCGGTGAGGCTGCGCCGGATCGTCTCGCCGCGGTTCAGCGTCTTGCCCGCCCACGTCCAGCGGGTCTCGGTGGTCCGCGCGCCGACGATCGCGCCGGTGGCCGGATCCCGGTCGAAGACCGAGCCCGCCTCGACGAGCTCGGGCCGGCCGTCGTGGTCGAGGTCCGAGCAGCCGAGGCCGGCCGTGCGGACCAGCGAGGACGCGGTGGTGAACTCGTTGTCGACCAGCACCAGGCCCGCTGCCTCGAGCGAGAGCAGCCGCAACGCCGAGCCGGTCCGGAGCACCACCTCCTCGCCGGCCTGACCGTCGAGGTCGAGCTCGCCCGCCGGAACCGGCTTCTCGTTCCGCCCGTACGGCAGCGCGAGGTCGAAGACCCGGCCGGCCGTGAGAACCGCCCGCGCCGTCCAGCTCCCGGCCCGCTGATAGACCAGCAGGGTGTCCGTCCGGCCGTCGCCGTCGAGGTCGGCCCGCGCCGAGCTGCGGCACCCGGCGTCGGCCGGGACGAACGCGCCGCCCAGGTCGGGCCGGCACTCGCCCGGTCCCATCGCGCCCACCCGCGTCGCCTCGTCCGACGGGAAGCCGCCGGCCGGCAGGTCGTGGGTGAGTGACGTCCAGGTGCCGTCCAGGGCGATGCACAGCCGGTGGTCCCGGCCGCCCGCGGCGGTCTGCCGCACGATGCCGACGTCCTCGGGCGGCAGGCCCAGGTCGGTCAGCCGGGCCGGATAGGTGAGCAGGTCGGGGTCGGCCAGGCCGTAGACGTAGCCGTCGCGGGCGGTCTCGTCGCACGGCCAGCGCAGCGGCGGCGTGGTGACCAGGGCGGCCACGGCTCCGGTGACCCGCCGGCCGGAGAGCGTCGTGTTCGACCACACGAGACCGGCCGGGGGCAACGCCTCCGGCAGCGCGTCCCGCAGCGCGGCCGCGTACAGCCTCTCCTGGGTCGCCACCACCGAGGCCGGGATGGCGCCCCCGGGCTCGTTGAGGGCCTTGCGGGGGATCACCGGGCTGCGCTCGGCGACGACGCGCCAGCCGGCGTCGTCGCCGTCGTTCCCCCGCCCGGCGACCGCGGCGGGCAGGCCGCGGATCGCTGTCAGCACGGCCTGGTTCATGCCGTCACGGTTCTGCCGGGCCAGCTTCTCGTCGGTGACGGCCACCGCGCCGGGCAGGATCCGCTCGGTCGCCAGCGCCCCGGTCACGCACGCGAGCACCTGGTTCTCGCGGGCCAGGGCGGCCGCGGGCAGGGCGAGCACGCACCGTACGGCCTGCACCGTCACCGCGGCCGGGACGAACGCACGGCTCATGACCTCGACGACGTACTCGGCGACGGTGACGTCGAGGCCGGTGCGGGTGACGAAGTCGATCGTGCGGTAGCCGCCCGGCAGCGACAGGTCGATCGTGCCCTTGCCGGGCAGGAACGTGTGGTCGCGGTCGGCCTCGGCCACCCCGCGCCAGACCGCGCCGGCCAGGCTCGGTCCGCCCGGCTGGGCGATCGTCATCGGCGGGTAGTCCCCGAGCTCGGCGAACTGGCCGGACGCGCGGTTGCTGGCCACCCGCAGCAGGGCCGGCCGGTCGGCGGCGCCCGCGGCCACGCAGGTCTTCACGGCGCCGCCCTCGGCCCGGGCGGTCCAACGGTCGGAGCGGGTGGTGCCGCACTCGGGGTCGGCGGCGTCGTACGCGCCGGCGCCCGCCGACAGGCCGGGGCCCGGGACCCTCGTCCGACCGGCCGACAGGATCGAGAGATGCCCGACGATCGTGCTGATCGTGCCGTTCGCCGGGTCGACCATGCCACCCTGACCGGTCCACACCCCGTCCTCGCCGCGCGACACCACCGTGGTCAGGCCGTCGCCGTCGCCCGCGGGGCCGCGCAGCGGGAGCCGGAGGGTGGCCGACGTCAGCAGGCGCGCGTCGCCGAGTTCGATGTCGACCGGCTCGGTGAGCCAGGTGAGCCCGTGCGGCGCCGCGATGCTGGGCCGGGGGACGACGCGGACCTCGGTGTCCTCGCTCAACGCGCCGGGCGCGAACCGCACGGAGACACCCTCGTCGGTGGTGACCGTGCCGCCACGCGTCGCGCTGACCTGGACGGCCGTCACCGGCGAGCGGAGCGTCCACACAACGACGCCGCCGACCGCCAGCAGCACGGCCGCCACCACCGCGGCCAGGGCCACACGCACGAATCTCCTCCTGGGTCCCGGGGGACCCACGGTAGGAAGAGCGCTCAACCGCGGTGAACCTCCGGTCGGGCACGACCGTGCGCCTATTCGACGGCGAGCTCCCCCAGTTCGGACCAATCATCCTGATCAACAGTCTGACTCACGATCTTGGGAGTGGCTCGCAGGTACTGTGGCAGGTCCCGCTGTGCCTGCTTGAAGTGGGCCGACCCGACGTGGGCGGCGCCCGCGTCACCGTCCCGGAACGCCTCCACCAGCACGTACTCGGTCGGGTCGTCGAGGCTGCGGGACCAGTCGAACCACAGGCAGCCCGGCTCGCCCCGCGTCGCCGTGGTGAACGGGCCGGCGATCTCGGGCCAGCGGTCCGCGAACTCGGGCCTGATCGGGAACTTGGCGGTAATGAAGATCATGTCGGGGTCCCTCTCGCGCGATCAGTCGACGGTCTTCCACCATCTCTATCAGGGCCGCAGGCTGGGGTGATGAACAAGGGCACCGGGGTTCTGCAGTCCGTCGAACGGGCCCTGCGCGAAGTCGAGCACCGGAACGTCGTCGATCGAGGGTCGCTTGCCATAGGAGTGAACACGGACAGCCGTCATCGGCTATGCCTCCTCAGTTCGGACGTGATGAGGATGCGCGGCCGGAGGCTCAGTGCGTAAGTTCGGGTTCAGATGACGACAACGGCGTTCCGGGCTGGTCGCCCGGTTCGTCGAGCTTGTGGCTCAGCCGGCTCGGCCACCACATCCAGCGGCCGACGTCGAGGTTGAGCGCGGTCACCAGCACCGAGCGGACGATCAGCGTGTCGAGCAGGACGCCGAACGCCACCGCGAAGCCGATCTGCACGAAGGCGACCAGCGGCAGGCTGGCCAGCGCGGCGAACGTGCCGGCGAGCACGATGCCGGCCGAGGTGATCACGCCGCCGGTCGCGGCCAGGCCGATCAGGGCGCCGCGCCGGGTGCCGTGGGTCGCCGCCTCCTCCCGTACCCGGGTCATCAGGAAGATGTTGTAGTCGATGCCCAGGGCGACCAGGAAGACGAAGACGAACAGCGGGAACGACGTGTCCTCGGCCGGGAAGTCGAGCAGGTGCCGGAAGACGAGCACGCTGACGCCCAGCGCCGCCGCGAAGGAGAGCACGACCGTGCCGATGAGGATCAGCGGCGCCACCACCGCCCGCAGCAAGAGGCCGAGGATCACCAGCACGACCAGCAGGACGAGCGGGATGATGAGCCGGTTGTCGTGGTCGTTGGCCGTGTTGATGTCGAGCAGGATCGCCGTGCCGCCGCCGACCTTCGCGTCCGCGCCCGGGATGGCGTGCAGAGCGTCTCGGGCCCGCTCGACCGTCTCTTGCGCCGCCCTGCTGTCGGGCGCACTGGCCAGCGTGCCGTCGATGAGCGCCAGATTCCCGCGTACGACCGGCTCGGCGACCTCGCTGATGCCGGGCACCGCGGCCAGGCCCCGGCTGACCTCAGTCGCGCTCGCCGCGTTGGCGATCACCGTCACGGGCTGACCGCCGCCGGCCGGGAAGTGCCGGGCCAGGGCCTCTTCGGCGACCGTCGAGGGCTGCTCGGTGGTGAACTGGTCGGCCTGGCTGAGCCCGGTCGCGTTGAGCTGCAACAGCCCCAGCGCCATCGCGCCGAGCACGACCGCCGTGGTGATCCACACCCGCCGCGGCCGGCGGGCGATGCGGCCGCCGAGCCGGGCCCAGAGGCCGGTGGCGGTGGGCTCGGGCGTGCCGAACCGGGGACGCACCGGCCAGAACAGCCAGCGGCCGAAGACGACCAGCAACGCCGGCAGCAGGGTGACCATCGCGGCCAGTCCGACCACGATGCCGAGCGCGGCGACCGGGCCCAGCCCGGCGGTCGAGTTGAGCTCGGCCAGGGTCAGGCACGTCATGCCGATCGCCACGGTGGCCGCGCTCGCGATGATGGCCGGGCCCGCGCGGTGCAGGGCGAATTGCATCGCCTCGTGTCTGTCCTTGTGGCGGCGCAACTCCTCGCGGTAGCGCGCGACCAGCAGCAGGGCATAGTCGGTGCCGGCGCCGAAGACGAGCACCGTGAGGATGCCCGCGCTCTGCGCGTTGACCGTCAGCCCGGCGTGCTCGGCCAGCAGATAGATCAGCGCCTGGGAGGCGGCCAGGGCCACGCCCGCGGTCAGGATGGGCAGCAGCCAGAGCACCGGGCTGCGATACGTGATGAGCAGGATGATCGCGACGACGGTGAGCGTCGTGTAGAGCAGGGTGCCGTCGATGCCGGCGAAGGCGCCGGCCGAGTCGGCCGCGACGGCGACCGGGCCGGCCAGGTAGACGTCGAGGCCGGCGGGCGCGCCCTCCTCGGCGGTGTTCTTGACACCCTCGGCGATGTCGGGCAGGGCCTCCCAGCCGTCGCTGTCGATCCGGATGGGGACGATGATCTCGAGGGCCGCCTTGTCCGGCGACTCGATCGGACCGGCGATCTGGCCGCTGACCCCCTCGGTGCCGGCCAGGGCCCGCGCGTCGTCGGCGGCCGCGGCGCGGTCGGCGCCGGTGAGGCCGCCCGTACGCTCGTAGACGACGATGGCCGGCGCGATGTCGTCCGGCTGGAACTGCCGTTGCAGCTCGGCCACCTGGGTCGACTCGGCGCCGCCGGGCAGCCAGGCCGAGTTGTCGTTCTCCTGCACCTCGCCGAGCTTGCCGGCCAGCGGCCCGGCCAGGCCCAGCACGACGACCCACAACGCGAGCACGACCCACTTCGACCAGCGGCCGCAGACCAGCCTCGCCACCCCACCCGTAGCCATGCGTTCCCCCCGAACGTGGTGTCAGACTGGCGGAGCGTAAGCCCGGACGTGAGGTCACCTGAATCCTACTCAGGGTGATTTCAGGGTGACCCCTGACACGTTCCGTCCACAATGGCCGAGGATGGCAGGGAACGTCCCTTGGGCCGCTCAGGTCGCGGGGGCCAAGGTCATTTCGGCATAATCCACTGGTGACCAATTGGGAATACGCGCGGCTCGAATACCGCGCCGCGGGCACGCTCGGCGCCGACCGGTTCATGGACTGGACGGCCACCTTCCACCACCCCGGCGGTACCCTGCGCTGGGGCACCGACGAGCGCTTCGACGATCTGCGCCACCTCAACCGGGCCGGCGCGGCGGGCTGGCAGGCGTTCGATCGCGCCGCCATGCACGTCCACAACGAGCCCCACCGGCTGAGCAGCGTCACTTATTCGATGCGGCGGCCGGTGCCGTAAAGCTATCGTTCCTGCGTGAGCAGGGAGACCGGACGCAAGATGATCGCCTCGAACAAGAAGGCGCGGCACGACTACGCGATCCTCCGCACGTACGAGGCGGGTCTCGTGCTGGCCGGCACCGAGGTGAAGTCGCTGCGCGAGGGCCGCGCGTCGCTCGTCGACGCGTTCGCCGGCGAGCACGAGGGCGAGATCATGCTCTACGGGCTGCACATCGCGGAGTACGGCTACGGCAGCTGGACCAACCACGCGCCGCGCCGCACCCGCAAGCTCCTGCTGCACAAGTCCGAGATCCTGAAGATCCTGGCCCAGCTGCGCGACGGCAACGGGCTCACCCTGGTGCCGCTCTCGATGTACTTCAACGAGGGCTGGGCCAAGGTCGAGCTCGGGATGGCGCGCGGCCTCAAGTCGTACGACAAGAGGCAGGTGCTGGCCGAGCGCGACGCCCGGAACGAGATCGCGCGCGAGATGGGCCGCCGGTTGAAGGGCCGGCCGGCTCGGTAGAGTGATCATGGTGGAATTCGGACTCGACACCTTCGGCGACGTCACCGTCGACGAACACGGCCAGAAGCTTCCGTACGCGCAGGTGATCCGCAACGTCGTCGAGCAGGCCGTGCTGGCCGAGCGGGTCGGCGTCGACGGGTTCGGCCTCGGCGAGCACCACCGCGACGACTTCGCGGTCTCCGCACCCGAGATCGTGCTCGCCGCCATCGCCGCCCGCACCGAGCGCATCCGGCTCGGCACCGCGGTCACCGTGCTCAGCTCCGACGACCCCGTGCGCGTCTTCGAGCGTTTCGCCACGCTCGACGCCGTGTCGCACGGCCGCGCCGAGATCATCCTGGGCCGGGGCTCGTTCACCGAGTCGTTCCCGCTGTTCGGCTTCGACCTGCACGACTACGAGCGGCTGTTCGAGGAGAAGGCCGACCTCATGGTCAAGCTGCTCGACGAGGGCCCGGTGAGCTGGGAGGGAACGGTCCGCCCGCCGCTGAACGGCCTGCAGGCCTACCCGAAGACCGAGTCCGGGCGCATCCGCACCTGGATCGGCGTCGGCGGCAGCCCCGAGTCGGTGGTCCGGGCCGCGCGCCACGGTCTGCCGCTGGTCCTCGCGATCATCGGCGGCGAGCCGGTGCGCTTCGCGCCGTACGTGGAGCTCTACCAGCGCGCCCTCGAGGAGTTCGAGCAGCCGTCGCAGCCCGTGGCCGCGCATTGCCCCGGTTTCGTCGCCGAGACCGACGAGGAAGCGGTCGAGACGCTCTGGCCGCACGCCCGCACCATGCTCAACCGGATCGGCCGCGAACGGGGCTGGCCGCCGCTGAGCCGCGACCGCTTCGAGAACGACGTCCGCGACGGCGCGTGGCACGTCGGCTCGCCCGAGACGGTGGCCCAGAAGGTCGCGCACACCATCAAGCACCTCGGCATCCAGCGCTTCGACCTGAAGTACTCCGCCGGCACCCTGCCGCACGACAAGATGCTGACCGCGATCGAGCTGTACGGCACGAAGGTCGTTCCCCGCGTGAAGGAGCTCCTCGCCGAGGCCTGATCGCGGCCGCCGGTATCGTGGCGGCATGGCGTACGTCGATGTGCTGATCATTGCGGCGCTGAAGGAAGAGTTCGACGCCGCACGGGCCGCGGCCGGCGTCGCGTGGACTCCGCACGAGGCGGACGGCGGTGATCCGTACGTTCGTGGCGATTACCGCTGTGCCGATGGACGGGTCCTGTCGGTTGCGCTGGCCCGGCCCGTCCGCATGGGCGGCCGCAGCGCCGGGCCGCTCGCGACCAGCCTGACCGGTGAACTGCGGCCGGGCTGTCTGGCGATGTCCGGGGTGTGCGCGGGCAACCCGTCCGTGGTGGCGCTGGGCGACGTGGTCGTCGCCGAAGTGGCGTACGAGCACGACGAGGGCAAGCAGACGCCGGCGGGCTTCACGCCGGATCACCGGCAGTACCGGCTGGACGCCGACTGGTTCCGGGCGGCGCAGGAATTCGACCCGGCCGGGCTGCCGAGTCACGGCGTGGCCACCGAACAGGAGTCCCGGCTCTGGTTCCTCGAGCGGCTGATGGCCGGGCAGAATCCGAGGGAGCATCCGGCGCGCGGCCGCTACTTCCCGCCCGGCGCCTGGCCGGCCCGCCTGTCGGCGATGGAGTCGGAAGGCCTGGTCGGATGGGCTCAGGACAGCCTGGCCCTCACGGATCGGGGCCGATCGGTCATCACTCGGGCGCTCTACGACGACGTGGACGGTCCCGGCACACTGCCGTACGCGGTGGTGGCCGGGCCGGTCGCCAGCGGCAGCGCCGTCGTCGGTGACGGCGCGACCTGGTCCAGGCTGAAGGCGTCAGGCGTACGCACGGTGGCCGGCCTCGACATGGAGGCGGCCACCATCGCCACCGTGGCCGAGGCCCAGAAGACGCCGCGGTGGCTGGTCGTCAAGGGCGTCGTGGACCACGCCGACGCCGACAAGGACGACCGCTACCGGCGGTTCGCCGCCCGGGCGTCCGCGGAGGTGCTGTTCGCCCTGCTCGATCGGCTGGCCGCCCGAGCCGAGACGCGCCACGATCCACCGGCGGGCCGGTACGTCGTCCATGCCCAGGACGTACGCGGCCTGGTGATCGGTGACGGCAACGTGCAACACAACACCTTCACCTGACGCCGCCTTCGCCCGGGCATGGGCTTCTCGCGACGATTCGCGGAAACCGGCAGACCGGCGGGTCCGCCACCGGACTGCCGCCCGGTGGCTCGGCGGTGTCTGCTGGGGTGATGAGCGAGCACACGTACGCCCTCTCGGCGGACGCCGCCGAGTTCTACGAAAGCACCTTCGTCCCCGCGCTCTTCGCCGGTCTGGCCCGTCGCCTGATCGAGGCGGTCGCGCCGGACATCGAGGAGTCGATGCTGGACGTGGCCTGCGGCACCGGCGTCGTGGCGCGTGCCTCGACGGCCGGGCGAGTGATCGGGCTCGACCGCAATCCCGCGATGCTGACGGTGGCCCGGCGCGAGCGGCCCACCCTGAACTGGTGCGTGGGCGATGCCTCGGCCCTGCCCTTCGCCGACAACGCGTTCGATGTGGTGGTGTCGCAGGCGGCGCTGATGTACTTCGCCGACGGGGTGGCCGCGCTGCGCGAGATGGCCCGGGTGGGCGGGCGGCTGGGCCTGCAGGTGCCGGGCCGGCTCGCGGCGAGCCCGGGCTACGTGGCGCTGGCCGAGCTGGTCGCCCGCCACGCCGTCCCGTCGGCGAGCGAGGTGATCGCGGGCTACTTCGCGGCCGGCGACCCCGACCGGCTGTCCGCGCAGTGCGAGGAGGCAGGCTGGCGGATCGACCACCTCACCACGTGGACGAGCGCCACCCGCCTGCCCACCATGGACGCGTTCATCAAGGCCGAGCTTCTTCCCCTGGCCGGCCATGTGGACGACCAGGCCCGCCGGCGCATCGTCGCCGACAGCCGGCAGGCTCTGGAGCCTTTCGTGACCCCGGAAGGCGAGGTAGCCGCACCGCTCGAGATCCAGCTGGTGGTCGGCCGAAGCCGATGAACTGGTCGGCCGCTGGAACAGACGCTGGATCCAGCTGCGGTCAGCCGAGGGCGGCGGAGAGAGCCGGGTACCAGCGGTTGGCGATCTTCGCGTTGCCGGCGTCGTTGGGGTGGACTCCGTCGTACGTGTCGGTGGCGGGGACGAACCCGGTGAACTGGTCGGCGACTGTGATCGGGGAGGTGGCTGTCGAGAGGCCGGCGGCCCAGGCCGGGATGGCCGCGTTCAGGTCGACCACGCGCTGGGCGCAGTCGGCGCAGTTCGAGGCGTTCATGGGGATGATCTGGGCGACCAGGATCCTCATGGCCGGGTTGGACGCCCGCATCTGGCCGACCATGCGGGTGAACGCGGCCAGGATCGTCGACGGGGGCAGGTTGTTCCAGACGTCGTTCGTGCCGAAGTGCATGAGGACGATGTCGGGGTCGGTGGCCGCGAGCCAGCCCACGAGCTGGTTCTGGTTGGCGACGTTCGTGGCGAGGAAGCCGCCGTGGCCCTCGTTATCCCCGTCGTACGGGAAACCGCAGCCCTGGCCGGGCAGGGTGCCCACGAAGTCGACCCGGGCGGCGGGCAATTTCTGCCAGAGCAGGGCCCGCCAGCAGCCGGGGGAGCCGGTGATCGAGTCACCCAGCGCCATGATTTTGACGGGGGAGCCGGCCGGTGGCGTGGTTGGGGGAGTGGTCGCCGGTGGTGTGGTGCTCGGCGGGGGCGTGCTCGGCGTCGGGCCGTTGCACACGGCGCCGTTGAGGGCGAACGCTGTGGGGATCGGGTTGCTGCCGGTCGAGGAGCCGTTGAAGCCGAAGGACACCGTCCCGTTGGTCGCCAGCGCGCCGTTCCACGAGGCGTTGCGTACGGTGACCGCCGCCCCGGACTGGGTTGCCGCGCCGTTCCAGAGCTGGGTGACCGTCTGGCCCGCGCCGAACGAGAACGTCAAGGTCCACGCGGCCAGCGGGTCGCCCAGGTTGGTGATGTCGACGGCGGCGCCGAAGCCACCCGGCCAGGAACTCGAGACGGCGTAGCGGACCTGGCAGCCGGCGGCGGCCGAAGCCGGGCCCGCGGCGGCGACGGCGACGGAGCCGGCCGCGAGGGCGGTCGCAGCAACGAGAACGGTCAACCTTCGTCTGGGCATCGGGCGCTCCGGCGGGGGGATCGATGAAAGTGGATGAAGGCACTATCCCATGGGAGCGCTCCCAATCCAACCTTGACCGAAACGTCGCGATACTCCACCCTGGGAACGCTCCCATTCATGTCCCTCGATCTAAGGACCGCTCGTGGCCAGAAGAGGAAAGATCGCGGCCGTCCTCGCCGTCGTCACTGCCGGTGCGGGCGTCATGGTGGCGACCCGGGCCGATGCCGCCGCCGGCTGCCAGGTGCGCTACGCCGTCACGAACTCCTGGCCCGGCGGCTTCGGCGCCACCGTCGACGTGACCAACCTGGGCGACCCGCTCAACGGCTGGACGCTGGGCTTCGCCCTGCCCGGGGGTCAGACGATCACGTCGTTGTGGAACGGCGCGGTCACCCAGTCCGGTTCGGCCGTGACGGTGCGCGACGCCGGCTGGAACGCCGCGCTCGCCACGAACGGCACGGCCGGATTCGGCTTCAACGCCAACGGCGACGCCGCCACACCGGGAACGTTCACTTTGAACGGCGTCGCGTGCACGGGAGCGACACAGCCGACCACGCCGCCGCCCACCACGACACCGCCCCCGACTACGACGCCCCCGACCACGACGCCACCGACCACGACGCCGCCGCCCACTACGCCGCCGCCGACCACGACGGCGCCCGCCGATGGCAAGCAGCGCGAACGCCTCGACCGCGGCGTGATCAGCGTTCGTTCGGGCTCGGCCAACCTGGTCAGCTGGCGCTGGCTGGCCACCGATCCGGCCGGGATCGGCTTCAACGTCTACCGCGGCGCCACCAAGGTCAACGGATCGCCGCTGACGACGTCGACCAACTACCTGGACGCCGGTGCGGCCGCCAACGCCGCGTACACCGTACGCGCCGTACTGAACGGGGTTGAGCAGGCGGCCGACGGCCCGTCCCTGACCTTCGGCAACGGCTATCTCGACGTCCCGATCCAGAATCCCAACAGCTCCCTGTACGCCGCGAACGACGCCTCCACCGGCGACCTCGACGGCGACGGCCGGCTCGACCTGGTGCTCAAGTGGGAGCCGTTGAACGCCAAGGACAACTCGCAGTCCGGCGTCACCGATCCGGTGTACGTCGACGCGTACAAACTCGACGGGACCCGGCTCTGGCGCGTCAACCTCGGCCGCAACATCCGGGCCGGGGCGCATTACACCCAGTTCCAGGTGTACGACTACGACGGCGACGGCCGGGCCGAGGTGGCCATGAAGACGGCCGACGCCACCGTGTCCGGCACCGGCCAGGTGATCGGCACCTCGAGCGCCGACCACCGCAACTCCTCGGGCTACGTGCTCAGCGGCCCCGAATACCTGACGATGTTCGACGGCCGCACCGGCGCCGCGCTGTCCACCGTGAACTACGAGCCGGCCCGCGGCACGGTCAGCAGCTGGGGCGACTCGTACGGCAACCGGGTCGACCGCTTCCTGGCCGGCACCGCCTACCTCGACGGCAGCCGGCCCAGCCTGATCATGGCGCGCGGCTACTACACCCGCAGCGTGATCGTCGCCTGGGATTTCCGCAACGGCGCGCTGACCCGTCGCTGGACGTTCGACAGCAACAGCTCCACCAACAGCGGCACCGCCGGGCAGGGCAACCACCAGCTCTCGGTGGCCGACGTCGACCGGGACGGCCGCGACGAGATCGTGTACGGCTCCCTGGCGATCGACGACAACGGCGCGAAGCTCTGGAACACCGGGCACGGCCACGGCGACGCCCTGCACGTCGGTGATCTCGACCCGTCCCGTACGGGCCTCGAGGTCTTCAAGGTCGACGAGGACGCCAGCAAGCCGTCGTCGTGGTTCGCCGACGCCCGCACGGGTCAGATCCTGTGGAGCACCCCGGCCAGCGGCGACAACGGACGCGGCGTCTCGGCCGACATCTGGGCCGGCAGCCCCGGCGCGGAGAGCTGGTCGTCGGCGGTCGACGGCGTGCGCGGCCCGTCCGGCTCGGTGGTGTCGAGCCGCAAGCCGAGCTCGGCCAACTTCGTGATCTGGTGGGACGGCGACCCCCAGCGCGAACTGCTCGACCAGACCCGCATCGACAAGTACGGCACATCGTCCGACACCCGCCTGCTCACCGCGAGCGGCGTCCACTCCAACAACGGCACCAAGGCAACCCCGTCACTGAGCGGCGACCTGCTCGGCGACTGGCGCGAGGAGGTCATCTGGCCGACCGCGGACAACACCGCCCTGCGCATCTACTCGACCCCGATCCAGACCGACCGCCGCGTGCTCACGCTGCTGCACGACATCCAGTACCGCGAGGCCCTGGCCTGGCAAAACACCGCCTACAACCAGCCACCCCACCCCAGTACAGCAATTTCGTAGATCGTTCACCGGCTGGGGCGGTCTGGGCGGTCCGGGCCGTCGGCCCCTCCGGGCCGCAGGCACGCGCCCGCCGGGAGCAGGTTCGACTACAAACCGCGGCGATGTTCAGAAGTCGGCGACACGGCCGAATGTTCACAAGACCGTCACGCCGGCCGGGCCGGTCATCGACCCCGCCTGCTCTACCGGGTCCCGCAGAACACCGGCCGCAAAGGCGAGCCGAAAAGCCTCACCGATGACTACTTCGCCGCCCCAACTCGACGCGTGTCATACCGCGTGGGTGTCCACGCGTGCGACAACTTCCAGCACGGCAGGTTTTGCTTACTGCATACGCGCAGGACTCGGCACCGATCGGGGCCTATAGCGTTGTAGGAGGCGGTGCTGTAACCACGCGTCGCTTGCTGTAGCCATCTCGGCCAGATGAGGCGCATCAGTGCTGTTGTCGCGTAGCCGGCGTGACAGCTTGGCCAGGGCGGCGGCGAACGCATCGACGGCGTCGGGGTTGGCGTGGGCCCAGGTCGGCAGCTGGGCGGCCCAGGATTCGGCCTGGGTAGGGGAGTGCCCGGCGCGGATGAGCCGGACCAGCATGCGGGCAGTGTCGAGCCAGACCGCACCCCGGCACGGCATGGACCAGTCCACCACCTGCGCACGGCCGTCGGTGATCAGGAAGTTGTTGTGGGTCATGTCGGTGTGCAGCAGGGTGTCTCCGTCGACCAGAGAGGGGTCGAGCAGACGTCCCCAGCGAGCGGTGGCTGGTTGAATGTTGACCGGTGGACATGGCGTGAGTGCCGCAGCCATGCGGGTCAGGGTGGCGGCGACGACAGGTAAGTCCGGCGAGCCGGGCCGCAGGTCCGCGCACACGCCAGGGGCGTGATCGAAGACGGCGACCAACCACCCTGCCGTTTCGGCATGCCAGCGCAGCCTGGGGGCCAGGTCGCCGGGCAGGTGCTGGTTGAGGCGAATCTCGTTGCGCAGGAAGCCAACCCGGTCGGTGTCAAGCTGAGCGCCTTTGCAAAATAACCGGCCGACGTCGTGGACGCCGAGAGTCGCTGCGAAATCGCCGATTGAGCCGGCGCTCGCGTCGTGGACGTGCTCGATCGGGCCACATCGGGCGGTGATCGCGTCGCGTACCGCTGCGGGGAGCTGTTCCCACTGCTGCCGGGCCATGACGCTCTCCGTCCACACGTTGGTGCCGGGGACCAGCGTACGGTCCCGGCACCAACGTGTGCGGATCAGCGGGTCGGGCTGTCGGTGCATCCGGCATGGCACTGGGTGCACTTGCTGCTGCAGTCGGCCGCTCGATGCCAGAGTTCGGCGTCGAGAGCGAACCCGGCCGCGCGGATCGCGGTCACGGTGTCCGTGAGGGTGGTCGGGATGGTCGGCGGGGTACCGCCCTGGTCGTTGGGGTCGTCGTCGGGGACGTGGTGGATGAACCGGCCGGCCACCCGCTCGCAGAACGCGGCGTAGTCGACGGTGTAGAGGATGAAGGTGTGCCAGCCGATGTCGACCAGCTCGGACGGGCCGAGCGGCTGGGTCGCGGTGGCACTGGTGCCGAGGAAAGCGAGCGCCTGGTCGAGGATCCGATGCGGCATTCCGTCGTCGAGGTCCGGGTGTTCGGTAGTGATCCGGCGAGTCAGCCGGTCGAACAGGTCGGGGGCGACCAGGGTGCGGCCCTGGACGAGGCGCAACCGGGCCGATCCGGCCCCTGATCTACACCCAACCCTCACCCGGCATCATGACCTCGCAACACCACATTTTCCGTGCAGACCGCGCCGAACACATCGGCGATCCCGAGGACGCCTTCGAAAGCGACCGGATCGACTGGATTCCCCTCGACGACATCCGCAGCTTGATCGACAAGCAGCACATCGTGGCCGGCACTACCCTCGTCGCCCTGCTCCTGGTCCTGACCGACCGCGAGCGGCGAACCTGAGAGTCCAGCCACCATCCCTCGCAGATTCGAGTCTTCGGGTCCGCAGCTCCACAGACTGCGATGGCGCCGAGCGCAAGCCCATGAGAGTCGCCGAGGCCCGTATCACTCTCGGCGTAGCCGCCGCCCGAGCCGGAGATCTCGGCGAAGCCGTCGCCTCCGGCCAACAGGCACTCGACGGCGAACGGAAATCCCTGCCATCCCTGACCATGGCTGCGCTGCGGTTCGGAATGACCTCTCCTCTGTATCATTCCTCAGCGACACGTCCGGCGTCGTCGAACGTCAATGCGTGCCTCCCATTAGTCTCTGACCATGATTCTTCGACACCTGACGGTCGACAGCTCCGAGCCGTACGAGCTGGCCCGTTTCTGGAGCGAGGTCACCGGCTGGCCGCTGAGCGACGAGGACGTGCCCGGCGACGACGAGGTGCTGGTGGAGGCTCCTTCGCCCGTGCCCGGCCTGCTGTTCATTCGCGTGCCTGAGGCCAAGTCCGCGAAGAACCGCCTGCACATCGACTGGGTGCCCGACGAGCGCACCCGCGACGAGGAGGTCGACCGGCTCACCGCTCTCGGCGCCAAGCTCTTCGAGGACCACCGCACCCGTGAGGGCATGGGCTGGGTGACAATGCAGGACCCCGAGGGCAACGAATTCTGCATCGAACGCAGCACGATCGAGCGCAACGCCTGAGCCAGCGCGGGCACGCGCTTCGCGCAGGACTCGGTCAGGAGCGCAGCGCGGCGGCGCCGAGGTTGCGGATCGAGGCGTCCAGGACCTGGGCGGTGTGGGCCATCGCCATCGTGGCGCCCTGGCGGTTGAGGGCGGCGGTCACCTGCATCATGCAGCCGGGGTTGGCCGTAACGAGCAGGTCGGCGCCGGTGGCGAGGACGTCGGCGGCCTTGCGGTCGCCGAGTTCGGCCGCGGGGACGGGGTTGAGGATGTTCCAGATGCCGGCCGAGCCGCAGCACAGCTCGGGGTCGGCGATCTCGCGCAGCCTCAGCTCGGGAATGCCGCGCAGCAGCGCACGCGGCTGGGCGCGGATGCCCTGGGCGTGACCGAGGTGGCAGGCGTCGTGGTAGGCCACCGTCAGCGGCAGCGGGTGGCGCTGGGCGACCGGGCCCAGGGCGTCCAGCAGCTCCGCGAGGTCGCGCACCTTCGCGGCGAAGGCTGCGGCCCGCACCTTGTACACAGGGTCGTCGGCCAGCAGCTCGCCGTACTCCTTCAGTGAGGAGCCGCAGCCGGCCGCGTTGACCACGAAGTAGTCCATCCCGGTGTGCTCGAACGTGTCGATCAGGCGGCGGGCGAAGCCGAGCGCCTCCTCCCGGCGTCCGTTGTGGACGCTCAGGGCGCCGCAACAGCCCTGGCCGGGCGGGATCACGACCTCGCAGCCCTCCGCGGCGAGGATGCGTACGGTCGCGGAGTTGACCTCGGGGAAGAAGGCGCCCTGCACACACCCGGTCAGCATGCCGACGACCGCGCGCCGGGCGCCGCGGGCGGGCACCCGGCGCGGCGGGCGCGGGACCTTGTGCAGGCGCGGCGCGAGCGATTCGAGGGTGGTCAGCGTCGGGCCCAGCCTCTCGAGCAGGCCGCTGCGAGCCACGAGCCGCTGCAGACCCGATTTCTGGTACGCCCGCAGGGGGCCCCGCAGCAGGCGGAGCCGGCGCGGGTACGGGAAGAGCGCGAAGATGGCCCGCCGCAGCAGGGCGTCGCCGCGGTCGCGGGTGAAGCGCCGCTCGACCTGGGCCCGCGTGTCCTCGATGAGGCGGTCGTACCGCACGCCCGACGGGCACGCGGTCACACACGACATGCAGCCCAGGCACTTGTCGAAGTGTTCGACCATCGAACCGCTCAGCGGCTCGCCGTTGACGCCCTCGTTCATCAGATAGATGCGGCCGCGCGGCGAGTCGGCCTCGGCGCCCCACAACACGTACGTCGGGCAGGCCGGCAGGCAGAAGCCGCAGTGCACACAGTCGGCGATCAGGTCGGCCCGGGGCGGATGATGATCGTCGAAGGCCCGCCCGTCATCAACCGGCCCGAGCACGTCACGCGGCGCCCCGCCGGCGCCCCGGGCGTTCCCGTCGTCGGCTGGGCCGGTGCCCCAGGTGGCGTCGACCATCAGATGCCTCCCACGAAGCGTCCCGGCGCGAACCGGTGCTCCGGATCGAACTGATCCTTGATCCGGCGCATCACCGCCAGCCCCGGCACCGGACCCCACATGTCGAGGATGTCGCGCACCTCGGCCGGCGCGGTCAGCACGACGGCATGCCCGCCGCCGCGCACGCATTGGGCCCGCAGCCGTTCGACCTCGGTGATGTCGCGCGCCGCGGCATAGAGCACCCCGGCGCCGGCCGATCCGCGCAGCGCCGACCCCAGCCCGACGAGCGCCGGCACCTTCGAGAGCGGCACCGACAGCTTCATCCCGATCTCGTCGGCCGCCCACGGGTCGCGGCCCCACCATCCGGGCGCGGCCTCGCTGACCTCGCCGGCCAGCAACTTCTCGATCAGGGCCGACCTTTCCCGTACGCCGGCGGGCGTGCCCTCGAGCAGCACGGTCAGCTCGCCCGTGGCGGTGTCGAGCTCGATCGCGGTCGGCGCGACCTGCGCGGCGAGGATCGCGGGCACGGCCTGGGCCGGGGCGGTCGAGCGCACGTACACGGAAGCCGCCGGCCGCGGATGCAGGCGGAACACGCACTCGGTGATCAGCCCGAGCGTGCCGTACGACCCGGTGTAGAGCTTGCCGAGGTCGTAGCCGGCGACGTTCTTGACCACCTTGCCACCCGCCTTGGCGACCACCCCGTCGGGCCGGACGACCGTGATGCCGATCAGAAGGTCGCGTGCCGTGCCGTATTGCAGCCGCCGCGGCCCGCTGGCGGCGGTCGCCACCACCCCGCCGGCCGTCGCCCCGGCCGGCGCGTCCAGTGCCAGCTGCTGGTCGCCGAGCGCGAGATCGCCGAGCGGGGTGCCCGCCCGGAGCACCGTGATCAGGTCGCCCGCCGCGTGCTCGACGACGCCGGCCAGCCGCCGCGTGTCGATGATCAGGTCGAGCGAGCGCGGGGGCGGGCCCCAGTGCACCTTGGTGCCGCCACCCCGCACCACCACCGCCAGGCCCCGGGAAGCGGCCACCACCGCCGCCGCCTCGCCGGTCGAGGCCGGCGTGGCGACCAGCCGGGCCGGCATCCCGCCGACGTGGTCGTCATCGCAGGCGGGCCGAGTCAGCTCATCGAGCGCGCCCATCAGAGGACCACCCCCCGAGGGGCAGAAGCTGCGAGCGCGCCCATCAAAAGACCACAACCCGCAGAACAGGAACGGCGGCAACGGCGAGCGCACCCATCAGAAGACCTCCACGCCCGGGAAGCGCGCGGCGATGTCGCTGCCCGGCCGCTCGCCACACAGCCGCGGCGTGGGGAAGATCTTGCCGGGGTTGGCCAGGTGGGCCGGGTCGAACGCGCAGCGCACCAGCTGCATCGTCTCGAGGTCGTCGTCGCTGTACATGCGGGGCATGTATTTCGCCTTGTCCATGCCGACGCCGTGCTCGCCGGTGATCGAGCCGCCGTACTCGACGCAGAGGTCGATGATCGCGCCCGAGACCGTCTCGGCCCGCTCGGCCTCGCCGTCGACCCGGGCGTCGAACAGCACCAGCGGGTGCAGGTTGCCGTCGCCCGCGTGGAAGACGTTCGCCACTCGTACGCCGTGGGAGGAAGCCACCTCGCCGATGCGCCGCAGCACCTCGGGCAACGCCGTCCGCGGGATCACGCCGTCCTGCACGATGTAGTCGGGGCTGATGCGGCCCACGGCGGCGAAGGCGGACTTGCGGCCCTTCCAGAACAGGGCCCGCTCGGCGTCGTCGGCCGCGATGCGGATCTCGAACGCACCCTCGCCGCGACACAACGACGTGACCTCGGTGAACTGGGCCTCGACCTCGGCCGACGGCCCGTCGAGCTCGACGATCAGCACGGCCGCCGCGCCCGGCGGATAGCCGCAGGCGACCGCCGCCTCGGCCGCCTCGATGGCGAGCGCGTCCATCATCTCGATCGCGGCCGGCACGACGCCGGCCGCGATGATCGCCGAGGTGGCCGCGCCGGCGGCGTCGATGCTGGGGAAGGCTGCGAGCAGCGTGCGCACCGATTCGGGCAGCCTGGTCAGGCGCACGGTCACCTCGGTGGCGACGCCGAGGGTGCCCTCGGAGCCGACGAACGCGCCGATCAGGTCGTAGCCCGGCGGGTCGGGCGCCCGGCCGCCGAGCCGCACCAGGTCGCCGTCGGGGGTCACGATCTGCAGGCCGGTGACGTGGTTGGTGGTGAAGCCGTACTTGAGGCAGTGCGCGCCGCCCGAGTTCTCGGCGACGTTGCCGCCGATCGAGCAGATCTGCTGGCTGGACGGGTCGGGCGCGTAGTAGTAGCCGTGCGGGGCGGCGGCCCGGGTGACCTGGAGGTTGATGACGCCGGGCTCGACCACGGCCCGCTCGTCGGCCGGCGCGATCTCGACGATGCGGCGCATCTGGGCCGTGACGATCAGGACGCCCTCGGCATGCGGCAGGGCGCCGCCGGACAGCCCGGTGCCGGAGCCGCGGGCGACGAACGGCACCCCGGCTTCGGCGCAGGCCCGGACCACGGTGGCGACCTGACCGGCGGTGTGCGGCAGCACGACCAGGGCGGGGATGACCTTGTAGTGAGCGAGGCCGTCGCACTCGTAGGTGCGCAGTTCCTGCCGGTCGGTCACGACCTGCTCGGAGCCCAGGTCGGAGCGCAGCCGCCGGGCGAGCGCGCCGATGTCTGCCATGCGACCCTCCTCGCCGTTCACCTCGGGGACAACCTATCCCGAGGGTCCGACATTCGTCACCGAGAGTCTCCCGCCCTGTGCCGGTGGGTAGTAGTTCCGGCACCGCCGCCGGCCCCGCTCACCGGTCTGGGAGGATGGCCCGATGTTCGTGACCGGAAGAGTCGCCCGACTGGCCGCGATGACGGTTTGTGCCCTGCTCACGGCGGCCGGCTGCTCGTCGGACGACGAGCCCTCGCCGGAGCCGACCGGGCTGATCGACGTCACCACGATGCGGGGCGCGCTGCTCCAGGCGGCCGAGATCGGGCCGGCCTGGCAACCGCCGGCCCAGAGCCCCGACACCACCAAGCTGGTGAGCATCTGCGGCGGCACGACAGCCGCCCCGAGCGTGCCGCCCGGCGGCGACGTGGTGGCGTCGTCCTTCGTGGACGAGGGACAGAAGGGCGCGCAGACGCTCGACCAGACAGCGCTGGTCTTCGGCGACGTGACGCTGGCGGCGGCCGCGCAGACGGCGTTGCGGGCCGTCGCCGACGGCTGTGAGCCCAAGCTGTCGGTCCCGGCCACGGTCAACGACAACAAGGCGGAACCGGCGTACACCGAAACCGTCGAGATCAAAACGTTGGACGAGGGCGGGTGGAAGGGCTTCGTGGTGATCCGGCACAAGACGTACGACAAGGCCCACCCCGGCTCGGCGGACACCGCCGTCGCCGTCCTGAACAGCCGAAACGTCGTTCTGGTGGACCAGTACGCGCTCTACCGCCTCGGCGCCTCCAGCGCCGCCTCGAGCTTCGACGCCGACTGGCAGAAGCTCGTCGGCACCGTCGTGCAACGTGTCGGATAGCCGGGCGGGATAGACACGACGGCCTGCTGTCGTCTAGTGTTCCGAGTGCGCCGTTGCGAGTTCTTCCCCCGTGGAATTCGCAGCGGCGTCTTACTGTGCCGATCCGATTACTGCGCTGGCCCGATTACTGCGCTGATCCGTTTAGTGTGCTGGTCCGCATTGAGTGCCGGGGCTCATCTCGTCGAGACCGGCAGGGCGTCGAAGCCGCGGATCGTGAGGCTGTTCCGCCGCGCGGCCCCCTCCGTCCGCCGCAGACCCGGCAGCCGCTCGAAGAGCCGCGGAAAAGCGATCTGCGCCTCGAGCCGGGCCATCGGCGCCCCGAGGCAGTAGTGCATGCCCCCGCCGAACGAGAGCGACGCGTTGTCGGCCCGGCGGAGATCGAGCCGGTCGGGGTCGGTGAAGCGGCGGGGGTCGCGGTTGGCGGCGCCCGTGTACGCCACGATCCGCTGCCCCGGTTCCAGGCTCACTCCGGCGACAGTGGACGGCTCCAGCACGGTACGGTCGATGTTCTGCACCGGCGAGTCGAAGCGCAGCAGTTCCTCGACGGCGGCCGCCGGGTCGGCGAGCAGCGCATCCCGCTGCCCCGGGTGGTCGAGCAGCGCCGCCAGCCCGTTCGAGAGCAGGTTGGTGGTGGTCTCGAAGCCGGCCGCGAACAGCAGCCCGGCCATCGTCAGCAACTCGTCGGAGGTGAGCCGGTCGCCCGCCTCCTCGTGTTCCACCATGGCACTCATCAGGTCGCCGCGCGGGTGCCGGCGCCGCTCGGCGGCCAGCTCGCCCAGATAGTCGCGGACCGCCTGGGCCGCCGGATCGGCCTTCAGCAGCACCTCCGGCGTGATCTCGTCGAGCACCGCCGACCAGTCCTGCACCAGATGCTGGAACTGGGCGCGGTCGGCCTCGGGCACGCCCAAAAGCTCGCTGATCACGTTGCAGGGCAGGGGAAAGGCGAACGCCGAGACGAAGTCGGCGGCGCCCGCGGCGGCCATCGTCTCGATCATGTTGTCGATCATGCGGGTGGTGGCCGGTCGCAGCTCCTGCACCCGGCGGCCGGTGAACCCGGAGCTGACCAGCCGCCGCAGCCGGGTGTGGTCGGGCGGGTTGATGCCGAGCAGGCTGGTGAAGTAGCCGTAGAGGGCCGGGTGCTCGGCCCAGTCGGCCAGGCCCAGGTGCGGCAGCAGCTCGACCGGCATCTTGCCGAGCTTGTGATCACGGGAGACGGACTGGCACTCGGCGAACCGGGTCACGATCAAGGTGCCGTCGGCGTCACGCAGCACGGGGCCCAGCTCGCGGAGCCGCGCGTAGTGGCCGTAGGGGTCCTCGCGTCCCACCATGGTGGTGAGCTCGTCCAACACGGACGTAACTTCGCGACCTTCCACAATGCTCGCCACAGCTTGGACGATACAAGTTCGCGGCTGCGAGCAGTACAAGGCGACTTCTCGCAGCCCTTGAGCAGCGGGATCCGGTGTTCTAGGCTTCATCGGGTCCGTCAACGTCAGTTTATGGCGCCGGCATCGGGGGATGTGCATGGACGAGAGGCTCGCGTCCCTGCTCATGGCGTCGTAGGCTGCGGGGTGACCAACGGGGAGGGGGGCGGGTGGGCGCCTTCTCCATCGCCGGCCGCTTGGACAGATTGTTCAAACAGCTGCGGCCCGAGCCGAGTTACATGGCCGTGGCTGAGGCCGTCCGGTCCGAGCAGGGTGTGTCGATCTCGCACACCTACATCTGGCAGCTCCGCACCGGGCGGCGCGACAACCCGACGATCCAGCATCTGACCGCGCTGGCGACCTACTTCGGCGTGCCCGTCGCGTACTTCATCGACGACGACCACACGACCCGCATCGATGCGCAGCTCGACCTGCTGCGGACCATCCGCGACGCCGGGGTCACCGAGCTCGCCCTGCGGGCGGCCGACGTGTCGCCGCGCGGCCGCGACACGATCAGCGAGCTGATTCAGAGGGTGTGGGAGTCCGAGAAGGGGCTGCGAGACCGCGGCTCACCCGGCTGAGCCAGGCCACCTCGTCGGCCATCGCGGGGCCGACCGGCGCCCACGAGCCGGGCTCGGTGAGCGGGGCGCCGGACGCACGGCGGCGCAGGGCGTCCACGATCGCGGTCGCCTCCTCGGCCGGCGACGAGCCGTGCGGGGCCGCGTACGGGCGAAGCGCCAGCATGCCGTCGCGGATCTCGATGACCCGGCGGTAGAGGCGCAGGTGCACGTCGTCGACGCCGGCCAGCTCGATCACCGCGCGGCGCGGGGTGAAAAGGATCACCTCGGGAAAGGCGTCGCGCATCGCCTTCCAGAGCGGGCGCAGCACGAGCAGGGAGCGATAGGCCTCGTACGCGGCCCGGGCCCGCCTCGTCGCCGGCGCCAGCAGTCCGGCGATGGTCAGGATGAGCCCGCTCGTCTGCGCGGTGCGGCCGATCGGCTCGACGGTCGAGAAGGCGACGTCCGTGCCGAGGGTGTGGGCGAGCACGAGGCTGCCCTTGACCGCCGCGTAGCAGGCCACCAGGGCGGTGCCGATCGACGTCACCCGCAGCCCGGCCCGGGGGAGCCCGGCCGGCGCCCCGCCGCTGATCCGCCAGAACAGCATCGAGGTGGTCACCAGCACCGTGCCCAGGTAGGCCTCGAGCACCACCCAGTACGCCGCGACGGCCCAGCCCTGCTCGGTGGCCAGCAGCTCGGCCTCGGTGTCGATGCCGTGGGCGACCAGGTCGAGGACACACAGGGCCACGAGCACCGCGACCAGCAGGGCCAGCTGCCGGGCGCGGACGCCGGTGTGGGTCACCAGCGCGATGAAGCGCAGCAGGAAGTAGGCCGAGGTGACGCCGAGCAGGTGCGGCACGATCGGCACGTCGAGCTGGGCCGCGATCGGCGCGAACGACACCGTCTTGGCCAGCGCGATCGCGCACACGGCGGCCCACAGCGCGCGTTGCCGCTGGTCACGCCAGAGCGTCGGGATCCGTACGACGGTCGCGCCCCACAGCAGTGCCAGGAGCGCGACGTCGAGGATCATTCGAAGCCCAGCGCGTCGGCCACCCGGCCGAGCGTGGTGCGCGGCCCGCGGGCGGAGCGGCCGCGGATCAGCGACGCCATCATCTCGGCCTCGCGTTCCTGCGCGTCGGTGTAGGCGACCCGGCCCAGCATGCGCCGCACGGCGCCCGGCTCGAGGTCGGGGAAGAGCCGCGCGAGCGCCGTGTCGGCCCCCGAGTGTCCGCAGAGGATGTGTGACAACTCGTGCAGCACGATGTGCTCGGCGTGCAGCGGCGAGGTGCCGGGGTCGAAGAAGACGTGATCGGCCCGCTCGGTGCCGATCCACAGCCCGCAGGGCGCCTCGGCGCTGAGCCCGGGAACCGGCCGCCGGATCAGCGGCCGGCCGCGGCGGGCGGCCACCTCGTCACAGAATTCGTCGAGGTCGAAGGGGTCGGGCACGCGCAGGCCCCGCAGCTTCGCCTCGCAACGCCGTCGCAGTCCCTCCACCGCGGCCACGCTACTCGACGGCCCCGCTGCGCGGAACTGCGCGGAGAAAGCGCTTACCGAACAGGGGGTGTCGAACACCTGTGGAATACCCCACCGGACTGTTAACTATTCGGCCATCCTCTGCATAGCCTTACGAACCTTGGGGCAGAAACCAGTTCGGCCGAGGAATCAAAACCGGAGGTGACTGGCGATGGCAAAGTTCGTCTACGACTTCGCCGAGGGGAACAAGGATCTCAAAGACCTTCTCGGGGGCAAGGGCGCCAACCTCGCGGAGATGACCAATCTCGGCCTGCCGGTTCCGGCCGGCTTCACCATCACCACCGAGGCCTGCCAGCGTTTCCTGGCCGAAGGCTCGCATGTCGACGGTCTCGACGACGAGATCGACCGGCATCTGGCCGCGCTCGAGGCGGCGATGGGCCGCCGGCTCGGCGATCCGGCCGATCCGCTGCTGGTCAGCGTGCGGTCGGGCGCGAAGTTCTCGATGCCCGGCATGATGGAGACCGTTCTCAACGTCGGTCTCAACGACGAGTCGGTGGCCGGGCTCTCGCGCCAGGCCGGGGGCAACGACCGTTTCGCCTGGGATTCGTACCGCCGGCTCATTCAGATGTACGGCAAGACCGTGTGCGACGTGCCCGGCGAGGAGTTCGAGGACGCGCTGCACAAGGCGAAGGAGGCCAAGGGCGTCCGGGACGACGTGCAATTGGACGCCGACGATCTCAAATCGCTGGTCTCGGCGTACAAGAAAGTCTTCGTCAAGCACGTCGGGCACGATTTCCCGCAGGACCCGCGGCAGCAGCTCGACCTCGCGATCGAGGCCGTTTTCCGATCCTGGAACGCCGACCGGGCCGTGCTCTACCGCCGGCAGGAACGCATCCCGGCCGGCCTCGGCACCGCCGTCAACGTGGTGGCGATGGTGTTCGGCAACCTCGGGCCCGATTCCGGCACGGGCGTCGCGTTCACCCGCGACCCGGCGACCGGCGAGAGCGGCATCTACGGCGACTACCTGCAGAACGCGCAGGGCGAGGACGTCGTGGCGGGCATCCGGAACACGCTTCCCCTGGCCGACCTCGAGAAGATCGACAAGAAGTCGTACGACGAGTTGCTGCAGATCATGGCGACGCTCGAGGGGCACTACCACGACCTGTGCGACATCGAGTTCACGATCGAGCGCGGCAAGCTGTGGATGCTGCAGACCCGGGTCGGCAAGCGCACCGCGGCGGCGGCCTTCACCATCGCCGCGCAACTGGTCGAGGAGGGCATGATCGACCTCGACGAGGCGGTCACCCGGGTCAGCGGCGCCCAGCTGGCCCAGCTCATGTTCCCGCGGTTCGACCTCGGCGGCGACCCGGCGTCCCTGACTCGCGGCGTCGGCGCTTCGCCCGGCGCGGCGTACGGGTCGGTCGTCTTCACCTCGGCCCGGGCGGTCGAGCTGGCCGCGGCGGGGGAGAAGGTCATTCTCGTACGCCGGGAGACGAACCCCGACGACCTGCCCGGCATGATCGCGGCGCAGGGCATCCTCACCGCGCGCGGCGGCAAGACGTCGCACGCGGCCGTCGTGGCCCGCGGCATGGGCAAGACCTGTGTCTGCGGCGCCGATCAGATGGAGGTCGGCCGCGACCAGTTCACCGTGCACGGCCAGGTCGTGCGCGAGGGCGACGTGATCTCGATCGACGGCACGACCGGGCGGGTCTACCTGGGCGAGGTGCCGGTGCGGCCGTCCGAGGTGGTGCAGTACTTCGAGGGCGACCTCGACCCCGCCCTGGCCAACGAGCCGCTGGTCGCCGCCGTGCACCAGCTGATGACCCACGCCGACGAGCGGGCCCGGCTGCGGGTGCGGACGAACGCCGACACCGGTCCGGACGCGGCGCGCGCCCGGCGGTTCGGGGCGCACGGCATCGGTCTCTGCCGTACCGAGCACATGTTCCTGGGCGACCGGCGTGAGCTGGTCGAACGGCTGATCCTGGCCCACAACAAGACCGAGCGCGACGACGCGCTGGCAGCGCTGCGGCCGTTGCAGCGGAACGACTTCCTGGAGATCTTCCGGGAGATGAACGGGCTGCCGGTCACCGTCCGGCTGATCGACCCGCCGCTGCACGAGTTCCTGCCGTCCCTGGAGGAGCTGGCGGTGCACGTGGCATTGGCCAAGGAGCGTGGCGAGGAATCCGAGGAGGCGGAGCGCGACGAGCGGATGCTGGCGGCCGTGCGGCGCATGCATGAGTCGAACCCGATGCTCGGTCTGCGCGGCGTACGCCTGGGACTGGTCATCCCGGGTCTGTTCGCCATGCAGGTGCGGGCGATCGCCGAGGCCGCGGTCGCGCTGGCCGCCGAGGGCGGCCGGCCGCGACCCGAGATCATGGTCCCGCTGGTCGGGGCGGTGCAGGAACTCGAGACCGTACGGGCCGAGGCCGAGAAGATCATCGCCGAGGTGGTCGGTGACTCGGGTGTCGAGGTGCTCATCGGCACGATGATCGAGGTGCCGCGGGCGGCGCTGACCGCCGGGCAGATCGCCGAGGCGGCCGAGTTCTTCTCGTTCGGCACGAACGACCTGACCCAGATGGCGTGGGGCTTCTCGCGCGACGACGTCGAGGGCGCGTTCTTCTGGCGCTACCTGGAACTCGGCATCTTCGGCATCTCGCCGTTCGAGTCGATCGACCGCGACGGCGTGGGGCGGCTGGTGCGGATCGCCGGCGAGGAGGGCCGGGCCACCCGTCCCGGCCTGAAGCTCGGCGTCTGCGGCGAGCACGGCGGCGACCCGGAGTCGGTGCACTTCTTCCACGAGGTCGGGCTCGACTACGTGTCGTGCTCGCCGTTCCGGGTGCCGATCGCCCGCCTCGAGGCGGGCCGGGCAGCGGTGGAGTCGGCCGGCTCCGATCATCGCTGACCGGGCGCACGGCCCGCATTTCGTCGGCTTCGCCCGGGATGCGGGCCACTGTTCGGGTGCTGATCTGGCCGGAGGCCCGTTTTTGTCGGAGGGCGGGTCTAGCGTCGAGGTCGTTCAGCAGCCGATCCAGCAGCCAAGGGAGTCTGTGATGGCGTCTCAGCTCAACCCCTACCTGACCTTCGACGGCAACGCCCGCGAGGCCATGGAGTTCTACCACTCGATCCTCGGCGGCGAGCTCAGGGTCAACACGTTCGGCGAGTTCGGCGCGCCCGACCCGGCGATCGCCGACAAGGTCATGCACGCGATGCTGACCAGCGAGAAGGGCTACCTGCTGATGGCCTCCGACACGGCCCCCGGCATGCCCTTCAACCCGGGCAACACGATCACGGTCAGCCTGAGCGGCGACCCCGGCGAGGGCCTGGAAGAGGTCTGGGAGAAGCTGGCCGACGGCGGCACCGTGCAGTTGCCGTTCGAGAAGCAGATGTGGGGCGACCTCTACGGCCAGCTCACCGACAAGTTCGGCATCCCCTGGATGATCGACGTCGTGGTCCCGCAGTGACGGCACACGGCCGGGCGCGACGGCGCCCGGCCGGCCGACTGGTCAGCTGCCCTTGGACGCGGAGGGCTTGCACAGGTTGGTCTTGGCGATGGCCACGATCTTCTGGCCCTTCTTGGCGTCCACCTGGAACATGTCGATCGCGTCGATGACGGTCTCGCTCGCCGTCATGCCGTTGGTGAAGTCGGTGCACAGGTTGTAGCCGTTGTCGAGCGCGGCCTTCTTGTCGGCGGTCAGCTTGGCGTCCACCGCCGTCAGCGCCGTGAGGTACGTCTGTTCGTCGCCCTTGGGCAGGCCTGCCTCGGCCGCCTGCTTCTCCGCCTCGACGAAGGCCGCCTGGTCCGGCTTGTCGTCCGAGCAGGCGCTCAGTGTCCCCAGCCCGGTCAGAGCGACCAGAACGGTGCCCACCACGGCAAGACGTGCCCCCACGTTGCGTCCCCCTCGTTCGCGCCGAAGCGATCTTCACGCTCCGTACCGCAGGCACGGTACGGGGCCCGTGCCAGCCCCGGCCACCGACCTCCGGCCGACTTTCCCGGCCAACCGGCCAGCACCGGACAGACCGGCGGCCGACGTCGCCCTGTCCGGCTCGCTGAGCCTGCTTTCTGGCGCTCGCCGAGCTTGCTTTCTGGCGCTCGCCGGGGCGGATCAGTCGTAGTCGGGCGGCGGAGGCTCGTCGTCGTAGTCGGGCGGCTCCTCGTCGAAGACGAAGGCGTGGGCGGGCTCGTCGTCGCCGGAGCGGGAGGCGACGCCGGGTTTGCGGGCGGGTGGCGCGGGCGGGGAGCCGTCGCCGGGTTTGCGGGCCGGTGATGCCGGCGGGGTGACATCGCCGGAGCCGCCGTGCAGGGTGTCGAGCACCTGCTGGCCGAATTTGGTCAGCTTGCCCTGGCCGACGCCGCTGACCGTGCCCAGCTCGCCCAGGGTCTTCGGATTCAACGCGGCGATCGCCCGCAGGGTGGCGTCGTGGAAGATGACGTAAGCGGGCATGCCCTGTTCCTTGGCCACCGACGCCCGCCAGGCCCGCAGGCTCTCGAACGTCGAGGCGGCCGCGGGGGAGAGGTCGGCCGCGGGTGCCGCAGCGCCGGCCGCGGCCCGCTGCCGGGGCGCCTTCACCTTGGCCGGGGCCTCGCGGCGCATCATCACCTTGGTCTGGCCCCGCAGCACCTCGGCGCTGGCGTCGGTGAGGACCAGGGTGCTGTATTCGCCCTCGACGGCCAGCAACCCCTCGGCCAGCAGCTTGCGCACGACCCCGCGCCACTCGGCGTCGCGCAGCTCCTTGCCGATGCCGAAGACCGACAGCTCGTGGTGTCGGAAGCGCTGGACCTTGTCGGTCTCCTTGCCGAGCAGGATGTCGATGGACTGCCCGGCGCCGAACTTCTGCCCCCGCTCGCGCTGCAACCGCAGCACCGTCGACAACAGCTTCTGGGCCGGGACAGTGCCGTCCCACGATTCCGGCGGGACCAGGCAGGTGTCGCAGTTGCCGCAGTTCTCGCCGGCGGCGACCTGTCCGAAATAGTTCAGCAGCTGCGACCGCCGGCACGTCACGGTCTCGCACAGCGCCAGCATGGCGTCGAGATGCCGGCCCGCGTTGCGGCGGTGGGCCACGTCGCCGTCGGAACCCTCGATCATCTTGCGCTGCTGCACGACGTCCTGCAGGCCGTAGGCCAGCCAGGCCGTCGACGGCAGCCCGTCGCGGCCGGCGCGGCCCGTCTCCTGGTAGTAACCCTCGACGGACTTCGGCAGGTCGAGGTGGGCCACGAAGCGGACGTCGGGCTTGTCGATGCCCATGCCGAAGGCGATCGTCGCCACCATGACCAGACCGTCCTCCCGGAGGAAGCGGGACTGGTTGGCCGCGCGCACGCGGTTGTCGAGCCCGGCATGGTAGGGCAGCGCGTTGATCCCGTTCTGCTGCAGGAACTCGGCGGTGCGCTCGACCGACGCGCGGGACAGGCAGTAGACGATGCCCGCATCGCCCGGATGCTCGGTGTGCAGCAGCTCGAGCAGCTGCTTGCGGGGCTCGTTCTTCGGCACGATGCGGTATTGGATGTTGGGCCGGTCGAAGCTCGCCGTGAAGTGCCGCGCGTCGGTGAGCTGGAGCCGGGTGGCGATCTCGTCGCGCGTGGCCGACGTCGCGGTGGCCGTGAGCGCGATGCGCGGCACGTCGGGCCAGCGCTCGTGCAGCATCGACAGGCCCAGGTAGTCGGGCCGGAAGTCGTGGCCCCACTGCGACACGCAGTGCGCCTCGTCGATCGCGAACAGCGAGATCTTGCCGCGGTCGAGCAGCCGCTGGGTGGCCGGGACGCCCAGCCCCTCGGGCGCCACGTAGAGCAGGTCGAGGTCGCCGTTGACGAACTCGGCCTCGACCAGGCGGCGCTCGTCGTAGTCCTGCGCGGAGTTGATGAAGTTGGCACGGACGCCCGCCGTGCGCAGCGCGTCGACCTGGTCCTGCATCAGCGCGATGAGCGGCGACACGACCACCCCGGTGCCCGGGCGCACCAGCGCCGGGATCTGGTAGCACAGCGACTTGCCCCCGCCGGTCGGCATGAGCACGAGCGCGTCGCCGCCACCGGCCACGTGCTCGATGATCTCGTGTTGCTGCCCGCGGAAGGACGGGTAGCCGAAGACGCGGTTGAGGACGTCGACGGCGGCCGAATCGCCGACGGGAACCTGGGAAGCCGAAGTCACCCCGCGACAGTACAGAGAAACGCGACTCCGGTGCGAAACCCTGTGGACAACGGCGAATTGTGGATAACCCGCAGGCGGTACGCCGGCCGGAGGAGGCTGTCAGCGTGCCGGCAGCAGGGCCACCAACGCCAGAATCACCTGTGCGGGCGTGCCCGGCGCGGCATCGAGCACGAGAGGAGCGTCCTGAGTCGCATGCTGACCCGCGATGTGATGCAGCGCCGACACCCCGGCGCTCGACAGATGGGTGACCCCCGACAGATCCACCGTCATCGGTATCGTGCCGCCCCGGCTGCGCCGCAGCAGTTCCCGCCGGGCGAGGGCCGCCGTGGTCAGGTCGAGCGGCCCTTCCACCCGCACCCGGGTCTCGTCGCCGCCCGCCTGCTCGACGATCCGGAACGGGGGTTCGCCGTCCGCCGCCACCACCGGGCCCGCGGTCGAGAGGTCGAGCAGCCGGGCCGGCCGGCTCAGCGGCTTCGCCAGCCGGGCCACCGTGCCCGTCGCGTCGTGGTCCACCTTGAGCCGCGAGACGAGCTGGGCCGCCATGGCCAGCCCGCGTCCGCGGTTCACCTGCCGCTGCGGCTCCTGCCACTGCCCGCCGTCGGTGACCGAGACCATTACCACCCCGGCCGGGTTCAGCGTCGCGTCGAGCGTGACGGCCACCTCCGGCGCCGTGCCGGCGTGCTCGACGGCGTTGGCCAGCAGCTCGCCCACCGCGTGCTGCAGCGCGAAAGTGTCCTCGCCGGTCGCGCCGATCTGCCCGAGCCATTCGCCCAGGCGCTGCCGGGCCGCCCGCAGCTCGCCCGGCTGCGCCGGCAGTTCGAGGGCGAGGTCGGCCACGACGGGAACGCGCTGAACCGCGAGCAGGGTGATGTCGTCGGTGTGCCCGGCGGCCCGCACCAGCAGTTCGACCGTCTGCGAGCAGACCCGTTCGACCGGGGTCGCCGCCGGTTCGTGCAGGGCCCGCCCGGCCGCGCTGTCGGCTGCCACCTGGGCCAGTTCGGCGGCGCTCGACAGGTGGTCGCGTCCGGGCCGTTCGAGAATCCCGTCGCTGTAGAGCAGCAGCAGGTCGCCGGGGCCGAGGTTGTCGTGGCGCACCGGGAAGGCCCCGCCCGTCCCCAGCGGCGCCCCGTCGGTCAGCGGCAGGTATCGCGTCGTGCCCGCCGGCCCGATCACCAGCGGCGCCGGGTGCCCGGCCGTGCAATAGGCGACCTCCCCGCTCACCGGGTCGAGCACCACCAGCGCCACCGTTGTCGCGTGCGCGGCCGGCGCCCGGGCGGCGAAGCGGTCGGCCGCGGTCAGCGCTTCGACGATCCCGGCGCCTTCCTCGAGCCTGTCCTGCAACACCGCGCGCAGCTGGCCCATCACGCCCGAGGCGGTGACCCCGTGCCCCACCACGTCGCCGACGATCAGCGCGATCCGGCCGTCCCGCTGGGCGACCGCGTCGAACCAGTCGCCGCCCGCGGCCGTGTCGACCTCCGCGACCAGATAGCTGGCCGCGAGCTGCGCCCCTGGCAGCACGGGCAGACCCGCCGGCAGCAGCTCACGCTGCAGCGCGGTGATCACCTCGCGGCTCTCGGCGTACCGGCGTTCCAGGTGGGCCGTCCGTTCGGCGGCGGCCTGTCGCTGCCGCACCGCCTCGGTGACGTCGAAGCCGATCCCGATCACGCCGCGCCGCTCACCGCCGACGGTCCACGGCGCGATCGTGAAGTTCGCGAACATCTCGTGCACCGATCCGTCCGGCGCCGTGATGTGGGCCCGCCACTCCCGGCCGTTGATCGGCTCCCCGGTGCGGTAGACGTCGTGGTAGGCGTCGACGAACTGCTGCCCGGCCAGGTCGCTGAGCACCTCGCCGATGGGCCGGCCGCTGAACTCGCGGCCGGCCAGCACCGAGCGGGTGGCCGCGCTGAGCGTGAGCACCCGCAGGTCGGGGCCCTCGCACACGGCGAGGATGAAGGGCACCTGGTCGACCGCGGCCAGCACCAGCGAGGGGTCGTCCACCATCAGCCCATCCTGCCCGACGGCGGGCCGTGAACGTCACTCGGCCAGGGGTAGCTCAATCGTGTGAGCCGTGTGCGAGGCCTTCGTGGCCAGGTAGCGCACGTTGGCGGCAGACATGTGCACCCCGGTCGGCACCCGCTGGTCGACCTCGATGCCGCATTTCTCCAGTTGGAGCGCCTTGTCGGGGTTGTTGCTCAGCAGCCGGATCCGGTCGGCGCCCAGGGCGAGCAGCATCTGGGCGGCGGCAGTGTAGTCGCGCTCGTCCTCGCCCCGGCCCAGCGCCACGTTCGCCTCGTAGGTGTCCAGGCCGGCGTCCTGCAGGGCGTAGGCGTCGAGCTTGGCGTACAGGCCGATGCCACGACCCTCCTGCCGCAGATAGAGCAGGAAGCCGCCCTGCTCGGCGATCCGCTCGACCGCCTCGCGCAGCTGCGGGCCACAGTCGCAGCGCTGGCTGCCGAGGACGTCGCCGGTCAGGCATTCGCTGTGCGGCCGCACCAGGGGCGCCCGGCCGCCCGCCGCCGATTTCTTCAGCGCGCGCTGCCAGTCGCCCAGCCCGAGGGCCAGATGCTCCTTGCCGTCGACCAGCCCGTCGAAGGTCATCACCCGTGCGGTCGTGGCGTAGCCGTCGCCGAAACGCAGTGGAACGGTCACCTGCTGCCGCAGCGTGGCTTCTAACATCGGTCCTCCTCGTTGGTTCCCCGTTGATCCGCTATACCCGCCGACGGAGTCACCGCACCGCAACAGACCGCGAACGTGCCAGTAATCGTGTCGCGGATTATCTTGGACGCAACTTATCGACCCGGGTGACGATCGTCGCTCTACTGGAGGCGTCATCAGTGGTCCTGCGTCCTTACACCTTGCTGAGCTGCGGCATGTCGATCGACGGATATCTGGACGACGCGGCGCAGGAACGGCTGCTGCTTTCCAACGAAGCCGATTTCGACCGCGTTGATTCCGTCCGTAGCAGTTGTGACGCGATCCTCGTGGGCGCGGCGACCATCCGGCAGGACGACCCGCGCCTGCTGGTGCGCTCGGCCGAGCGCCGCGCGGCCCGGGTGGCCCGCGGCGAGCCGGCGAACCCGCTGAAGGTCACCGTGACCGGCCGGTGCGACATCGACCCCGCTGCACGGTTCTTCACCGTAGGGGACGTCGACAAGCTGGTGTATTGCGCCTCGTCGACATGTGAGTCGGCCCGCGAGCGGCTCGGCGCGGTGGCCACCGTGATCGACGGCGGCGACCCTCTCGACCTGCACCGGGTGTCGGCCGACCTGGCCGGGCGCGGTGTGCGCAGGCTGATGGTCGAGGGTGGCGGCACCATGCACACCCAGTTCCTCACGGCCGGGCTGGCCGACGAGTTGCAGCTGGTGGTGGCGCCGTTCTTCGTGGGCGACTCGCGGGCGCCGCGCTTCGTCAGCGACGGCGACTTCCCGTGGGGGCCGGGCCGTCGCGCCACGCTGGCCGAGGTGCGCCAGATCGGCGACGTCGTCCTGCTGCGTTATGCCCTGTCCGACCGCTTCGACCCGAACTGACCGGCCAGGCGCCGGGAGGGGAAGAGGCGCCGGCCCCCGGTTGCGGGCCGGCGCTGAGGGAGAGCTGTTGAGCATGCGTCAGGCGCCGGCACGGACCAGTTCGCGGCCGACCGGCGCGACCGGGACCAGCGCGGGCTCGACCAGCGCGGGCTCGACCAGCAGGGCCGGGGCGGCCGGGAGGCCGTAGGGCACCGGGGAGATCGGCGCGGCCAGGCGGACGGCGGCAGCGGTGCGCAGGCGGCTCAGGGCCCGGACGATCAGGACCGCCGCGCCCGGCAGGGCGGCGACGAAGGCGAAGACGCCGTACACCACCGCTGTGGTCAGGCCCTGGGTGGCGCTGAGGCCGGCCGCGCCGAACGCCCACGCCGTGACGGCCTCGCGCGGGCCCCAGCCGCCGATGTTCAGCGGCAGCGACATCGCCAGCAGGGCCAGCAGCATCAGGGGGATCAGGCGAGTCAGCGACGCCGCCGAGCCGGCCGCGCGGGCCGCGACCACGAACGTGGCCAGGTGGCCGAGCACCACGACGACCGAGGCCAGGGTCACGCCCGGCCAGTTGCGGCGGGCCAGCAGGCCGGTGCGGATCTCGGCCAGACCGGTGCGAATGCCGGCCGCCACCCGCGAGCCGCCCTGCCGCAGCCTGCGGAAGGCCAGCAGCAGGATCACCGCGGCCAGCGCCACGGCGAGCAGGACGGTCGCGACGACGAAGCCGTGCCGCTCGAGCACCGTCAGGACGGGGGAGGGGACGGTCAGCAACACGGTCACGGCGATGACGAGGAACACCAGCTGGCCGGCCGTGCGCTCGAGCACCACGGCCCGGACGCTCTTGGCCACGTCGCCCTCGTCGCGGCCGTGCTGCACGGCGCGATCCACGTCGCCGAGCACCCCGCCCGGCAGCGCGGCGTTGAGGAACAGCGCCTTGTAGTAGTCGGCGATCGCCGCCGGGAACGAGAGCCGCAGACCGAGGCCGCGCGCCACCAGGCACCAGCGCCAGGCGCTGAAGACGGTGGTGGCGGCCCCGATGCCGAAGGCCAGGCCCAGGGCGGGGAGCGAGATCACCCGCAGGCCGTCGAGGAACGCGCCGGTGCCGAGCCGCCACAGCAGGAAGGCCAGGATCCCCACCCCGCCCAGGATCCGTGCCCAAGCCCAGATTCGCCCCACGTCGCCGTTCCCTTCATGTAGCCCGTCTTTCCCCTAGTACGCCGGGGCGGGCACAAAGGGTTCAGCCGAAGATCGCCAAAAGATCGACATGTCCGACCGAAGCGCTGGGCAACCGCTCCAGACGGGCGGCGAGGTAGCCGTCCCCGCCGACCTCCGGGCGTTGCTCCTGAGCTGCGGAGACCCAGCCCCGCAGCCACTCCGCGGTCAGCTCCGGCAGCTGTGGCCCGAGCTGCCACACGCTCGGCCGGGTGACGACCGTCGCGCCCGCCTTCTCGAAGGCCTGAGCCGCGTACGCCGGAGCGTCGGGCCCCAGCAGCCGGCGCCCGTCCACCACTCGTCGCTGGTGCTCGTCGAACGCCCCGGCCACCGCGGCGTCCTCGGGGCGGACCGGATCGAGGCTGACCTCCCCGGCCACGGACAGCGTGAACAGGGCCGTGACCCGGGCCGAGGCCAGCGTGGCGACCAGCGAGTCGATCTCCGCCTCGGTCAGCAGGTCGAGCAACGCCGAACACGTCACCAGGTCGGTGCCGTCCAGGTCGGCCGCGGTCAGCGCGGTCACGTCGCTGAGCGCGCCCTCGACGCTGACCTCGGGCAGCCGGACGTGCGAGGTGGCGTAGTGCAGCAGCTTGGGGTCGAGGTCGGCCAGGATCCAGTGCTGCGGCGTGGCCAGCTGGGGCGCCAGCCAGCGCGCCATCGAACCGGTGCCGCAGCCGAGGTCACGGATCACGTGCACCGGCTTCGGCAGCATCTCCACCAGGTCGGCGGCGCGGGCCTGGGCGTCGGCGGGCTCGCGCAGGCCGAGCCACGACTCACTGAACTCTCCGGTCATTGGGGTTCTCCTGTGCAGATGGCGGACAGCAGGCGTGCGGTTCCGGCCCAGGTCGGGAGGGTTTCCCGCCGGGCCCGGGCGGCGGCGCGCAGGCTTTGGCGCAGCGCGTCGTCGGTGAGCCAGGCGCGGATCGCGGCGGACAGCGCGGCTCGGTCGTCAGGGGGGATCAGGATGCCGGGCAGCGTGCCGGGCTGCGTGACGCCGCCCACCGGGCCGTCGAACGCTGCGGTGTCGAACGGAGCGGTGTCGAATGGTGCGGTGTCGAATGGTGCGGTGTCGGGCGCTGTGGTCTCAGGCGCTGCGGTGTCGAACGCTGTGGTGTCGGCCACGGTGCCGAGGGCTTCGGGCACGCCGCCGACGGCCGTGGCGATCACCGGCAGGCCGCGGGCGAGGGCCTCGGTGACCACCATCCCGTACGTCTCGGCCCGGGACGGCAAGATCAAAACATCGGAATCCCGGTACGCGCCATCGAGCTCAGCCGGAGGCAGTGCTCCCACGAATCGCAGCCGGCGGTCGTGGTGCGGGACGGGCCGGACCAGCGCTCCCGCGAACGTGCACTCCCAGTCGAGTTCCGCCAGGTCGTCCTGCAGGGCCGCGACCAGCAGATCTTGTCCCTTGCGGGGGCTGACCGAGGCGACGCACAGCAGCCGCCGGCCGTCCGCCCGCGGTTCGGTCAGTTCGGCCCGGTCGACTCCGGGCGGCGCGACCTCGACACGGGGCAGGCCGTGCATGGTCGCCACCCGCTCGGCCGCCGCCTCGCTGGTGGCGACGACGGTGGTGGCGAGGTGCAGAGCCCGGCCCTCCTTCGCCCGCAGCTCCTCGGCGAGGTCGGGGTCGAGTCCCGTCTCGTCGCTGAGCGGCAGATGCACCAGAACGATCAGGCGTAGCCGCAGGGCGTGCGGCGCGAGGATCTCCGGCACGCCACACCCGACCAGCCCGTCTACCAACACATCGGACTTATCCGGAATGTCGGCGAGAGCGGCCGAGAGGGCGTGACGGGCCGCCGGCTCCGGGTTCGGCCAGGAACCGGGTACAGCGATCTCGTGCACATCGGGCAGCAGCGACAGCACCGCCCGGTCGTACCGGTTGCCCCCGCTCGGCGCCGCCGGATCGTCGATGCCCCCCGGCAGCACCGCCCACAGCGGCGAACTGCCGCGGGCGGCGTTACCGTCCGTAGTCGACGGGCCGCGCGCGCCGGCGTCGGGCGCCGGGAAGGAGCCCGAGGTCACAGATCGCGCTCGTACGAGGCCCAGGCGATGTGGGACTCGTGCAGGGTGATCGTGAGGCCGGTCAGGCCGGCGGCGCCCGGGCCCAGGTCGCCCGCGGCGATTCTGGCCGCCAGGCGGTCGGCGATCACCTTGGCCAGGAACTCGGTGGACGTGTTGATGCCCAGGAAGTCGGGCTCGTCGTCGAGGTTGCGGTAGCTCAGGCCGCCGCAGATCGCGTGCAGCTCCTGCGAGGCCAGGCCGATGTCGACCACGATGTTGTCGTTGTCCAGCTCGGGCCGGCGGAACGTCGCGTCCACCACGAACGTCGCGCCGTGCAGCTTCTGGGCCGGGCCGAAGACCTCGCCGGAGAAGCTGTGGGCGATCATGATGTGGTCGCGGACGGTGATGCTGAACAAGGGCTACTCCTCGGGATAGTCGATCACGTGGCAGAGGGCGCGAAGGCTACCGTCCGTGAGGCGCGGCAACACCTCGGGCAGCTCCGCGAAGGGCGAGTGCCCGGTAACGAACGCGTCGAACCGTTCGTCCTTCAGCAGCTCGAGCGAGAGCGCCAGCCGGTCGGCGTACGAGCGCCGGCGGCCGGGCACGATGCCGCCCACCTGACTGCCCCGGATGGTCAGCCGCCGGGAGTGGAAGAACTCGCCCAGCGGCACGCTGACCTGCTTGTCCCCGTACCAGCTGAGCTCGACCACGGTGCCCTCGGCCGCCACCAGCTCGAGCGAGCGTTTCAGGCCGGCCGAGGTGGCGCTGGCATGGATCACCAGGTCACAGTCGCCGAGCGCCTCGTCGGGGGTGGCGAAGCCGGCGCCCAGGCGAGCGGCCAGCTCGGCGCGCCCGGCATCGACGTCGACGAGCTGCAGCCGTACGCCGGGAAAGCGCGCGAGAATCGCCGCCGCGCACCCACCCACCATGCCCCCGCCCACGACGGCGACCCGGTCGCCGACCATCGGCCGCGCGTCCCAGAGGGCGTTCACGGCGGTTTCCACCGTTCCGGCCAGCACCGCCCGGGCGGCGGGCACGTCGTCGGGCACCACAGTGACAGCCGTTTCAGGTGCGATAAAGCGGGATTGGTGGGTATAGAGACTGAAGACGGTGCGTCCGAGCAGTTCGGGCGGGCCCTGCTCGACCCGGCCGACGTTGAGGTAGCCGTACTTCACCGGGGCCGGGAAATCACCCTCCTGGAAGGGGGCCCGCATCGCCGACCACTGGCTCTCCGGCACCCGCCCGGAGAACACGAGGGTCTCGGTTCCCCTGCTCACGCCCGTGTGCAAGGTGCGGACGAGCACCTCGTCCAGGCCCGGCTCACCCAGCGTCACCGGGCGGATCTCACCCCGCCCCGGCTCGGTGATCCAGAACGCGTACGCGTCACTCGACATGGTTGTTCCCTCCGCCCGCTGAACCGAACGCCGCCCGGGCGCGTGTTAAGCGCTGACGACGGCAACCATACGCGGCGGCCGATCTTGGACATGGAGGCCACGGTGACTTCAGTAACCGCACCCACCAGCGACTCCTCCCGGGCGCCGGTGGTCGGCCTGGCCGCCCAGCTCGGCCTGCTGGCCCTCCTCGGCAGCACCCTCGGGCTCACCGCCACCGGCCTGATCGCCGGCGCAGCGTACGGCCTGGTGCTCTGCGGACTGCTCGGCGCCGGCCTCGACCGGGCCCGGATGCACCAGATCGGCGCCGCCAACGCGGTGACCCTCTCCCGCGCGATCCTGGTCGGCGGCGTGACCGCGATGGTCGTCACGTCGTTCGCCCACCCGGTCAGCACGCCCGCCCTGGTCGCGATCGCCGGGGTCGCGCTGGCCCTTGACGGCGTCGACGGCCAGGTGGCCCGCCGCACCGGCACCACGACGGCTCTCGGCGCGCGCTTCGACATGGAGGTCGACGCGTTCCTGATCCTGGTGCTGAGCGTCTACGCGGGCGACCGCTTCGGCTGGTGGTGGGTGGCGATCGGCGCCTTCCGGTACGCCTTCGTGGTCGCCGCCTGGGCGCTGCCGTGGCTCAACGCGGCGCTGCCCCCGCGGTTCTCGCGCAAGGTCGTCGCCGCGCTCCAGGGCATCGTGCTCGCCCTGGTCACCGCCGACCTGCTGCCGGCCGCCCTCACCACGGTCGTCCTGACGGTGGCCCTGGCCTCGCTGACCTGGTCGTTCGGCCGCGACTCGATCTGGCTCTACCGCGCATCCCGCATCCGTGCGGCGGCTCGTGAGCGCTGGGCGGCACCGCACCGTCGCCCCGCACTCGTGCACTGAGCCGACCGCTTCCCGCGCCCGCCGCGCTTGGTTCCCGCGCGGCGGGCGCTCTCTGTCCTCAGCAACTCCGCCGCCCGGCCCGCCGGGTTTCGGCTGTGCGAGGCGTCCGTGGACGCGGCCGGTTTCGCCGCTCGGCCCGCGGGGTTTGGCTGTGCGAGGCGTCCGTGGACGCGGCCGGTTTCGCCGCTCGGCCCGCGGGGTTTGGCTGTGCGAGGCTGAGTGGACGCGGCCGGTTTCGCCGCTCGGCCTGCCGGGTTTGGCTGTGCGAGGCTCAGTGGACGCGGGCGATGGCTCCGGGCGGTGGTGACGGCACGGCCGCGGGATGCAGGATCGCGGCGATCGCTTCGACGCCGTCGACCAGGCGGGGGCCGGGGCGCACGATCAGACCGTCGGCGTCGAGTGCCCACACCTGGGCGCCGGGGAAGTGCGGGACCACTCGGCGGGCCTGTTCGATGGCGCCCTCCAGGTGGAAGCCGCACGGGGTGACCAGCACGATCTGCGGCGAGGGCGCGGCGAGTTCGGCGAAGGTGGTTTCGACCGAGCGCTTGCCCCCGCTCGCCGCCACCGGGTCGCCACCGGCCGCGGTCACCAGGTCGGGCACCCAGTGGCCGGCGGTGAACGGCGGATCGACCCACTCGACGACCGTCACCCTCGGCCGGGGCCGTCCCGCCACGGCTCGGGCGACGCTCTCCAGGCGAGCGCGCAGGCTCGTGATCAACTTGTCGGCGCGGTCCTGAACCGAGGCGGCCTCGCCCACCGCGCGGATCGTGCCGAACACCTCCTCCAAGGTGTACGGGTCGAGCGAGACCACGTCGGCGCGGCACCCCAGGTGGTCGAGCGCGTCGGTCACGTGACCCGACGGCAGCGCACACACCCGGCACAGGTCCTGCGTGAGGATCAGGTCAGGCGCGAGGCCGGCCAACGCGTCGGCGTGCAGCGTGTAGAGGTCGCCGCCCTCGGCGAGGCGCCCCCGCACGTACGCGTCGATCTGCCCCGGCGTCATCGCCCGCGTGTCCTTGCCGCCCACCACGACGGCCTTCTCGGCGCGGGCGGCCGCTGGCTCGTCGCATTCGAAGGTCACGCCGACCAGGTCGTCGCCCAGCCCAAGGGCGTAAACGATCTCGGTAGCGGACGGCAGCAACGAAACGAGGCGCATGCCCCCATCCTGCCCCACCGTCCGCCGCGTACCGCCTGCTCGGTGCCGCTGCTGCCTGTTGTCTGCCGCGGCCGGTTTGCCGCTCAACGCCTGCTCGCCGCCGCTCGCCGCTGGTCGTCGAGGCCCTTCCGCTGCCGTCTCCGTTCTGTTGCTGGTTGACGTGCATGGCGGGCCGCCAGTGCCGCATGGTGCTGGCCGGTGGCGGCGTGGTGAGTGGTGGTGGGTCGGGGTGGCGGGTCGGCCGAAAGTCGTAGGCGGGGGATGGGATCCGGTCCGGGGGCTGATGTTGTGGGGGCGGCTCTTGTCGATGCTGGTTCTACCGCGCCGAACAGCCAGGGGAGACAGGGATGACGACCGCACCGCTCGCTCATACGGACGTGATCGTCCTCGACTATCTGGCCGCGCTCTGGGCTCAGAGTGAGGATCTTGCGCCCGAGTTGCGCGATGACCTGATGACGACCGTGGCCGACTACATCTCCATGCGGCGCACCTCGCCGGCCTCGCCGATCGAGGACCCGGCTGAGATCGTGCGCCGGTTAGGGCCACCGGAAGCCCTCGTGGCGGCGGTGCGGCGCGGGCATCTGCCGCCACACATCCGGTTGCCCGCCCTGGTCCCGCCTCCCCCGCCGGCCGCCACCGGTGGGGGAGCGGCTGAATACACGGCCATCGGCCTGATCACGGCCGGGGCGTTCGTGCTGCCGGGCGTCGGGCCGGTGGCCGGCATGCTCATGGCCAGCGCCTCACCGCACTGGACGCCGGCCGAGAAGGCCGCCAGCTGGTTCCTGGTCCTCGGGTCGGGAGCGGCCTCGTTCGCAGCCGCCTTCTTCTTCGCGGTGGCCGGCGCGGGAGAGGCCGCGGCGCTGTTCCTCTGCTACCTGATCGCGGTCGGCGGCTCGGTGCTCGCCGGTAAGCGATTGATGGATGGCCTACGCCGTTGACCCACGCGGATCCGGTTGGGCCGCGCAGACCCGGCGGAGGTTGCCGCACGCCCGCACGCGCCTGACCCGGCCGCGGTTCAGCTGTTGTCGCCGTTCGACCCGCTGATCATCCAGCGACGGCGATGGTGCGCGACTTCCAGCGGGCGTTGAGAGCTTGTTCATGTTGACTGCATCAATATTGACGTCAACATTGATGGGTCAGGCGGGCTGTGTGCGGCGGCCGGCCTGACCCATGATCTCGTCGATCACCTGCGCCCAGACCGCCGCGGGTGGGAACTCGTGTCCGACGCCCTCCAGCCAGACCAGTCGGGCGCCCGGGATCTCGGCGCACAGCGCCTCGGCGTGTGGCGGCGTGAAGAACGGGTCCAGCGTGCCGTGCAGGATCAGGGTGGGCGCGGTTATGCCGTGCAGGCGGTCGCGGACCGGCGGGCCCTCCGCGCAGATGTAGTGGTTGGTCTGCGACGCGGTCATATCGTGCGTGCGGTCGACGACGCGCTGGGCGAGCCGGCGCAACTGCAGGATGTCGGCGGTGAAGGGTCCACCCAGGCGTCGCGCCGAGGACACGAGCCCGTCGATGGCGGATCGCCGGTCGGTCCAGTCGGTCGGCTTGTCCTCGGAATCGGACGCGCCGGCGTCGTCGGCGGGGAACGACAACTCGAAGGCCGGCGGGGATGTGCTCGTCGACATCAACGTCAGGGACAGCACGCGGTGCGGGCGGTCGACGGCGATGCGCTGGGCCAGCATGCCGCCGATGGACAAGCCGACCAGGTGGGCCCGGTGGACGCTGAGAGCGTCGAGCACGCCGAGCGCGTCGTGCGCCAGGTCCACATCGGAGTAGGGCGGGTCGCCGGCCGGGAACGACGTCGACCGGCCGGTGTCCCGGTGGTCGTAGCGGATGACGAACCGGCCGCCGGCGGCCAGGCGGCGGCAGAACTCGTCGTCCCACCAGTCCATCGAGCTGGCTGCTCCTGCGATGAGGAGCAGGGCGGGGTCGCCGGGCTCGCCGAACGTCTCCACACACAGCTCGATGCCGTTGACCGGCATCATCGTCTCGGTCACCATCCGCTCATTGTCAAACATCACACTTGACGCGCGGGTTAAAACTCTGTGTGGCGACGTGGTTTGATGATCACGTGCTGCCTGATTTGAGCGGGTATACGCCGCATCGAACCGTCCTCGACGCCCCCTTTGAGGGCGTTCCCGTGCCGGGACTGAGGGCCGACTTCTTCCGCCGGGCCGAGGGCGACCGGGTCGCGACCGTCGGGTGCTACTCGCTCGGCGACCGCGAGCTTCTGATGGCGTGGGGCTATGTGGACGAGGAGCACTGCCGGCACAACGCTGTGCGGGATCCCGGCGGTGGCTGGCACGCGCCCGCCGACGGCTGCCCGGACGTCGAACTCGTGCGCGACGGCCACACCGTGGTCGGTCTGGCCGTACGCGCGCCGGACGGCGAGTGGATCAAAGCTTGACCGCCAGGGCGGCCGACTGCCCGGTCGGCGAGTGGATCAAAGCTTGACCACCAGGGCGGCCGACTGCGCCGGTCGGCGAGTGGATCAAGGCTTGACCACTACGGTGGCCGCGCCGACGACGTGCACCGGCCGTGAGCGGATCGAAAGCTTGACCGCCACGGCGGCCGCGCGGAGGACGGCCGCCGGACGGCAAGGGGATCAGGGTTTGACTGCCACGGCTGTCGCGCGGGCCTGGCCGCGGACGAAGCGCAGCGAGACGCCGGTGAGGACGATGGCGATCGCGAACAGGGCCAGGTGCAACCAGGGGCTGGGGATCGGCACGAAGCCGATGATCGCGACCGGGATCTGCACGACGGCGATGAGGGCGGCCAGCCACCAGCGGCTGCCACCGCTCCACAGCAGCGCCGTCCAGACGGGGGACGAGACGACGACCAGGGTCAGCCCGTCGAGCAGGGCGTGCAGCGCGGAGTTGTGGACGGCGTTGTGGGCGAAGGCCTGCGCGGGCGTGGCGACCCACAGGCCGGCGAGGACGAGGGTGAGTACGGCGGCGGCACGACGCATGGGAATCCTCCAGCGTGGTTGGACCGTTGCTCTGGGTAACCACGGTACGGACGTGACTTCAGCCCCGTAAAGCTTCACTCACGAAGTCCATCCCGGCGGGGAGGCAGCGCGACCAGTAGCCGAAGTTGTGCCGGCCCTCGGTGAAGCTGCCCGCCGCGGGTGGTTCCGGGAGGGCCTCGGCCAGCGCCTGGACGTTGTCGAGGAGCCCGTCCTGGCGTCCGCACCACAGGCCCACCGGTGTGCCTCGCAACTGCCCGGCGGCGGTGAAGATCTCGTCCCCCGGGCGTACGGCGGGGGAGAGCGCGACCACCGCGCGGGCGAACCCGGGGTAGGCCTCGGCGAGCAGCAACGCCCCGTACCCGCCCATGGACCAGCCGAGCAGGGCGACGCGCGCCGGGTCGAAGCCGCGCTGCCGGCACCAGCGCGGGATCTCCTCGTGGACCATGCGTTGCGGGTCGTCGCCGCCGTCCGGGCGCCACCAGAGGCGGTCGCCGGTCGCGCCGGCCAGCACGAACGGGGGCTTTCCCCGCCGTACGGCATCGGTCAGGAACCGGCCGAAGCCGAGCGCCGCGAAGTCGGCCGCCGTCTTGGAGCCGCCGTGCAGGATGATGCAGACCGGCAGGCCCCGGCCGGTGCCGTGACCCGCCGGCACCGCGGTGTAGAAGTCCACCAGCCGCCCCCGGGCGTCCGACTCGCGCCTTTCGAGCCGCTCGTCACCCACCGGGGCATGCGGGATGACCGGTTCCAGTTGGCCCGATCGGCTGTGGTATCCCACCATTCCGGCGACGCCGGCGGTGGTTGCTCCGAGGGCCAGGAGTGTTCGTCGTCTCATCGTCACCCACAACGGCGATCGACCGCATTGCGTGACGTTCATACGCTTCCGGCGTGCGCAGAATCGGGGCAGTGCTGTTGGTGGTGGCGCTGCTGCTCGACGGGTTCGGCCCGGCCCGGCCGGCGTCGGCGCAGGGGCCGGTGGTGAGCCGGGTGCTCCAGCTGACGCGCGGTGCGGACCGTCCCCTGCCGACCACGCTCTGGTACCCGTCGGCGCTCACCGGGCGTCACCCGATCATCCTCTTCAGTCATGGCCTGGGCGGGTTGCCGCAGCAGTTCGCGCCGCTTGTCGCCGGGTGGGCCGAGGCGGGCTACGTGGTGGCGGCGCCGGCCTACCCCCACACGAACGCGCGGGTGCGGGTCGACCGCCGGGACATCCCTCGCCAGCCGGCCGACGCGGCGTTCGTGATCGAGGCGGTGCGGGCGCTGGACGGGGTGCCCGGGGACGCGCTGGCCGGGCACCTCGACATCGGCCGGGTGGCCGCCGTCGGCTTCTCGGCCGGCGGCACCACGACGCTCGGCCTGTTCGGGCCGGGGCATCCGTCGTACCTGCGGGCCGGGGTCTCGATCAGCGGCCGGCGCCCGTCGGTGGAGTTCGGCGGTTCCGCCGTGCCGTTGCTGTTCCTGCACGGCGACCGCGACCGGGTCGTGCCGATCCGGGCCGGGCGCCAGGCGTACGCGCTGGCGCCGCCCCCCAAGCAGTTCGTGACGATCCCCGGTGCCCGTCACGGTGAGTTCCTGCGCCCCGGTGACGGCCGGTACCCGCGGACGGCCGGCCGGATTCTCGCCTTCCTCGCCGCGAACGCCCCGGTCGCCTGATTCGTCGGACCTTAGGTGTTCTACCCAGAGTGACACTGTCGGCCATGATCCTCGTCCGTTCGGCCAGATGAGCACCGTCGGTGAAGATGACTAGGCTGCTGAGGTGCATGTTTCCCACGTGGTAGTGGCAGCGACGGTTACTCTCAGTGTTTCTGCCGTTTGTTACTCACAGTTCGACATGAAGAAGGCCGAGCGGCAGGCGCGCACCGTCGCCGCCGAGGCCACGTGCCGCTCGGTCGACTCCGCGATCCTGGCCTATGTCGGCGTCCACGGCGACGCGCCGACGACGGTTGCCCAGATCGCCGGCTATCTGGACGGCGACATCACTGCGTACCGCATCGTCCGCGGCCGAGCCGCGGGCCCCGGCTGCTCGCCGGCTGCTCGCTGATCTTCGTATGCCTTGACGGTTATATGCCTCGGGTGGCATGTTGGGGGGCATGGACGCCCTGGCCGCGCTGGCCGAACCGACCCGGCGGCGCATCGTCGATGTGCTGCGGGTGCGCGAGCGCACCGTTTCCGAGTTGGTGGCCGCGGTCGGCATGAGCCAGCCCGCGGTCTCCAAGCATCTGCGGGTGCTGCGCGAGGCCGGGCTCGTCACCGCGCAGACCCGTGCCCAGCAGCGGGTCTACCGGCTCGAGCCGGGGCCGTTCCGGGAACTCGACGCCTGGCTGGCGCCCTACCGCCGCATGTGGACGCACCACCTGGCGGAACTGGAACGCCACCTCGACCGCAAGGAGGAGTCATGACTCTGGACCTGGGAACTGCCGGCGGCGCTCGCCTCGAAGGGCAGGGGGAACCGTGGACGCTCGTCTTCATCCGGGAGCTGCGGCAACCGCCGGCCGTGGTGTGGGAGGCGCTGACCGACCCGGCCGAGCTCGACCAATGGGCGCCGTTCAGCGCTGCCCGAAATCTCAACGAGCCCGGGGCCACCACGCTCACCATGGTGGACGGTGACGAGAAGCTCGACACCCCGGCCGAGATCCGGGTGGTGGAGCCGCCGGCTGTGCTGGAGTACTCGTGGGGTGCGGACCTGCTGCGGTGGGAGCTGGAGGCGGCCGGCAGCGGCACCCGGCTGACGCTGCGGCACACGCTGGTCGAGCCGTCCGGCCACGCCTCGGTGGCCACCGGGTGGCACGTCTGCGTCGTTGTGCTGCAGCACCTGCTGGACGGCGAGCCGCACGGCGTGGTCCGGGGCATGGCAGCCAAGGAGCACGGCTTCGACGAGCTGCGGGAGGAGTACGCGAAGCTGCTCATGCAACCTTCCTGAGGCCTCCGTTGTCCTGATGGGTGACGGGGGGAGACGGGATGGGGTTCGACGACTTCGTGCGAAGTCGATCGACCGGGTTGTTGCGGGTCGCGTACCTGCTCACCGGCGATCGGCACGCCGCCGAAGACCTGCTGCAGGAGGTGCTGGAGCAGATGTACGTGCGCTGGCGGCGTATCCACGGAGCCCCCGAGGCGTACGCCCGCCGGGCCCTCGTCAACCGGGCCACCAACCGCTGGCGGTCGCGTGCCCGCCGGCCCGAGACGCCGCTGGACGCGCACCACGAGCAGCCGGGGCCGGACCACGGCGAGGACGTGGCGGTGCGTTCGGCCGTGCTCGGCGCGCTGCGCGAACTGCCCGCGAAGCAACGGGCCGCGGTCGTGCTGCGGTATCTCGACGACCTTCCGGTGCACGAGGTCGCCGCCGCGCTCGGGTGCAGCGAGGGGACGGTCAAGAGCAACGCGTCCCGCGGGCTCGACCGGCTCCGGCAGGTGCTCGGGCCGTCCCTGATCCCCGAAGGGGTGGAGCTGTGACCGATACCGAGATCCGGGACGTGCTCAACCGGGCCGCGGGCGACGTGAGCCCGGCGCCCGACCTGCTCGACCGGGTGCGCGCGGGTGGTCACCGCCGGGTGATCCGGCGGCGGGCGGCCATCGGCGGGGCGCTCGCCCTCGTCGCCGGCGCGGGGCTGGCTCCGCTGGCTCGGCGCGGTCGCGGTCCGGCGCCCGCCGACGACCGTGTCCGCGGGGACCTGGCGGGCGACCTCGAGCTGGTCCGGCGCGTCCAGAAGGCGTACGGGCCGGGGACGAAAGTCCGCTGGATCGGGCGCACCCCGGGCGGGCCGGTCGCCGCGGTCACCGGTCCGTCCGGGATGCGGGACGGATACGACCTGCAGAGCTTCATCGAGGTCGTCGGCGGGGAGCCCCAGGCCGTCGAGAGCGCCGAGCTGGTGCCGGAGGGCACGGTGCAGCCCGGGGCCATGATCGCCGGGCCCGACCGCGACGTCCTCGTGGTGTTCACCGGCGGGAGCGACGTGATGTTCTCCGGCAAGCTCCGAATCGACGCCGAGGGCCGCGTCGAGCGGACGTTCGAGCCGCTTTCCGAGGTCGACGGGGCCGTCGTCCGGCGGATCCCGGATCCGGGCCGGTTCGTTCCGTTCGCGTTGCGGTCGGGGGAGGCGCCGGACAAGGTGTGGCTGGCCAACCTGAACGCCGTGGCCGACGACGGCAGCAACGCGCAGAACCTGATGCCGGAGCGGATCGACCACCTGCTGCCCGGCCGCGAGAAGGCCTGGGCGAACGAGCCGACCGGCTCCGAGAAGGACTGGTGGGACGTCGGCGCGCAGCAGGCCTACCTCGATCCGTACGGCTACCACAGCTGGACCGGCCCGACCCAGTGGCGGCTGAGCGGTGCGACGGCCGACGGGCGCCGCCTGGTGGTGCAGACCCTCGCGCTGGACGGCCGGGCCCGGGCCTTCTGGATGGCGGCCCGCGCGGGCGAGAAGCCCCGGGTCAACTATCTGGGCCGGCTCGAGGACGGCCTGTCCAGCGACGGCACCGACAACATCGGCCAGTCCTACCCGATCCTGCACGCCCGCCTGCCGCAGCAGCTGGGCGTGGCGGTGGCCGCGCTCAACTGCCAACTGCTCTACCGCGTACGGGACGGGGCCTGGCTGCCGGTTGCCGGGCAGGCCGCCGTGATCCCGGCCGCCGCCACCCATCTGGAGGTGCGTCCCCGGCAGGGCCGAGCGGCGCGCGTCGCCCTGCCTTAGGTTTGAGGGCAGCCGGACGCTGGGAGGACACGCATGGACGTCGTGATCGGGATCGACACCGGAACCACCGCCACCAAGGGGGTGGCCGCCGGGCCCGACGGCACGATCCGTGCGCTGACCAGCGTCCACTACCCGCTCGTGGTGCCCGGGCCGGGGCGGGCCGAGCTCGACCCGGCCGCGCTGCGCGACGCCGCGGTCAAGGCGCTGGTCGACGTCGCCGAGGCCTGCCGCGCGAACGGCGACCGGGTGATCGCCGTCGGGCTCAGCGCCTTCCTGCACGCGATCGTGCCGATGGACGGCGACGGCGCGCCGCTCGGGCCGCTGGTCACCTGGGCCGACGCCCGCGCCGGGGAACAGAGCGAGCGGATCGTGGCCGAGGGCCGGGGCAAGCGCTTGCAAGGGCGTACGGGAACGCCGGTCCACCCGATGTCGCCGCTGACCAAGCTGGCCTGGTGGCGCGACAACGACCCCGAGACCCTGCGCAAGACCCCGCGCTGGGGCGGCGTGAAGGAGCTCGTGCTGGCCGCTCTGGCCGACGCCCCGTACGCCGTGGATCTGTCGATCGCCAGCGGCACGGGGCTCTACGACATCCACGAGCGGCGGTGGGACCCGGAGGCGCTGGACATCGCTGGAGTGACCGCCGGGCAACTGGCCGAGGTGCTGCCGACGACCACGGTCCTCAAGCTGCGGCCCGGCGTCGCCCGGGCGGCGGGGCTCGACCCGGCCACCCCGCTGGTCATCGGCGCGGCCGACGGACCCCTGGCCAACCTGGGCGTCGGAGCCACCCCGGCCGGGGTGGCGGCGGTCTCGCTGGGCACCAGCGGCGCGCTCCGGACGGTGGTCGACCGGCCCACCGCCGACCGGGCGGGGCGGCTGTTCTGCTACGCGCTCACCGAGGACCGCTGGGTGATCGGCGGGGCGGTCAACAACGCCGGCTCGGTGGTGCGCTGGGCCGGGCAGAGTTTCGCGGCCGGGTTCGAACGGCCGGGCGCCGAGGGGGAGGACGCCGACGAACGCGACGCCGCCCTGCTCGTGGAGGCCCAGGGGGTGGCGGCCGGCAGCGACGGGCTGCTCTGCCTGCCGTACCTGCTCGGCGAACGGGCGCCCTGGTGGAAGCCCGGTCTGCGCGGCGCGTACCTGGGACTGCGGCGGGAACACGGGCGCGCCCACCTCGTCCGGTCGGCCGTCGAAGGCGTGTGCCAGCAGCTGGCCCTGGTCCGGGACTCGTTCACGGCCGAGGGGATCGCGGTCACCGAGGTGCGGGCCACGGGCGGGGCGGTTGCCTCCGAGCTGTGGGTCGGTGTGCTCGCGGCCGCGCTCGACGTGCCGGTCGCGGTGGCCGACACCCCGGAGGGCACCGCGCTCGGCGCGTGCCTGCTGGCCCGGCACGCCCTCGGCGAGCTGCCCGACCTCGATCAGGCGGCGTCGCTCGTGCCGCTCGGCGAGCCGACCCGCCCCGATCCGGCCAACGCCCACCTGTACGCCCGGCTGCGGCCGCTCATCGAGTCTTCGGCGCTGGCCGTGCTCGAGGTGGTGAAGGAACTCGACCGGATCGCCCCGCCGGCCCTGCCCACGACGGAGAAGGCCGTGTCGTAGGGGTCACCTTACCCCGCGTTGACGGGGTGGGCGGGCGTGAGAAAGCATGGCGGGCGAGCGGTAGCGGAGGAACCCGGTGCGTAATCCGGGACGGTCCCGCCACTGTGACCGGGGAGCGACCCGCCACCAGAGGCCACGGCACCTACAGCCGGAAGGCGCGCGGGGAGCGACGATCCGGGAGTCAGGAGACTCCGGCCGCTCGTGACAACCGCCGCGCGGGCGTGGACACCCGCGCAGAGAGGGACTCCCGTGACGCCGTACCCGTTCTCGGCCGTGGTCGGCTTGGCCGATCTGCGCCTCGCCCTGCTGCTGACCGCCGTCTCGCCCGCTGTGGGCGGGGTTCTGGTGCGTGGCGAGAAGGGCACCGCCAAGAGCACTGTCGTGCGCGCCCTGGCCGCGCTGCTGCCCGAGGTGGCTGTGGTGCGCGGTTGCCGCTTCGCGTGTGACCCGTCGAAAATGGATCCGCTCTGCCCCGACGGCCCGCACGCCGCCGACAGTCCGGTTCACCACCGGCCCGCCTCGCTGGTGGAGCTGCCGGTCGGCGCGACCGAGGACAGGGTGGTGGGCACGCTCGATCTGCAGCGGGCGCTGGCCGACGGGGTCAAGGCGTACGAGCCGGGACTGCTGGCGGCGGCGCACCGCGGGGTGCTCTATGTCGACGAGGTCAACCTGCTGCCCGACCACCTGGTCGACCTGCTGCTGGACGCGGCGGCGATGGGCCGGGCCCACGTCGAGCGGGACGGGGTGTCGGTCAAGCACGCGGCCCGGTTCCTGCTGGTCGGCACGATGAACCCGGAGGAGGGCGAGCCGCGGCCGCAGCTCGTCGACCGGTTCGGTCTGGTGGTCAACGTGTCCGCGCCGCGCGACGCCAAGGACCGGGCCGAGGTGGTGCGGCGGCGGCTGGCCTACGAGCTCGACCCGGACCGGTTCGCGGCGCGGTTCGAGGGCGACGAGCGGGAGCTGGCGGGCCGGATCGTGGCCGCCCGGGACCTGCTGCCGGCCGTTGTGCTGCCGGACCGGGAGCTCGACCGGATCGCGCTGGTCAGTCTCGCGTACGGGGTGGACGGGATGCGCGCGGACATCGTGGTGGCCCGCTGCGCGGTCGCCCTGGCGGCCTGGCACGGCCGCGAGCTGGTCACTGCCGATGACGTACGCGATGCCGCGCGCCTGGCGCTGCCGCACCGCCGCCGCAAGGATCCCCTCGACCCGCCCGGCACCGACGAGCAGCGCCTCGAGCAAGCCCTGAAGGAAGCGGACGCGCAGCTCGGGGACGACGACCCGGACGACGCCCCGCCTGCTGGTGGCCCCGAGGACGGCGGCCCGGACGGGGGCGGCCCGGACAGCAGCGGCTCGGACAGCAGCGGCTCGGACCGTGGCGGCCCGGACAGCGGTGGCGGCGATGGGGGATCGGCTGACGGCGGCCCGGAAGGCGCCCGCGGCTCCTCGGACGACGGCGCTTCTCCGACGTCGCAGTCCTCATTGCCCAGTCCGGAAATGACGGATAAATCGGCCGCGGACCAGCAATCCGATGAGGACGGCGGGCGCGGCGAGAATCGGGTAGCCGGAGCGGCGGCGGTCGCGCCGGGTTCTGCCTATCGAACGAAGACTCTGAGCATCGCGCGTCGTGGGGAGGGCGGCCACGCCGGTCGTCGTTCGCTGTCGCTGTCGCGGCGTGGACGCGTTGTCGGCTCTCGGATGCCGACCGGTCGGCTGGCCGGGGCGCCGCACCTGCCGGCCACCCTGCGCGCGGCTCTGCACCGTGCGGGCACTGAGCGGTCACGGATCGGCCAGGGGCGCGAAGGAGCAGTCCCAAATCGGGTACGCACCGGGCAGGCAGAGGTGGGAGGGGCGCGTGACTCGAGCGCTGCCGGGCCTCAGTCGGACGGCGAGCGGGGCCAGGTGCACCGCGCGGGCGATGCGCCCGTGGATGCGGGTTGGCGGCCGATGGTGCTGCCCCGGGATCTGCGGGAGGCGGTGCACGTCGGGCGGGAGTCGAACCTGGTGCTCTTCGTGGTCGACGCCTCGGGGTCGATGGCGGCCCGCAAGCGGATGACGGTGGTGAAGACGGCGGTGTTGTCGCTGCTGCGCGACGCCTATCAGCGGCGGGACCGGGTGGGGATGATCACCTTCCGGGGGCACGAGGCCGAGCAGGTGCTGCCGCCCACGTCCAGCCATGAGGTGGGGGTGCTCCGGCTGGCGGGTCTGCGCACGGGGGGACGTACGCCCTTGGCCGCCGGCCTCCGGACGGCCGCCGCGACCATCGCGACCGAGCGTCGCCGTGACCCGCGCCGGCGGCCGCTGTTGATCGTCGTCACCGACGGCCGGGCCACCAGCGGACCCGACCCGGCCACCGTGGCGCCGGCGCTCGCAGGGGTGTCCACTGTGGTGGTCGACTGCGAATCCGGGCCGATCCGGTTGCGGCTCGCGGCCCGGCTCGCTGCCGCGCTCGACGCCGACCTGATGCCGGTGGAGGGCCTCGAGACGGGCCGGGCCGCCTGATGCCGCAGGGAAAAGTCACCTCCGTGCCGGACGACGGCCTCACCACCCGCCAGCGCCGGCGCCAGGCCGTGCTGGCCGTCCACACCGGACACGGTAAGGGCAAGTCGACCGCTGCCTTCGGGATGGCCCTGCGCGCGTGGAGCGCGGGCTGGCCGGTTGGCGTCTTCCAGTTCGTGAAGTCGGAGAAGTGGCGGGTGGGCGAGGAATCCGCGCTCAAGGCGCTCGGCGCCACCGGGGGAGCGCCGGTCACCTGGCACAAGATGGGCGAGGGCTGGTCGTGGATCCAGCGCGCCGGCGCCGAACGCGACCACGCGGCCGAGGCGGCCGAGGGCTGGGCTCAGATCAAGCGGGACCTGGCCGCCGAGACCCACCGGTTCTATGTGCTCGACGAGTTCACGTACCCGATGAAGTGGGGTTGGGTCGACGTCGACGAGGTGGTGGCCACGCTGGCCGAGCGTCCGGGCAACCAGCACGTCGTGATCACCGGCCGGGACGCGGCGCCGGCGCTGCTCGAGGCGGCCGACCTGGTCACCGAGATGACGAAGGTGAAGCACCCGATGGACGCGGGCCGCAAGGGGCAGCAGGGCATCGAATGGTGACCATGCCGCGGGTCGTCATCGGCGCGCCCGCCTCCGGACACGGCAAGACCACGGTGGCGACCGGACTGCTGGCCGCGTTCGCCCGGCGGGGGCTGCCGGTCGCGCCGTTCAAGGTCGGGCCGGACTACATCGACCCCGGCTACCACGCGCTCGCCGCCGGGCGGCCGGGCCGCAACCTCGATTCCGTGCTGGTGGGGGAGGACCTGATCGGGCCGCTGTTCGCGCACGGCTCGCAGGGCGCGTCGCTGGCCGTGATCGAGGGCGTGATGGGGCTGTACGACGGGCGTACCGGCGCCGGCGAGACGGGATCGACGGCCCAGGTGGCCGGGCTGCTCGAGGCGCCGGTGATCCTGGTGGTCGACGCGGCCGCGCAGGGCCGCTCGATCGCCGCGCTGGTGCACGGGTTCCGCAGCTTCGGCAGCGTGCGGATGGCCGGCGTGATCCTGAACCGGGTCGGCTCCGACCGGCACGAGGCGATCCTGCGCGAGGCCTGCGAGGAGGTCGGCACGCCGGTGCTCGGCGCGCTGCGGCGGGCCGATGCCGTGGCCGCGCCGTCCCGCCACCTCGGCCTGGTGCCCGCGGCCGAGCGCCGCGCCGAGGCCCGGGAGTCGGTCGACGCCCTGGCCGCGCTGATCGAGTCGTCGGTCGACCTGGCCGAGGTCATGGCGATCGCCCGGTCGGCCCCGCCGCTCGACGCCGAGCCCTGGTCGCCGGTCGCCGCCGATCCGGCGCCCGGGCGGCCGGTGGTGGCGCTCGCGGGCGGGCCCGCCTTCTCGTTCGCGTACGCCGAGACGGCCGAGCTGCTGGCCGGCGCGGGCGCCTCGGTCGTCACGGTCGATCCCCTGCGCGACGAGGCGTTGCCCGAGGGCACGCGCGGTCTCGTGGTCGGCGGGGGCTTTCCCGAGGTGTACGCGTCGGAGCTGAGCGCCAACGAGCCGCTGCGGAAGTCGGTGGCCGCCCTGGCCGCCTCCGGCGGGTCGATCGCGGCCGAGTGCGCCGGCCTGCTCTGGCTGTGCCACACCCTGGACGGCGCCCCGATGTGCGGGGTGATCGACGCCGAGGCCGCGATGACCCCGACCCTGACGCTCGGCTACCGCGACGCGGTGGCGCTGACGGACAGCCCGCTGGCCCCCGCCGGCACACGGGTCACGGGTCACGAGTTCCACCGGACGACCGTGCATCCGCGGTCGGGCCTGTTGCTCTCCCCGGCCGGCGGCGCGGCCTGGGCCTGGCGCGGCGCCGACCCGGAGGGCTTCGCCACGGCGTCGATCCACGCGTCCTACCTGCACCTGCACTGGGCGGGTAACCCAGGCTTCGCGTCCCGGTTGGTCACCGCGTTGTGACCGTCCCCGAAGATGCCGTTGCCTGATGGTCGTTGTCGGGATCGGCGCCCGGGCCGGGGTGGCGGCCGCCGATCTGTGCGTGGCGGTGGACGCGGCCCTCGCGGCGGCGGGCCTGACCGTCTCCGACGTGACCGTGCTGGCCACCGCCGACCGCCGGGCCGCCGAACCCGCCATACGGGAAGTGGCTCTCGACCGCGGTTGGCGCCTGGTCGCCCTGCGGGCTGCCGAGCTGGCCGGCCAGGACGTGCCGAACCCGAGCCGGGTCGTTGCCGCGGCGGTCGGCACGCCCAGCGTCGCCGAGGCCGCCGCCCTCCGTGCCGTCGGCCCGGCCGGCTCGCTGATTCTGCCCAAGCAGAAGCACGCCGGGATCACCGTGGCGATCGCCCGCCTCGGGCCGCGAACGCGAGATTGGCCCGTTCCCTGATCGGGAGCGTTCACTAGCGTCGATCCCATGGGCACAGCGGAGGTCAACGGAATCACGATCGGCTACGACGACGCCGGCGCGGGCCGGCCCTTGGTGCTGGTGCACGGGCACCCGTTCGACCGCTCGATGTGGGCCCCGCAGGTGGCGGCGCTGACCGGCTCGGGGTGGCGGGTGATCACAGCCGACCTGCGCGGCTACGGCACGACGGCGGTCGTCGAGGGCAGCACGCCCCTGCCCGTGTTCGCCCGGGACGTCGCCGCCCTGCTCGACCACCTGGGTCTGGACGACGTGGTGCTGGGCGGCCTGTCGATGGGCGGCCAGATCGTCATGGAGTGCTACCGCCAGTTCCCGTCCCGGATCCGGGCCCTGCTGCTGGCCGACACCTTCCCCCGGGCCGACACCCCCGAGGCCAGGTCTCACCGGCGGGCGACAGCCGGTCGCCTCGAGGCCGAGGGCATGACCGGCTACGCCGAACAGAACCTGGCCAAGATGATCGCTCCCTACAACGTCGAGGCGATGCCGGCCGTGGCCGACCACGTGATGACGATGATGCTCGGCGCCCCTCCAGCCGGGGCTGCCGCCGCGCTGCGGGGCCGGGCCGACCGCCCCGACTACCGCGATCTGCTGACCGGGGTCACCGTTCCCACCCTGATCGTCGTGGGCCGGGACGACGAGTTCACCCCCGTGGCCGACGCCGAACAGATGCACGCCCTGATCCCCGGCTCGGCCCTGGCGGTGATCGAACGCGCCGGCCACCTCCCCAACCTGGAGCAGCCGGTCGCCTTCAACAACGTCCTCGACACGTTCCTGGCCGGCCTGTGACGAGCCGGGCTGACGCTCAGTCGGGGTAGGGCCACTCGTGCACGGGGAGGTTCTCGTGCATGAGGGGAAGGTAGCGCCGCAGCATCTCGTGCAGGGCGTCCTGGCGGTCGACACCGTCGGCCTCCAGGGCGTGCAGGGTCTGCACCTGCCAGGCGGCGCCGTTGCGGTGGGTCAGGCAGCGCTGCTCGATGATGCCCAGCAACCGGTCGCGCTCGCCCTGCGAGACGCCCCACCGTTCGAGCCCCTGGTGGGCCATCGGCAGCAGGCGGCGGAGCACCAGCTCGGTGACCTGGATGTAGCCCAGACCGGGCCAGAACACGGTGGCGTCGATGCCGTGCCGCGCGCAGGTGTGGAAGTTCTCCTCGGCCGCGCTGAAGCTCATCTGCGTCCACAGCGGACGTTCGGCCTCGGCCAGGGTGCGGATCAGGCCGTAGTAGAAGGCGGCGTTGGCCATCGTGTCCACAACGGTCGGTCCGGCCGGCAGCACCCGGTTCTCGACCCGCAGGTGCGGACGGCCCTTGACGACGTCGTAGATCGGCCGGTTCCAGCGGTAGACGGTGCCGTTGTGCAGCCGCAGCTCGCTCAGCTCGGGCACCTCGCCCCGTTCCAGGATCTCGGCCGGGTCGAACTCGTCGCAGATCGGCAGCAGGGCCGGGAAGTAGCGGACGTTCTCCTCGAACAGGTCGAAGACGCTGGTGATCCAGCGTTCGCCGAACCACACCCGCGGGCGTACGCCCTGGGCCCGGATCTCCTCCGACCGGGTGTCGGTGGCCTGTTCGAACAGGGGGATGCGCGTCTCGCGCCACAGCTCCCGGCCGAACAGCAGGGGCGAGTTCGCGCCGAGGGCCACCTGAATGCCGGCGATGACCTGGGCCGCGTTCCAGTAGGCGGCGAACTGGGCCGGACTGACCTGCAGGTGGAACTGGGTGCTGGTGCAGGCCGACTCGGGCGCGATCGTGTCGGTGGTGACGGCCAGCCGGTCGACCCCGTCGATCCGGATGTCGAGGTCCTCGCCGCGGGCCGCGAAGATCTGCTCGTTCAGCAACTTGTAGCGGGGATTGGCGGAGAGCGCGTCGTCGGTCATGTGCTCGCGCTTCAACGTCGGCAGGATCCCGATCATCACCGTGTGCGCGCCGACCGTACGGGAATGCTTCTCGGCGTTGTTGAGACTGGCCCGCAGCGTACGTTCCAGATCGGCGTTCTCGTCACCCGCCAGGCGCCGCGGGGGCACATTGATCTCGATGTTGAACTGCCCGAGCTCGGTCTGGAAGTCGGGATCGGCGATCGCGCCCAGCACCTCGGAATTGCGCATCGCCGGGTCGCAGTTCTCGTCGACCAGATTGAGCTCGATCTCCATGCCGGTCAGCGGCCGCTCGAAATCGAAGCGGGACTCGCGCAGCATGGCCGCGAACACATCCAGGCTGCGGCGGATCTTGTGCCGGTACCTGGCGCGGTCCTCACGGGTGAAGTTGGCCTGATCGACGTCCTCGCCCACGGCGCACCACCTCTCTGCACTTCCCTCACAGTCACACACGGCAGGCAGCCGCGCCAGGCGACACCAAAGCATGAGATCGCACCCGCTGTCCTTCTCCTGCGGCATCGATCCGATGGAAGGTGAGACCGGCGGGCACGTCCGATGCGGTACCCCTCCGCAGCGGATTTCATCCGGATCTGCACCCTCGGGAGGGCAAGATCTTGAACGTGCGGCGGTTGCTGATCGGTGTCGTGGTGGCCTCGGTGCTGACCACGGTCCTGACGGTCACGTGGACGGCGCTCGGTCCGCTGCGGTCCGGTGCGCCGTCCCCGCAGGCGTCGGCTCAGGCCGCGCCGGCCTTGTTTCCCTCCCGGCCGTCCCTGCCGTCCTGGTCGACCGCGTGGTCGGCCGCGCCGTCGTCGGCGAGCCGAGCCGGACTGCCCGGGCACACGGTGCGCAACGTGGTTCACACGACGATCGGCGGCCCGCGGGCGCGCGTCCGGCTCAGCAACCGGTTCGGCGTCGAGCCGGTGCGCTTCGGGCGGGTGACGGTGGCGCTCTCGGCCCACGCCGGCGGCCGCCGCGACGGTTCCGCCGACCCCAGCGACGGTACGGCGGTTCCGGGCTCGATGCGGGAGGCGGCGTTCGGCGGCCGCGGGGAGGTGACCGTGCCACCGGGCGGCGACGTGCTCAGCGACGCGCTGCCGCTCGCCGTCCCGCCCGACGCCGACCTGCTCGTGAGCGTCTGGACCCCGCGCCGGCCGGCCGCCGCCACCCTGCACGCCGCGCCCAAACAGCGGTCGCTGGTCAGTCCCGGCCCGGCCGACCACGCGGGCGACGAGACCGCCGCGGCGTTCACCCGGGGCGTCTGGGCCTGGTTCTACGTGACGGCGGTCGAGGTGACCGGCGCACCCGGCACGATCGTGGCGTTCGGCGACTCGATCACGAACGGCGCCGCCTCCACCCCGGGCCGCAACCGGCGCTGGACCGACCTGCTGGCGGCCCGGCTGGCGGCGGCTCCCGACCCGGACTACGGCGTGGCCAACGCGGGCATCAGCGGCAACCGGATCCTGCTGGACGCGCGCTACCCGCGCTACCGGATCACCGCTGTGGCCGGCCGTTCCGGGCAGGCCCGCTTCGCCGAGGACGTGCTGGAACGCTCGGGCGCCCGCGCCGTGATCCTGCTGGCCGGCATCAACGACATCATGCAGGAGCCCCGCCAGACCGACCCCGCGCGGCTCGCGCTGGGCCTGGCCGGGCTGGCGGCGCGCGCCCGGGCCGAGGGGTTGCGGGTCGTGGCGGGCACGATCACGCCGTGGCAGGGCTACCACTCGTACACGCCGGCCGCCGACCGGGTGCGCCAGCGCGTCAACGCGTGGATCCGCTCCGGGGGCGGCGGCGCCTTCGACGGCGTGGCCGATTTCGACCGCGCGCTGCGGGACCCGCTCCAGCCGCTGCGGCTGAACCCGCGCTACGACGGGGGCGACCACCTGCACCCGAACGACGAGGGAATGCGGGCCCTCGCCGACGCGGTGCCGCTGAACGAGCTCTAGCTCATCCAGAAGGCCATGATCGCGGCAACGACCACGATGCCGAGCACGGCCTGGAGCAGCAGGGCCGGACCCAGGTGCGACCACATCGTCGGGATGCGCGGGGTCAACGGCTGCATCGTGGTCAGGTTGACCACCCGCACGAGGCGCACGGGAAGCGTCGGGTCCTTCTGCGGGGTCGTCGTGACCTGCACGAGGTCGCCGCGCCGCAGGGCCGACTGGGGTAGCTGACCGTGCATCTCGACCTCGTAGGTCTGGCCCAGGTCGTCGCGCAGCCGCACGGGCGTCACCAGGAACTCGGGGCCCTTCTTGAGTTCCTTGAAGCTGCGGCGGCTGGGCTTCATGCGCAGGGCCGCGCCGAGCATGTGGAACACGCTCGAGGCGAGGAAGACGGCCATGACCAGGGGCTGGCCGATGCGAACCTCCCGGGTGTACGAGGCCAGGAAGCCGGCGAAGCGACCGGTGATGATGGGACCGACATGCCGGAGGATCTGCTCACGATGCAGGTCGAGGTCATCCATGGGGGCACCTCCTGAGGGATTCTCATATCGTACGGAGAGTCAACCGACAAGCACCGTGAGTGAATACGTGAGCACGGTAGGCGGCGAAGATGAGCATCTTGCTCGTTTGCCACCTGCGTCGCCGAAATGCTGAAAACCGCGCGAATCGCCACCGATCGGCGGTCAACTGGTCCGGTGTCGGCGAGGCGATCGTCTCGCAGCGGAATTTGGGGGCGGCTGACGTGGCACCGACGAGGGCCTTCGTGGATCCGGACAGCATCCTGGCCCGTACGGCGCGCGAGGTGCTGGAGGCGCACGCCGGTGGACACGGTCCCGGCGAGGGGCTGACCGTGTGCCCGGCCTGCGGCGAGCGCCTGCCCTGCGCCGCCGGTCAGGCCGCGGCCGAGGTCGTGGTGGCAGCCGGCCTGGCCGAGGAGTCCGGGCTGGTGGCCGCGTCCCGGCGCGGCCTGGGGGAGCCGTACGGCGAGGCGGCCTCGCTGCCGCCGCTCGGCCCGCCCATGGGGTTCGGCTCCGCCGGCGCCCGCGAGCCGTCGGACTTCCGTGCTTCGGACGCAGACGGACCGTCGACCGCGTTCGGCTCCGCGGACGACTATGGGCCGTCGACCGCGTTCGGCTCGGCCGACGATCATGCGCCGGTGACCGCGTTCGGTTCGCCCGACGTCGTCGAGACGCTGGACGCCTCCGCATCCGCGTTCGCGTCGGCTGCCGGCCGGCGGTCGCCCACGGCGTTCGGGTCGCCCGTCGTGATGACGTCCGACGACGAGCCGGTGCGTTCCGAGTACGTGGCCCGCCGCGCCGCGCCCGACGACGGCAGCCCGTCGACCGGTCCCGGCTATGGGGAGGCCCGGCACGAGACGCCGGTCGACATCTCGTTCGTCGCGCCCGTCGCGCTGCCATCCGACCCGGGCTCAGCGTCGGTGCGGCTGCCCGGAGGCGACGCGGCGATGTCATCGGAGCCCGACTCGCCGTCCGTGGTGCGATTGACGCCCGACTCGGTGTCCGAGGTGCAGCCCGGGCGGGCGTCCGCCGGCCCGTCCGACCGTGTTTCGCTGCCTGCGCTGCGGCCGGAGAACGGATCGCCCGTGATACCGCCGGAGCATCGCCTGACGTCTTTGACACCGCCCGAAGCTGTGCCCGCGCCGGTGGACCTGGCCCAGGAGAGCGGGCTGCGCTCCTCCGCGGAGGAGCCGAGCGGACCCCGCCTGGCGATGAGCTTCCGCACCAGCATGGAGGAGCCGCCCAAGACCGGCTCGCCATTCCGTCAGCACGACGCTCCGGCCACAGACAGCGCCCGAACGGCCGTGCCGGTCGACGACACCGGCTCGGCGGGGAGCACTCCGGCCGCGCCGGCTGCCGGGCCGGTTGCTGATGTCGGCTCGGCTGGGAGCGCGTCGGTTCCGCCCACTGCCGGGCCGGTAGCTGATGCCGGCTCGGCTGGGAGGGCGTCGGCTGCGGCCACTGCCGGGCCGGTGGTTGATGCCGACGCAGCCGGAAGCGCGTCGGCTCCGGGGGCGACGGCTGACCTCGGCAGCAGCCCGCCGGCTGCGGTTCGCCCGGCCGGCGGCATGCCGGACGCCGGGCTGGATGCCGCCGCTCGCCCCACCGGGATGGCGCCGGCGGCGCCGGTTGCCGGCGAGGCGCCGGCCCAGCGCGAGCCGGCCGCGTCGCCCCTCCCGCCGAACTGGCACCAGACCCGGCCGCTCGACGCCCCCAAGTTCGTCCCGGCCCGTCCCGTCGCGCCGCGAGCGCCCGGCATGCCCGGCGGGCCGGCCACACCGCCGGCCGAGGTCGCCGGTCGGCCCCAGTCGCCGGCCCGGCCGTTCGCCGATCCGTCCCAGCCCACCCCGGCCGCCGGACCGATGACGCCCGAGCCGGTTGCCGAAGCGATGACGCCGCGGCCGGTCACCGACCTGCCCGTTCCGCAGCCCGCGATGCCGCAACCCGTGGCGGCCCGCGAGACGACCCACCCGGCTGCTTCCGAGGGCGAGGGGCTTTCGGGCCTTGGCGCTCACCTTGGTGCTCCTGCCCCGGCCCCGGCCCCGCCTGCTCCGGCGAGCGAGCCGTCCGGTCTGTCCGGCATGCCCTCCGGCCAGGTGCCGTCCGGCCTCTCGCGGACCGGCGCAGTCCCCGGGGCGCCGGGCGGCCCTACCGCGCCGGGCGGCCCTACCGCGCCGGGCGGCCCTACCGCGCCGGGCGGTCAGGCCGTGCCCAGCATGCCGGCGGGCGTACCCGGCGACCCGGCTGCGGGAGGCCCGGCGGCCAACGGTCACGAGCCGTCCGGCCTCGGGCAGGCTCCCGGATACTCCGGGCAGGCGCCGGCCGCCCATCCCGGCCCGGCCGGTCCGACCGGGGAGGAGCCGTCCGGCCTGCCCGGACGTCCCGCCCAGGCCCCGGCCGTACTTCCCGGCCTGGGCAACGCCTCCGCCCATTTCGGCGCCACCACGCCCGAGCAGAACTCAGCGCCCCGCGCCGCGATGATGAATCCGAGCCGCCCGCCGCCCGAGGCCCCGAGCCAGGCCAATCGCCCGCCGGCGGTCGGTCAGCGGACCACCCCGCCCCAGGCGGCCAACGCGGGTCCCGCTGAAGCCGGTCCGCGCCCGTCCCGGCCCAAGCTCGAGGCGCCCAACATGGGTCAGCTCAACAAGCCGCTCAACGACAAGGATCGCCCCGATCAGTGAATTTCGGAATGACATTCCGACTTGTTTGAGCGCCGGTCGAACCGGGCAGTACGGTCGGGCAAGGGCGGTCAGGGTCGTAAATCCGGGTCGCCCTGGTACTTGTGGCGTTCACCTTGTTCCGGGCCGTCGCCGCTGAAGGGAGAGCCGATGTCCGATCACGGCGCCTTGCAGTCGCAGGCCGCGCAGCGTCCGGGCGCGCCCACCGTGGACGACGGGCTCGAAGACCTGGACGCGGCCGCGCTGGCCTACTCCGAGCGCTCCCTGCAGTCCGACCCGGCCGAGCGTGCCGCGCTGCGTGAGGATCTGACCCGGCTCTGCCTGCCGTTCGCCGGGCGGCTGGCCCGGCGCTACCGCGGACGCGGCGAGACCTTCGAGGACATCGAGCAGGTGGCACGGCTCGGGCTGGTCAAGGCGATCGACCGCTACGACCCGGAGCGGGGTTCCTTCACCGCGTACGCCGTCATCACCATCTCGGGCGAGATCAAGCGCCACTTCCGCGACAAGACGTGGGGTGTCCACGTGCCCCGGCGGGTGCAGGATCTTAGCCTCGAGGTCGGGCACGCCACCATGGTTCTGACCAGCATCCTCTCGCGTACGCCGACCGCCGCCGAGATCGCCGAGCGGCTGGGCGCCCCGGTCGCCGCCGTGCTGGAGGCGCAGGAGTCGTCGGCCGGCTACTCACCCTCGTCGCTCAACGCGCCGGTCGGCGGGGGTGACGGCGCCGTCGAGTTCGGCGAGCTGCTCGGCGGTCTCGACAGCGAACTGGAACTGGTCGACGACAAGGTCACCGTGGGCGACCTGTTGCTCCGCCTGCCGCCCCGGGAGCGCCGCATGCTGGCCATGCGCTTCTACGGCAACCGCACCCAGGCCGAGATCGCCACCGAGCTCGGCATCTCCCAGATGCACGTGTCGCGCCTGCTCAGCCGGGCGCTGTCCTGGCTGCGCGAGGCGATGCTGAGCGACACCCCGCCGCGCTGGGAGGGCCCCGAGGGCCGCTTCGAGCGTCACCCCATGGTGGTCGAGGCGGTGCGCGAGGACGACGTCGTGGTCGCCCGGGTCCGCGGCGAGGTCGACCGGGACACCGCCGAGCGCATGCGGATCGGCCTGCGACACGCCATCGGCCTGGCCGGGAACGACCCGGTCGTGGTCGACCTGTCCGGGGTGCCCCTGCTGGACGCGGCCGGTGTCGCCGTGCTGATCGACGCGGCGTCGGCTGCCGCCGTGGCCGAGATCTCGCTGACTCTCACCCGGGCCCAGCCCTACGTGGCCAGCATCCTGTCCGTGACCGGCCTGGCGCGCCTGCTCGCCAAGTGACCCGCCCGCCAGGTCAGCCCGCGCGGCGCAGGCTGGCCCACACCACTTTGCCGTCAGCGGAGGGCAGGCAACCCCAGGAGTGCGCGGTCGCGTCGACCAGCAGCAACCCGCGCCCTCGCCGGGCGTCCAACGGCACCTCTCCCGGCGGCTTCACCTCCACCGGCGAGCCGTCCCGCACCGCGACAGTGAGATAGCGCGGCCGCAATGACAGCCGCAGGGTCATCATCGTGTGCACGTGGTCGACCACGTTGCTGACCAGCTCGTTGGCGATCAGGCTGGCCGGCCCGGCGAGACCAGGCAGGTCCCACCGCAGGCAGGCGTCGGTGGCCAGATCGCGGGCGTGCCGGGCGGCGCCGCGTACCGGCAGCAGCTCGTCGGAGACCGACGCCCGGCCGCTCTCCGGATCCGTGGCCAGCTGGGCCCGCGCGGCGTCCAGGCTGTCGACGATGCTCAGCTGGTGGAAGACGCGCTTGGCGAAGAGCTCACTGGTAAGCGGCTTGAGACTGTAAAGCAGAATGGGGGTGCCGGGCCAGCGCGCCGCCTGCCGGGCGACGGCATTGAAGACCGTGAGCGCCAGCGGGTCGACGACGTCGAGCGCGGTGAGATCCAGCAGTAGGGCGGCGGGCTGTTCGGCGAGCGATTTGAGCAGGCTCACCTGCAGCGACGGGACATCGACCAGGCGCAGCGAACCGGCGACGGAGCCGATCAGGCCGCCGTTGTCGGCACCGACCTCGTACGTGATGGGCATTTCGCACCGCCCCTTTTCGCTTCCCTGGCGCCTCCGAGCCCGGCCCGCATACCCGCTCACCGGGCCCGCAAACAGATGGGTCAGACCGGCTCCGCCGAGCCGGTCTCTGTCACCCCAGCTTCCATCACGATGATCGCTCCGTCGGACCGGGCGCCATTCTCCCGGCGCCGCAGCGGCGTGCACGCCACCCGCACCGAGATCGTCCGGCCGCGCCGGTTGACCGCGTCGACCAGCAGCTCCGAGCCGCTCGCGTCGGCGCCGAGCGCGGCCCGCAGGATCGGCTGCAGGTGTTCGATCGGCAGGCCGATGTCGAGGTTGAGGAAGTGCTGGCCGATCACCTCGGCCGAGCGCAGGCCCCACAGGTCTTCGGCCCGGCGGTTCCACATGCGGATGCGCAGGTCGGGGTCGACCACCGCGACGCCCGCCTCCATGCTGGTCAGCACCGTCTCGAGGAAGTCGTTGGCCTCGTCGAGCTGGGTGCTCGAGACGCGCAGCTGGTCGTTGATGCTCTGGAGCTCGTCGTTGGTGGACTGGAGCTCCTCGTCCATCGTCTCGAGTTCCTCGTTGGTGGACTGGAGCTCCTCGTTGGTCGTTTCCAGCTCCTCGACCGTCGACTGGAGCTCCTCGTTGGTCGTCTCGAGCTCCTCGTTGGTCGACTGCAGTTCCTCATACGCGGCCTCGAGTTGCTGGTTGGCCTGTTCGAGCTCGTCCTTGAGCCGCCGGGCCGCGGTCACGTCATGGAAGATGATGTTGACGCCGAGCAGGCTGCCGTCGCCGCCCACGAGGGGGCTGATCTGCACCTCGACGGTGAGCCGGTCGCCGCCGTGCAGGACGTCGATGTCGGCGATGCGCATCGTCCGTCGTTCGAGTTGCACCTGTTCGATGTAGCGGCGCAGCTCGACCGGGCGGTACGACAGCTCGAGGTCTCGGAACGGCCGGCCGATGTCGCGCGACGACACCCCGAACAACTTGTCGAGCTGCCGGTTCGAGAGCGCGACGAGCCCGTCGGAGGTGAGGGAGAGCTGCGCCAGCGGGCTCGACGCGAACGCCTCTTTGCGCAGCTCGTCGATCCCGGTCATCGGCGGCTCGTCGGGCGGCGGCGTGTCGGCGAAGGCGACGCCGGGGCGGGAGTAGAGGCGGGGGACCCGGCGGAAGACCCGGCGCTTGAGGTCGATCGGTGTGAACAGGCTGGTGTGGCTGAGCAGCATCTCGGCCTTACCGAGGAAGAGCACGCCGTCGTCGCGCAGCGCGAAGTGGAACCGGCCGAGGATCTTGGCTTGGGTCTCGGCGTTCAGGTACATCAGCGTGTTCCGGCAGGTCAGCAGGTCGATGCGCGAGATCGGCGCGTCCTGCACGAGGTCGTTGCGGCCGAAGATGACCGACCGGCGCATGTCCTTGCGGAAGGCGAACCGTCCGTTCGACGGCTCGAAGTAGCGCTCGGCGAGTTCGAGCGGCACGGCCTCCAACTCGCGTTCGCCGTACGTCGCCTGGCGCGCCTCGTTGAGCTGTTCGTCGTCGACGTCGGTGGCGTAGATCTTGACCCGGTCCTTGAAGGCCTCGAGACCGAGCACTTCGGAGAGCGCCATCGCCAGCGTGTAGGCCTCTTCGCCGGACGCGCAGCCCGCGCACCAGACCCGGATCGGCGAGCCCGTCGGCTTGGCCGCGATCATGGGCCCGAGCACGTCCTTGCTCAGGCAGTCCCAGGCCTCGGGGTCGCGGAAGAAGCCCGTGACGTTGATCAGGATGGTGTTGAACAGCGCGGTGAACTCGTCCGGGTGGACCTGCAGATAGTCCACGTACTCCTGGTAGTCGGAGATGTCGACCTGGCTCATCCGCCGGTTGACCCGGCGGATGAGGCTCGACCGTTTGTACCCGGTGAAGTCGAAGCCACGCGCCTCTTTGAGATAGGCGAGGAGCGCTTCGAATTCCGGGTCCGTCGGCTGCACAGGCAGACGTTATCGCACCTGGTGGCGCACCGCCGCCGATGCGCCAGGGGTCAGAAGGCGTCCGCGCACAGCCGGGTCCAGACGACCTTGCCGTCGGTCACCGGCAGCACACCCCAGGCATCGGTCAGGTCGCGCACGAGCCGCAGGCCGCGGCCGCCCGGGTCGGACAGGCCCGCGTCGCTGGGTTTGGGCATCCGCCGGCTGTGGTCCCGCACGGTCATGCCCAGCCGGCCGCCCTGCAGCGGGCGCAGGGTGAAGTCCATGGTGGTGTGCGCGTGCCGCACGACGTTGGCGACCAGTTCCGTGGCGATCAGCGTCGCGGTCGCGGTCAGCCCGGATCGTTGCCAGGCCGTGCAGGCCTGGGTGACCAGGTGGCGCACCTGGCGGCAGGCGTCGGGCACCGGGCGCATCCGCACCCGGATGCGCGGCGGGACGGTCTCGGCGCGGGCCGCCGCCACCGCGGCCGTGAAGTCGTCGGCGTACCGCAGTCCCGCGCAGTCGGGCGCGTCCGTGATCATGGTCAGGGTCGGCCGGTCGGCGCCGCACAGCACGACCGGCACGTCCGGCCACTCCTGGGCCTCGCACACGGTCGCGCTCAGCGCGGACAGGCCCACCGGGTCCCCGATGCGCAGCCCGGCCACGTCGAGCAGCAGCACCGTCGGCTGGTCGGCCAGGCGCAGTCGCACGGCCTGCTGGAGCGCGTCCCCGGTGACCTGATCGAGGGTGCCGCGGACGCGCAGCGCGGCCACCGGGAAGCCCCGTTCCGGCCGGCACACGAGCTGACTCGGCACCCTGCCTCCTTCACTACACGATCTGCCGGCTCAACGTGCCCGGCCGGACACCGACACAAACGCGTCGAGCACCGACAGTCGTGACCAACCACTCAGGGAAATGAAGTACCGTTGCGCGCCATGGGTGTGTCGCAGCGGCTGAAGAGCCGGTTCCGCAAGTTTTTGCAGCGTCCGGGCACGACGGTCGACCTCGCGCCGTTCAGCAAGCGTCTGCCGGCCATCGACGCGCGTGAGGAAGCGCTGCGCGAGCTGGACGACGAGGCGCTGACCGCGGCGGCCGGCGAGGCGTCCGACTTCACCGAGATCTGCGCCGTCGGTCGCGAGGCGGCCCGCCGGGCCCTCGAGCAGCGGCCGTACGACGTCCAGCTGCTGGGCGCGATGGCCCTGCTCTCGGCCAAGGTCGCCGAGATGGCCACCGGTGAGGGCAAGACGCTCACCGCGGTCGTCGCCGCCTACGGGCACGTCCGCCTGGGCAACGGCCCGGTGCACGTCCTGACCGTCAACGACTATCTGGCCCGCCGCGACGCCGAGTGGATGCAGCCGGTCTACAAGCTGCTCGGCCTCAGCGTCGGCTGGGTCACCGAGACGTCGACCCACGAGGAGCGCCGCGAGGCCTACCTGGCCGACGTCACGTACGTCTCGGTCAGCGAGGCCGGCTTCGACTACCTGCGCGACCAGCTGGTCACCGACGTGGAAGACCGGGTGCAGCGCGAGCTGGCCACGGCGATCGTCGACGAGGCCGACTCGATCCTGATCGACGAGGCCCGCGTGCCGATGGTGCTGGCCGGCAGCATCGCCACCGAGGCCGACCCGGTGCACGACGCGGCCGAGCTGGTACGCGAGCTCAAGGCGGGCAAGGACTACGAGGTGGCCGAGGACGGCCGCAGCGTGGCGTTCACCGAGGCCGGGCTCAAGAAGATGGAGGAGCAGCTCGGCATCGACCTCTACGCCGACGACCAGGTGCAGCAGCTGTCCGCGGTCAACGTGGCCCTGCACGCCGAGGCCCTGTTGCGGCGCGATGTCGACTACATCGTGCGCAACGGCTCGGTCGAGCTGATCGACGAGATGCGCGGCCGGGTCGCCCAGCGGCGCCGCTGGCCCGACGGCCTGCAGGCCGCTGTGGAGGCGAAGGAGGGCCTGACCGCCACCGCCGAGGGCGAGGTCCTCGACACGATCACTGTGCAGGCGTACATCGCGCTCTACAAGACGGTCTGCGGCATGACCGCCACCGCGGTGCACGTCGGCGAGCAACTCCGCGAATACTTCAAGCTCGAGGTCGCGGTCATCCCGTCGAACGCCGAGAACATCCGCGACGACGAGCCCGACCGCATCTACTCGGCGCACGAGACGCGCGACGAGGCGCTGGTCGAAGAAATCAAGATCGCGCACGAGAAGGGCCGGCCGGTGCTCGTGGGCACCCTCGACGTGAAGGCGTCCGAGCTGCTGGCCAAGCAGCTGGCCGCGGTCGGCGTGCCGTCGAACGTGCTGAACGCCAAGAACGACGCCGAGGAGGCCCGGATCATCGCCGAGGCGGGCGCGCTGGCCGCGGTGACCGTCTCGACCCAGATGGCCGGCCGCGGTGTCGACATCCGCCTCGGCGGCAGCGACGAGGCCGACCGGGACGCGGTGGTCGAGCTCGGCGGCCTCTACGTCATCGGCGCGGGCCGCCACGACAGCCGCCGCGTCGACGACCAGCTGCGCGGCCGGGCCGGCCGCCAGGGCGATCCCGGTGGCTCGGTCTTCTTCGTCAGCCTCGAGGACGAGCTGGTCACCCGGCACGCCGGCGACATCCTGCCCGCCTCGCCGCGGATGGACATGGACGGCGTCGTCCACGACGAGCAGGTCGACTACGCGGTCGAGCACGCCCAGCGGGTGGCCGAGGGCGTCAACCACGAGATCCACCGCAACACCTGGCGCTACAGCGTGGTGATCGAGCAGCAGCGGGTGGCGATGGCCGAGCGCCGCGAGCGTCTGCTCACGTCCGAGGTCGCCGCGATCATGCTGCTGGAGCGGTCGCCCGAGAAGGCCAAGGAACTCGACGAGGACGTGCTCTCCGACGCGGCGCGGGCCATCGCGCTGTTCCACCTCGACCGGCTGTGGGTGGAGCACCTGGCCGAGCTGTCCGAGGTGCGTGAGGGCGTGCACCTGCGCGCGCTGGGCAAGCTCGACCCGCTCGACGAGTTCCACCGGGCCGCCGTGCCAGCGTTCCAGAAGGTGCTGCTCGAGATCGAGAAGCGGACCATCGAGACCTTCGAGGAGACCGACTTCAGCGAGGGCTGGGAGCCCGACCGCGCCAAGATCGTCCGGCCCAGCGCCACGTGGACGTACCTCGTGCACGACAACCCGTTCGGTTCGGAACTCGATCGGCTCATCGCCGCCGTCGGTCGCCGGCTGGTCGGCCGGAGCGAGTAACAAAGGGCAACTGTCATCCGGGCGTTCCTTCGGGAACGCCCGGATTCTTTTTGCACCGGCAACGAAGAATCGTGTGTCGCTCGTCTCAGAATGCCACCGAGATCGTGTCGTGATAGGGGCCGCGAGCAGCGGAAACGCTGTTCTCGGTTGATATGGCCGACACGCCATGCGTTCGGCAACGCGTAATCAGTCTGACAGAATCTGTTACCGGAATGCATTTTCCGCGGTGGAACGATTTTCCCACAGTGTGGTTGACGGGTTGACCCCGCAACTCCCCTGGCGGAAATATCATCCGCGGCTTTACGGAGGGTGATCGGACGTATTCGATTACCGACACGCCTATTCAGGTGCGCCAGCTTTCAGGGGGATCAACTAAATGCCGGCCAGTGCGCTTTCACCACGGCTCGCCAGACATGCCACCGGACCGGGCCGCGGCTCCGCTGCCGCCCGTCGCCCGTCGGAACCCGCCCTGACCGTCACCGTCGCGATCCCGCTGACCGGTGACTCCATCTCGCCGCAGGCCCACAAGCTCATCGAGGCCGTCCGCGAGCTGGTCGAGGTCAGCCACGGCACGGTCACCATGGAGGCCGCCGCCGCGCCGGGCGAGATGTCCGCGGGCGACGCGGCCGCGGGCGACCTGGCGCCGCGCGAAGCCGACCTGGCCGCCGGTCCCGAGGTGCGGCTGCTCACCGGCACCCGCCAGGTGATCGTCGACGGTCAGCCGCTGCCGCTGACCCGCCTCGAGTTCGACCTGCTGCTCTTCCTGGCCGAGCGCCCGCGCCGCGTCTTCACCCGCGCGCAGCTGCTGACCGGCGTCTGGGGCTACGACCACACCGGCGAGCGCACCGTCGACGTGCACGTGCGGCGTCTGCGCCTCAAGCTCGGCGGCACGGCGCCGCTGATCACCACCGTCTACGGTGTCGGCTACCGCCTCTCCGACGACGCCCACGTCGTGATCAAGTCCAACGAGTAACGTCGACGGGTGCGTGTCCGCCCCATCTCCACCGACGTCCTCGTCGAGGAGCTTGCCGATCTGCTGACAAGTCGGGAATCCGACAGTTACCTCCGGGTCGCCTTCGACGGCGCCCCGGCGACCGGCCCGGGGGCGCTGGGCGATGCCCTGGTCGGCCCGCTGCGGGCCCGGGGCCGTCCCGCCATGCGGATAGACGCGGCCGACTTCCTGCGACCCGCGTCACTGCGCCTGGAATTCGGCCGCAACGACCCGGACTCGTACTACCAGGGCTGGTTCGACGAGGCCGGCCTGGCCCGCGAGGTGCTCGATCCGGCCGGTCCCGGCGGCTCCGGGCGGGTGCTCGCGCGGCTTTGGGACGCCACCGCCGACCGGGCCGTCCGTGAGTCCTACGCCGAGCTTCCGGCGGGCGCGATTCTGCTGGTCAGCGGCCCCCTTCTGCTCGGTGGCGGGCTCGCCTTCGATGTCACGGTGCACCTCGAGATGTCGGCCGCCGCGCTGCTCCGCCGGACCCCCGCCGAGGACGCCTGGACGCTGCCCGCTTTCGGCCGGTACGCCGAGGAGGTGGGGCCCGCCTCGTTGGCCGACGTGGTCCTGCGCGTCGATGATCCACGTCGTCCGGCGATGGTCCTCGAACGTTCATGAAGCGAGTCTGTAGCGGAACCCACCACTGACAGTTATGCTCCGGTTACTTTTTCAGCGGAGGCCCCGTTTGGGATCTTCGGCGGTGGGTATCAGGCGGCACCACGGTGCGTTGGCGTCGGCTTCGGGGGCACCACCGGCAGGGGCAGAGGAAGGGCAGGGAGCGCATGCTCGTCAATCAAGCGGTCATCACGGGCAAGAGTGCCGCGAAGGGGCGTACGCCGGAGGAGATCGACCAGATCCGGGCCGTCCTGCGCAGCCGGTTCAACGACCTGAACAGCGAGTACGAGGCGGCTGTGGTCGAGAACCACAACCTCCGGCTGGTCGAGATCGGCGACTCCGCCGGCGACGACCAGGCCGACAGCGGCTCCAAGACGGCCGAGCGCGACGCGGCGACCTCGCTGCTGCGCACTCTGCTCGACCGGCGCACCCAGGCTGAGCACGCCATGGCGCGCCTCGACGAGGGCACGTACGGCAACTGCGAGGCCTGCCACAACCCGATCCCGTGGGAGCGGCTCGAGATCTTCCCGTCCGCCACCACGTGCGTCAACTGCAAGCAGAATCGCGAGCGCCGAGCCGGCTGACCCGCCCGCTACCCCGAGACGTCCGGGTCCGCCGCCTGATCGCGGCGGACCCGCCGTATCAGCGTTAGCGTGCAGTACATGGGCACGATCGACGTGGGCACGGCGTCCTGGACCGACAAGACCCTGCTCGACTCGGGCTGGTACCCGGCAAGCGCCGACAACCCCGAGAAGCGGCTGGCCTACTACGCCCGGCAGTACCGGGTGGTCGAGGTGGACTCGACGTACTACGGCCCGCCCGCCGAGCAGACGACCCGACTCTGGGCCGAGCGGACGCCGGCCGGCTTCACCTTCAACATCAAGGCGTTCAGCCTGCTGACCGGCCACCCGACCCGGGTCTCGGCGATCTACAAGGATCTGCGGCCCGAGACCGACAAGAAGAACGTCTACCCCGGCGACCTGCCCGCGCAGTCGTACGAGGAGGTTTGGAGCCGTTTCCTCGCGGCGCTCGACCCGCTCGCCGAGGCCGGCAAGCTCGGCGCGGTCCTCTTCCAGTTCCCGCCGTGGTTCGGCATCCGCCGCTCCAACAAGGACTACGTGCTCGAGGTGGCCGCCCGGTGCAAGCCGATCGTCCCGGTCTTCGAGTTCCGCAACGCCTCCTGGTTCGACGGCGCCAACCAGAACGAGACGCTCGACTTCCTGCGCGCCCACAAGCTCGGCTTCGTTGGCGTCGACATGCCGCAGGGCCACAAGTCGTCGGTGCCGCCCGTGCTGGCCGCCACCTCGGGGCTGGCCGTCGTGCGCTTCCACGGCCACAGCGACAAGTGGACGAGCAAGGACATCCACGAGAAGTTCGGGTACGAGTACTCGCGCCGGGAGCTGTCCGAGTGGGCGCCGCGCCTGCGCGCGCTGGCCGACGACGCCGACACCACGCACGTGCTCTTCAACAACTGCTACCGGGATTACGCCCAGCGCAACGCGACCGAGATGCTGAGCCTGCTGGAGCTCTAAATGCTAGAGGGCGTCGTAGGGGACCGAGGCGTACGCCTCGCCCAGCAGCTCGGCCAGCTTGTCGCCGGCCGAATAGGTCAGGTCGTCGATCGAGGCGATCTCCTGCCGGACGATGCGCGAGTTGACGGCGACCGCGGCGGTGAAGTCCAGCAGCTCGGACATGGGCACCGGACGCATCGTCCACGGCACGCCCCGCATGGTCAACGCGATCTGCAACAGCACCATGGTGACGCCCCGCAGCATCGGCGCCTGCGGCCAGATCACCTGATCGCCGGTGAAGAACGCGACGTTCCAGACCGTGCCCTCGCGCACCAGCCGGTCGGGGCCGACCGACAGCGCGTCGTCGTAGCCGGCCGACCGGGCCAGCCGCTGCGCGCGGAACAGGCTCATCGTGGCGGAGTGCTTGTGCTCGGGCCACTCGCGCCGGAAGTCGGGGTCGATGCGCACCCGCAGCGGCGGGGACGGCTCGTCGGAGGCCGGCTCGGACACGGCCACCACCACGTCGGGCGGGCCGGCCGGGTCGGCGCCGGGCACGTAGGACACCCGTACCGAGGCGTCCCGGGCGTCGCCCAGCGCCCGCAGGATCAGCTCGCGCAGCCGGTGCTCGTCATCGAGCTCGGCCCGCCAGCCGAAGAACTCCTCGTTGGCGTCGGCCAGGCGGGCGAAGTGCAGCCCCAGGCCGCGCACGGACCTGTCGCGGACCTGCATCGACGTGAAGTGGCCGTAGTTGACCGAGGCGAGCCGGTGAATCTCGGCGAGGTCGGGCGTCCGGCCGTTCAGCTCGATGTTGCGCACGGTCTCACCTTAAGGCGGGGCACCCGGGTGATCGCCAGGCCCCGCCGCTCGGCGGCGGCGGCCAGCACGCCGGCGTCGATGACCGCCGCGCCTCCGGGGTCGTTGTTGAAGAACACGAAAGCATCCCGTACGCAGGCCAGACGCTCCGCCCACGACCGGAGCGCAGTCCGTCCGTAGCGCGGCCACGGTTGCGCCCGCCCCTCATGCAGCCGCAGGTAGACGAAGTCGGCGGTGTCCCACCGGGGAGTGACGGGCCGGCTCAGCCGGTCGGCCCAGCACAGCGCCGCCCCGTGCTTCGCGAGCAGCCGCCGGCAGTCCTCGGTCCACCACGTGTCGTGCCGTGGCTCCACCGCGACCCGGACACCGTCCGGGAACAGGCTCAGCGTCTCGTCGAGCGCGCCCAGATCGGCTTTCAGGTTCGGCGGCAGTTGCAGCAGCACCGGCCCCAGCTTGTCGCCGAGCGCGGTCGCCCGTTCGAAGAACCGTGCCACCGGCTCCTGCGGCTCCTTCAGGCGCTTGATGTGGGTCAGGTAGCGGCTCATCTTCACCGCCACACAGAAGTCGTCCGGGGTGCGCTGCCGCCACTGCTCGAAGGTCGAACGCTCCGGCAGCCGGTAGAACGCGTTGTTGACCTCCACGGTCGCGAAGCGTTCGGCGTAGTGCTCCAGCCACAGCCGCTGGGGCAGCCCGTCCGGATACAGGTAGCCGGTGTCGTCCCCGCCCCGCCCCGGCCGCCAGTCGCGGTACTGCCAGCCCGACGTCCCGATCCGCAGCATCCCCCCGGGATACCCCGGTCACACCGGGTTAGACCGGTTGATCACCGGGTACCACGCGGTCGCTGTCCTCCACCGAAGAAGGAGTTTCCATGTCTCTGAGCGACAACGACATCACCTCGACCTCGGGCCCCGGCGCCGGTGAGGGTCCGGCCGACGGCGGCGCGAACCCGGGTGGGCACGACGGCGGCGCCGACGGCAGCGCGGGCGAGGGCCCGGCCGACGGCGGCGCGAACCCGCAGGGCCACGACGGCGGAGCGGACGGCAGCGCGGGCGAGGGCCCGGCTGACGGCGGCGCGAACCCCGGTGGGACCGACGGCGGCGCCGACGGCACCGCGTCCTGACAATGTCCGGCACGACGAACGAGGCGCCGGGCGGCTCCCGCCCGGCGCTGTCCCGTGCCGTGGCCGTGGAGCCCGGCAAGTTCGCCGCCGGGTACTGGGGCAAGGCGCCGCTGCTGTCCCGCGCCGGCGAGCTGGCCGGGCCCGACGGCTTCGCCGACCTTCTCTCCCCGGACGCCGTCGACGAGCTGCTGAGCCGGCGCGGCCTGCGCACCCCGTTCCTGCGGGTCGCCCAGCAGGGCAAGGTGCTGCCCGCGGACCGCTTCACCGGCGGTGGCGGGGCGGGCGCCGAGATCACCGACCAGGTCCTCGACGACCAGGTCATGCAGCTGTACGCCCAGGGCGCGACCCTCGTGCTGCAGGGCCTGCACCGCCTCTGGCCGCCCCTGATCGACTACAGCCGCCGCCTCGGCGCCGAGCTGCGCCGCCCGTTGCAGGTCAACGCGTACCTGACCCCGCCCGGCAGTCAGGGCTTCAGCACCCACTACGACACCCACGACGTGTTCGTGCTCCAGGTCGACGGCACCAAGCGCTGGCGCCTGCACGAGCCCGTCCTGGCCGACCCGCTCGAGAAGCAGGCGTGGGGCGGCCGGGCCGACGAGGTGTCGGCGACCGCGCAGGGCGAACCCGACCTGGACGTGGTGCTCGCCCCGGGCGACGCCCTCTACCTGCCCCGTGGCTGGCTGCACTCGGCCGAGGCGCTGGGTGCCCGCTCGCTGCACCTGACGATCGGGGTGCGGGCCCTGACCCGCTACGCGCTGGTCGAGGAGCTGCTGGCCCTGGCCGCGGACGACGCCCGGCTGCGGGGCACCCTGCCGTACGCGGTGGACGTGGCCGACCCCGACGCGATCGAGCCCGAGCTGACCGAGACGGTCGAGGCCCTGCGCGACTGGCTGACCACGGTGGAGCCCTCCGAGGTGGCCGCCCGCCTGCGTGCCCGCGACTGGCCGTCGGCCCGCCCCGAGCCGGTCAGCCCGCTGGCCCAGCTCGACTTCGCCGCCGGCCTCGACGCCGGCGACGAGATCCGCGTCCGTGAGGGCCTGCGCTGGAGCCTGGCCGACGACGGCCCCGAGCACGTCGTGCTGCGCCTGGTCGGCCGCACGATACGTTTCCCGTCCTACTGCGCCCCGGCCCTGCGTGTCGCGCTGGCCGGCGAGCCGCTGCCGGTCGGCGACCTGCCCCTCGACGACGCCGCCGACCGCCTGGTGCTGGCCCGGCGCCTGCTCAACGAGGCCCTCGTCGTCCCGGCGCGCTAGACGGTGCGCAGGCCGGCGACCAGCAGGCCGGCCGTGACCAGGCCGGTGATCAGCACGGTGGCGACCGTCGTGGCGTCCAGCCCGCTGCCACGGCGGTCGGCCACCCGCTTGGCGGCGACGACGGCCAGCACCGGGCAGGCCAGCAGGGCCAGCAGTGCCAGCACGGGTAACGCGTCCTGCCAGGTGCCGTCCGTGGTGGTGTCGCCGGCCTGGCGCAGCACGTGGTTGAGGATCGCGCCGGCCACCCCGCCCAGGAAGCCGAAGACGGTGAACAGCAGCTTCACGCCGCCGGTGATGGGCCGGGCCGGCGCGGTGTACTTCACCTTCGTGGCCACCTCGTCGAGGTAGTCGGCGGCGTCCCGGTCGCTGCGCTGGCGGGGGATCGAGGCGGGCGGCATCATCCGGCCGTAGCGCTCGGCGACCGGGCCGACCTTGTGCACGTACTCCGACCAGAGCCCGGCCGCGCGGGCGTCGACCTCTTCGACCGTGCGCTGGGCGGCCGCGACAGCCCGCTTCGCCTCCTGGACGGCCCGGCCCGCCTCTTCGACCGCTTGGTCGGCCGCGGCGAGCCGGCCGTCGTGCCAGCGGACGGCCTCGGCCCGCTGGGTGGCCGCCTCGTCGTCCAGAGTGGTGAGCCGCCGCAGCACGCTGCGGTAGTCGGCCGTGGCGAAGTCGGCCGGTCGCAGTCCACTCTCGTTCATCAGGTCACTCCGTACGGAATGATGACCGCGGCCCCGCGGTGCACCGAGCGGTCGAAGTGCAGGGCCCGCCACGGCCGTGGATACCAGGTCGGCGTGGTCGTGCCCGGGTAGAACGGGGCCAGCTCGCTGCCGTGCACGTCCAGCGCCACCCACGAGCCGATCGGGTCGGTGCGCGACGCCGGGCCGCCCAGCGCCTCGCGCAGCAGGGCCGCGCCCCGCCACCAGCCCAGCACGTGGATGCGCCGTTCCGGCCCCTGCCGCAGGATCGTCCGCAGCTGGTCGGCCGCGCTCTTGCCGCCGGGCAGCCCGTCGGCCGCGTAGATCAGCAGGAAGTGCGGACGGTCGGCGGGCCAGGACGCCTCCGACTCGGCCGCGGCGTCCTCGAGCACCCAGTCGGCGTTGTCGTGCTCGTACCAGCCGCAGTCGGGCAGCTGGGCGCAGAGCGCGGCCGCGGCGGGCCGGGCGTCGGGGTCGAGGCACAGGATCGAGTAGCGGGCGCCCTCGGGCGGGAACTGCGCGGCCAGCGACAGCGCGGCCGTGGCGAGCACCGCGCACGCCTCCTCGGTGCGGGTGCCCAGCACGGCCAGGTTGCGCCCGGGGGCGCGGCGCAACACCGTACGCGCCGAGCGGGCCTCCACATCGATCGTTTCGCCCAGCAGCACCACCGGGGCCGGCATCTGTTCCGCCGGCGCCAGCCGCCGGAAGTCGGGGCTGTCGGCCAGTCGCGGCACGACGTCACCGTCGAACAACCGCGGCGGCCGGTCGTCGGGCCGGCGCCGCCACAGCCGGTGCTGCAACGCGTTCCACCGCTCCCGGTCGCCGGCGGCCGGCACCCGGACGACCCGGTTGGCCTCGACCGCGCCCGAGTCGGCGTTGACCACCGCGTGGTAGCGGGGCAGCGACTCCGCCGCCGTGTTCTGCTCGGCCAGCACCCGGCGGGCCCGGGGCAGCGCGATGCGCAGCGAGAACTGCGCGACCAGGGCCGGCCGCCCCCACAGGGCCTCGATGCCGGACACGTCCTGGCTGGCCAGGATCATGTGGATGCCCTGCGAGCGGCCCCGGCGGGCGAGGTCTTCGAGCAGGTCGACGGCTTCCTTCTCGACCGCGTCGCGGCCCGAGAGCAGCACCTGGAACTCGTCGATGACGGCGACGATCCGTGGCCACGAGCCCTCCGGGTCCTCGGCGCGCAGCTCGGCCAGGTTGGTCACCTCGTACCGTTTGGCCGCGTCGGCCCGGCGGCGCAGCTCTTCGCCCAGGAAGCGCAGCAACGCCAGCCCGAACTCGCGGTCGGTGTTGACATTCACGCCGACCAGCCGCACGTGCGGCAGCCAGGTCTGGTCGCGGCGGCCCGGCGCGAACCGGGCGAACGACACGCCCTCCTTGAAGTCGAGCAGGTAGAAGGCCAGCTCGGCGGGGGAGTAGCGAGCGGCCAGCGCGCCCATCCAGGCGTAGATGAGGTTGGTCTTGCCCGTGCCCGAGGGCCCGGCGATCAGGGCGTGCGGCGGATAGTCCGACAAGGTCACCGGCACGGGCACGCCCAGGGGGCTGTCGCCGAGCGGCGCGGTCAGCCCGGCGGCCGAGTTCTCCTGCCATTCCACCTGCGGCAACAGGCTGTCGAGGGCCACCGGCGCGGGGCCGGCGGCGACGGCCTCGGCGATCCGGCGACAGGTCGCGGCGACCACCGGCTGCGGCGGGCCCCCGTCCAGCCGTACGGGCAGAGCGCCGGCACTGCTCATGTGGGCCCGGTCGCCGGGGGCAGCCGTGATGAACTCGACGCCCTCGGTGGCCGGCACCGGCAACCCCTGGATCACCAGGTGGACGCCGCACGCCGCGCCGGTGCGCAGCAGCCGCACGAGTTGCGCCTGCTCGGCCCGGCTGAGGTCCCCGGCGCCGAGCAGCACGGCGATGCGCCACGGCTCGGGCCGCCGGTGAGTGGCCACGTTCAGCTCGCGCAGCGACGTGTACTCGCCCGCCAGCACCGTCTCGTTGATCCGGCGCACCTGGCCGGTGAGGTCGTCGAGCAGCGAGCCCAGCCCGCCCGGCCCGACGAAGGTGAGCACGTTGACCGGGGCCAGCGAGGCGAACCGGGCCAGCCCGCCGCCGAGGTGCTCGGGGTCGTACCCGATGATCTGCACCCCTCCGGGCGGCGCCGTGCCCAGGGCCCGCAGCAGCAGCCCGGCGACCACCTCGTCGCCGGCCGCCCGGTCGCCGCGCACCACCACGTGACCGCGGTCGAGCAGCGGCACCAGGGCCGGCACGTCCTCGGGGTGCGGCAGCAGCAGCCGGCCGATCCGCAGCTCGGCCGCCCGGTCGAGCGGGGTGGGCTGCCAGTCGTCCCAGGGGTCGCCGGCCGCGCCCGGGGCCGCCCGGTCGGCCGCGGCCGCGGCGGCCTCGGCGTACGCCGCGAGGTCGGTCTTGTGTTGCTCGTCGATCTCGGCCAGGCGCGTGTCGCGGGCCGCGGCCACCTTGTGCCGGCGCGCCTCGGCCGCCTCGGTGACCCGGCGCAGACGGTCGACGGCCCGGGTGTAGCCGGCGCGCGCCGCGTCGAGGGCGGTGGATGCCGCACCGAGGGCGTGCGACAGCCCGGCTCGGATGTCCATCACCTGCTGCGAGGTCGAGTCAGGCATGGCGGGGCCCGTCGGCAGTCGTGATCAGGGACCTCATCGCTGGTCGGGAGCCTCGGTGGGGCGGCGCACCGGGTCGGGCGCGGAAGCGTCGAGCGTGCCGGCGTCGCGGCCGAGGCGCGCCAGCAGCACGCCGGTGAGAACGCCGGCGGTGACCGCGCTGTCGGCCGGATGGGTCGCCGGGGTGTTCGGAGCGCCCTGCGTGGGGACCCGGCAGATGCGGGCGATCAGGGTTTCCAGCACGGCCGGGGAGGTGCCGGGCAGCAGCGACTTGACCCGGCCCTCGGCCGCCGAGCGCAACCGGGGAACGTCCTCGGGCCGGGGCTCGTGGCCGAGCAGGTCGCCGGCGAGGCGGCTCAGCACCGGCGAGCTGACCGCCGAGAGGGCCAGGCCGGTCGAGGCGTTGACCCCGTGCAGCTCCCGCCCGAGACGGGCGCGGTCGCCGGCCCGTACGCCCGAGGCGACCCGCCGCAGCAGCTCGGCGGTGTCCGGGCCCTTCTCGCCGTCGCGCTGTTCGGGCGCCGGTTCCCCGGTCAGCTGGGCGACGCGCTTCTGCCACCACGGACCCAGCTGCTCGGGCGGGGGAGCGGCCTCCGACTCCTCCGGCTGCGCCCGGTCGGGCTGCTCGAGGCCGGCCTTCCAGTCCCGGTCGGGCGGTGCGGCGGCGTCCCCGGTCAGGCCGATGCTCGCCAGGTAGCGGGCGATCGAATCCTGCGCCAGGCGCAACGCGGCGGCGGCCCGCTCGGCGTGCTCGGTGGCGTTGCCCAGCTGCGGCACGCCGACCGGGTCGACCGAGGTCTCGCGCACCCACATCAGCAGTTCGGTGGCGCTGCGCAGCTTCTCGAGCGCGACGGTGAGCTGGCCGGTGGGCAGCTCCTCCGAGGTCGCGCGGAGCTGGGCGCCGAGGTCCTGGATCAGTGACATCTCGTCAGAGCTGCGCCGTGTAGGTCTGCGCCTGATCGATCGCCTGCAGCGTCGCGCTCAGGCAATCCTCGAGCGACTGGTCGGCCTGCGACAGCGAGGCGTGCGCGGTGCTCACCGCGTCGTTCCCGCTGCCGTCGAGCGCGGCGGCCAGGCTCTGCTGCGCCTCGCCCAGTTTCTCGCGGGCGGCCTGGACGGCCTGCTGGCCCTCGGAGACCTGCTGCAGTGCAGCGTCCACAGCCGCTTTGACCTCAGCGACACTCGCCACCGCCGTTGTGCCTCCTGCTAAGTGGAACCCGACTCTTCACGCCAGACTACTGCCCGCCCTTTCCCGGCTGCTCGGGCCGCCCCCGGCGTCGACGGCTCGATCGTCCCTATTGGAAAGGGGTCATACCCGTACCGATCAGCGCCGGCCCGCAGGTCCGGGATCCGACCGCTGACTGAACAGGAATGAATCCTGAGAGTTACTGCCCACGGGGCCCGAGCGAAACCGTAAGCCCAGCTCAAGAGCGATCTTTTCACCCCTCCGAGCGTTGGTCGCCGGGCGCGGGCCGCGGGCGGGCAAGCAGGTGGACGCCGGCGGCCATGGCGGCGATGGCAGGCAGGGCGATCAGCGGGGCGAAGGCGAAGCCGGTGCGGACGCCCGCGTCGGTCAGGGGACCGGCGGCGGCCGCGCCCAGGGCGCTGCCGACGCTGAAGGCGGTCATGATCCAGGCGAAGGCCTCGACGGCCGTGCCGGGCGGGGCCAGGCGGTCGGCGTTGAGGAAGACGGCGGTGAGCAGCGGGGGCAGCATGACGCCGCTGAGGATCAGCAGGGCGGTCATGGCCGCGGTGCCGGGGACCAGCAGGAGCGGCAGGTAGCCGGCGGCGAACAGCGCGGCCAGCACCGGCAAGCGGCGTGGGGTGCCGGGGGTCGCCCGGGTGTAGAGCAGGCCGCCGGCCAGCGCGCCGCCGGCCTGGGCGGCCAGCAGCCAGCCGGTCAGCGACCGGTCGCCGGCGGTCTCGGCGTAGCCGGTCAGCACCACCGGGATGCTGCCGACGGCGGCGCCCGCGAAGGCCACGCCGGCCACCATGACGGCCAGCCTGCGTTCGCGCAGCGGGCCCAGCCAGTGGCGGTGGGCGCGGGTTCCGCGCCACTGCCGTACGGCCGGGGCGCGCACGAAAGCGACCACGCCGGCCAGTTGGAAGAGGGCGGCGGCGTAGAGACCCGCGGACGGCCCGCCGAGCGCCACGGCGGCCAGGGTGACCAGTGGCCCGGCCACGAAGATGACCTCTTGCAGTGCGATGTCCAGGGCGTACGCGGCGTGCACGGTGTTCGGCGGCACGAGAACCGGCCAGAGGGCGCGCAGGCAGGCCTCGAGCGGCGGCGTGCCCAGCCCGGCCAGCGCCGCGCCCAGGCCGATCACCAGCGGGCGGCCCGGCGCGAGCGAGACGATCACGTAACCGACGGCCGACACGACGGCCGAGCCGTAGAGGATCGGCGGCTGTCGCCGGCGGTCGACCGCGCGGGCCAGGACGGGCGCCCCGACGGCCATCCCGGCGGTGAAGACGGCGACGAGCGCCGCCGCCACGACGAGGCTGACCGACTCGCGGGCGAAGAGCAGCAGGGCCAGCGGCGAGGCGCCCAGCGGCAGGCGGCCGACCTGGCTGGCGGTGAGGACGAGAGGCACGTACGGCCGGCGCAGGACGGCGCGCGCACCGGCGCGCTCCGCGGAGGGTGCGGACATGACGGTTCACTCCGGAGGTCGAGAGGCCGGCCGGCTACGGCGGGGTCGCCGCCGGCGGTCGGGGACGCCGCCCACAGACGGGGCGGGCCAGATGCCACCAAAGAAAGGGCGGGCCGCCCGGAAAGGGCGAGCGGTTGGGCGGAACGGTGCTCAGGCGGCGGGGGCGGGAGCCCACGGGGGCCAGAGCGGCGGAGGCGCCCAGAGCGGCAGATCGCGGAGTGAACGGGCGGGGGCGAAGTCGCGGCGCTCGTGATCGTCGCCGTACAGCGGCAGCGCGGGGGTGATCCAGCTCCCGGCGGGAGTCCAGGAACGGGTCACCGAGCGTGCGATCACGCTCACATCCTAGGGCACATCTGGTGCGCCCTAGCGGCGCGGGACGCTTGTGGGGCCCCTCACCTCGGCTCCGAATGCGGTGACCCGGTCGCGCAGCCCACGGTCGGCGGTGATCACCACGACCCGCCGGCCGGGAGCCGAGTCGCGCACCAGCTCGGCGATCGTGTCGTCGCCCGAGCCCTCGGACCGAACGACCGTGATGCCGTTGCCGGACTGCTCGATGTTCCTGGCCTTACCCTCGACGACCAGCGCGATCTCGATCGGGGCGGCAAGATCGGGGAGACCGGTGGCGAGCACCGGCGCCAGGGCGTCGCGCAGGCGGACGGCCGCCCCGGCGCGGTCGCGCCACCACCCGTCGGGCACCGATCCGACGACGTTCGCCCCGTCGACGACCACCAGCGGTACGGTCATGAAGTTGAGCGTACCCGAGTCAACTTTTCGCGGGAATCGGGAATGGAGGGCTGGCACACAACGCTGATACGGGGCGTGCGCGGTGGGTACGCGCCTGCCACGGACGAAGGCTACGTAAAGAAGAGAAGAGAAGACGTATGAGCATCGGACCGATCGGACCGACTGGTCCCGGCCAGTGGGACGACTTCTTCGCGCGCTTCTTCGGTGCGGCGGACCCGCGCCGTTCGGCGCGCATCGACATCACGAAGTACATGAGTGGCGACGCCCGTGAGGTTCTCTCCGGCGCCGCCCGCCGCGCGGCCGAGCTGGCCGACCCCGACCGGCCGATCGCCGATCTGGACACCGACCACCTGCTGTGGTCCGTGCTCCAGTTGGAGCCGATGAAGCAGACCGTGCGCCGGGCCGGCGCCGACCCCGATTCGCTGCTGGCCGCCCTCGGCCGCCCGGCCGGGGTCCGCGAGGAGCTGCCGGCCCAGGTCGCGCTGACCCCCGCCGCGAAGCGCGCGCTGCTCGACAGCCTGCAGCTCTCGCGGGCGCTGGGCTCGTCGTACGTCGGTCCCGAGCACATCCTGATGGCGCTCGGCCTCAACCCCGACTCCGCGGCCGGACGCCTGCTCGCCGGCAAGCTCGACCCGCAGGCGCTGCAGCAGCAAGGCTCGCAGGAACCGGGCCCGGGCCGGGGCGGCCCTGGCGGTCGTGGCGGCAACACCGGCGGCGGCAACACCCCCACCCTCGAGCAGTACGGTGTGGACCTCACCGAGCTCGCCCGCCGCGGCGAGATCGACCCGGTGATCGGCCGCGCCGACGAGATCGAGCAGGCCGTCGAGATCCTCTCCCGGCGCACCAAGAACAATCCGGTGCTGATCGGTGAGGCCGGCGTCGGCAAGACCGCGATCGTCGAGGGCCTGGCCCAGCGCATCGTGGACGGTGACGTGCCGCTGACCCTGGAGGGCAAGCGGGTCATCCAGCTCGACCTGGCCGGCCTGGTCGCGGGCACCCGCTACCGCGGCGACTTCGAGGAGCGCCTGCGCAAGGTCATCGACGAGATCCAGAACGAGGGCGACGGCCTGATCGTCTTCCTCGACGAGATCCACACCCTGGTCGGCGCCGGTGGCGGCGGGGGCGACGGCGGCGGCATGGACGCGAGCAACATGCTCAAGCCGGCGCTGGCCCGCGGTCAGCTGCGGGTGGTCGGCGCGACCACGCTCGACGAGTACCGCAAGCACATCGAGAAGGACGCCGCTCTGGCCCGGCGCTTCCAGCCGGTGCTGGTGGGCGAGCCCTCGGTCGAGGACACGGTGGCGATCCTGCGCGGCCTGCGCGACAACTACGAGGCGCACCACCAGGTGCGGATCACCGACGAGGCGCTCGACGCCGCGGCGGTGCTGTCCGACCGCTACATCACCGACCGGTTCCTGCCCGACAAGGCGATCGACCTGATCGACCAGGCCGGGGCGCGGGTACGGCTGCGGGTCAAGACGCCCGACGCCGGCGTGCGTGAGCGTGAGCGCCGGCTCGACGAGCTCTCCCGCGACCGCGACCAGGCGGTGGCGGCCGAGAACTACGAGAAGGCCTCGGCCCTGCGCGACGAGATCAACCAGCTCAAGGCCGAGATCGAGCAGGGCGGCGCCGACGACGGCGGCGTGCCCAACGTGACCGAGGCGGACATCGCCGAGGTCGTGTCGCGGGCCACCGGCATCCCGGTCGCGCAGCTCACCGAGGAGGAGCGCGAGCGTCTGCTGCGCCTGGAGACGCACCTGCACGAGCGGGTGGTCGGCCAGGACGACGCGGTCGAGGCCGTGGCCGAGGCGGTGCGCCGCTCGCGCGCCGGGCTGGGCGATCCGGACCGTCCCGTGGGCAGCTTCCTGTTCCTGGGCCCGACCGGTGTCGGCAAGACCGAGCTGGCCCGTTCGCTGGCCGAGGCGCTGTTCGGCGACTCGGACCGGATGATCCGGCTCGACATGAGCGAGTTCCAGGAGCGGCACACCGTGTCGCGGCTGGTCGGGGCGCCTCCCGGCTACGTCGGCTACGACGAGGCGGGGCAGCTGACGGAGGCGGTCCGCCGCCGCCCGTACAGCGTGGTGCTGCTCGACGAGATCGAGAAGGCCCACCCGGACGTCTTCAACATCCTGCTGCAGGTGCTGGACGACGGCCGGCTGACCGACAGCCAGGGCCACACGGTGAGCTTCAAGAACACCGTCCTGATCATGACCAGCAACATCGGCTCCGACCTGATCAACGGCACCCGCCGCAGCGTCGGCTTCGGTGCGGCCGGCGGCCCCTCGCCCGACGAGGAGCTGCGTGAGCGGCTGGACCGGCGGCTCAAGGAGCAGCTGCGGCCCGAGTTCATCAACCGGATCGACGAGATCATCGTCTTCCGGCAGCTCGAGCAGGAGCAGGTTCGTCAGATCACCGAGCTGATGCTCGACGAGACGCGGCGCCGGCTGCACAACCAGGACGTCACCCTGGAGATCACCACGGCGGCGGTCGACCGGCTGGCCGAGAAGGGCTTCCAGCCCGAGTTCGGCGCCCGCCCGCTGCGCCGGGTCATCCAGCGTGAGCTGGACAACCGGCTGTCGACCATGCTGCTCGGCGCCGACCTGGCGCCCGGCCAGACGGTCAAGGTGGACGCGGTCGACGGCAAGCTGACCTTCCAGGTCGCCTCGCCCGTCAACGCCTGACGACCCACAGAGGAAAGGGCCCGGCATCGCCGCCGGGCCCTTTTTCTACTTCTCCTGCGCTGCCGTCAGGCTGCGGACCACGCCCAGGTGCGGATGGCCGGCCATCCAGTCGACGAAATCGGGGTTGCGCATCACGACCTCCTGGTAGGCCTCCTGCGCCATCTCCATCAGCTTGCCGGCGCCGAGGGAGGCGGGCGAGTCGGGATGCCAGCCCAGCACCAGCCGCCAGCGCAGCGGGGCGCCCCGCAGCGGCCGGGACGTCAGTCCCCGCGGCGGCCGGAACGTGCCCTGGCAGAGCGCGAGGGCCATCCCCGACTCGACCATGTCTATGCAGCCGCGCACGTCGCTCTCGAGCATGCGCCGCGGGGTGAAGCCGGCCCGCGCGCAGGCCGCGGCGAAACAGTCGCCGAAGCACCCGTCGCCGGTCGAGGCCACCCACGACTCCGAGGCCAGCTCGGCCAGGTCGACGTCGGCCTTCTTCGCGCCCGGGTGGTCGTCGGGCATCAGCACGCAGATGCCGTCGACCGCGATGGTCTGCCAGACCAGGCCGTAGTCGGCTGACGGGATGGCGTCGCCGCACACGCCCACCTGGGCGTAGTCGAGCTTGCCGGCCAGCACCATGTTGGCCAGGTCGTCGACGTAGTACGACGCGTGGGTGGTGATCTGGGCATCGGGCTGGGCCAGCGACAGCCGGGACACCATGCCACCGATGATCGGGCCGCCCAGGGCGCCGATCCGGTAACGGCTCATGGTGTCGGCCCCGGTCGCGCCGGCCATCCGGGCCGCCTCGTCCTGCAGGCCCTTCATCGCCGGCAGCAGCACCCGGGCCCGGGCGAGCACGAGCTCGCCCAGCGCCGTGGGCCGGGCGCCGCGACGGTCCCGCTCGAACAGCGGGCCGCCCAGGGTGCGTTCGATGCGCTGCAGCTGCGCGGTCAGGGCCGGCTGGGCCAGCCCGAGCTGCGATGCCGCCTTGGTGACGCTGCCGGTCTCCGCGATGGCGCAGACCACCTTGAGATGCCGGAGCTCCAGGTTCATAACGTGACGTTAGGACCAAGAAGACATCGAAGGCTAGCCCTATGGCGCGGTGAAACATCCCGCACTTGTGACAAATGGGTTAACCAATCCGGTGTAATGCCTACAAATCCTTGGCGTACGTTGTCCGGCGGGTCACGGCATCGCGCAGTTTGTCCACAACGGCCACGGCGGGGTCCACCACTTTGTTCCAAGGTGGCGTCGACGGTGTGCCGGGGTGGGGGCGGGTCGGCGCCGCTTCCTCGGCCGTCTCGAACCGGTTGCCGACCCGGATCAGATCCTCGATCGGCACCATCTGCACGAGAACGGGCAGGAGCTCCTCCGCGTCCGCGTCCACGTGACGGCGTACGGCCACAGCGACCTCCCGCACACGCTCCGCCGACAGGTCCTTCTGCAGTTGTTGCAGGGTGATCAAGAGCTCCCGGTCCTCGGCCAGCTCGCGCGCGGTCAGCTCCTCGCCGCCGGGCACGGTGCGCCGCACGGCGGGGTAGAGGTACTGCTCCTCGGCGCTGAGGTGACGGGACAGCTCGGCGATCAGCACGCCGGCCAGCCTCTTGTCGGCCGGCTCGGCCAGCAGACGGTCGCACAGCTCGAGCAGCTCGCGGTGCTCCTCGGTAATCACGTCGACCACGTTGCGTCCGGTGGTCTCGCCGCCCATCGGCGGCAGCGGGGGAAGATTCAAGGAAGACACGGCGGCCGCAGTACCCCAGGCAGGCGTCCGGATAAACCCCGCGCAACGATCTCCTGGTAAGAAGGGCGGATGGAGACCACCGCCGCCGACGAGGTCGTTGGCATCTGCCGCGACCTGCTGCGCATCGACACCACCAACACCGGCGACCCGCGCACCACGGTCGGTGAGCGCGTCGCCGCCGAGTACGTCGCCGGCAAGCTCGGCGAGGCCGGCATCGACGTCGAGCTGCACGAGTCGGCGCCCAAGCGGGCCAACCTGATCGCCCGCATCCCCGGGGCCGACCGCAGCCGCGGCGCGCTGCTGGTGCACGGCCACCTCGACGTGGTTCCGGCCGACGCGAGTGAATGGTCGGTCGACCCGTTCTCGGGGGAGGAGAAGGACGGCTACCTCTGGGGCCGCGGCGCGATCGACATGAAGGACTTCGACGCGATGATGCTCGCGGTGGTCCGCGACTGGGCCCGGACGGGCTACGTGCCCCCGCGCGACATCGTGCTCTGCTACACCGCCGACGAGGAAGCCGGCATGCAGTACGGCTCGCAGTGGCTGGTCGACAATCACCGCGAGAAGTTCGAGGGCTGCACCGAGGCCGTCGGCGAGGTCGGCGGCTACTCCTACACGGTGAACGACGACCTGCGCCTCTATCTGGTCCAGACCGCCGAGAAGGGCCTCGACTGGCTGCGCCTGCACGCCACCGGCCGCCCCGGGCACGGCTCGTTCATCCACGACGACAACGCGGTCACCAACCTGGCCGACGCGGTCGCCCGGGTCGGCCACCACCGCTTCCCGACCGTGGTGACGCCGACCGTGCGGACCTTCCTCGAGCAGGTCGGGGACGCGCTGCAGATCGACATCGACCCGGCCGAGCCCGAGCTGGCGATCGCCAAGCTGGGACCGATCGCCAACCTGATCGGCGCCACCATCCGCAACACGGCCAACCCGACCCGCCTCGAGGCCGGCTACAAGGACAACGTGATCCCCGGCCGCGCCTCGGCCACCATCGACTGCCGCACGCTGCCCGGCGAGGCCGATCAGTTCCTGGCCACCCTGCGCGAGCTGATCGGTCCCGACATCGAGATCGAGCACGTCCACCAGCAGCCCGCCGTCGAGACGTCGTTCGACGGCGCGCTGGTCGACGCGATGGGGGCCGCGCTGCGCGCCGAGGATCCGGGAGCGCGTACCGTGCCCTACCTGATGTCCGGCGGCACGGACGCCAAGGCGTTCGCGACCCTCGGCATCCGGTGCTTCGGGTTCGCCCCGCTGCGGCTTCCCGCTGACCTGAACTTCGCCTCGTTGTTCCACGGCATCGACGAGCGGGTCCCGGTCGAGGGGCTAAAGTTCGGCGTGCGTGTGCTCGACCGTCTGCTCCGGAACAGCTGACCTGTTGGAAGGATCCATACCGATGACCGACCAGAACCAGGAGCTCGACGCCGCCCTCGAACGGGTGATCGAGGCCTCCCGGGCGCACCTCGCGGCGGTCAAGGCGGCCGAGGGCCGTGTTGACGACGACGGTGTGTGGCAGGCGTACGTCGACCTGAACAACGCCTCCTTCGCGTACGACGAGAAGCTGCTCGACGCGTTCGGCGAGGTGACGCCGTGGGACGTGGAGTCGATCGACCCCAACGAGGCCGACCAGCGCTTCGGCCTGGGCGTCGAGGGCCTCGACGGCGCCGGTTCGGGTGACCCCTACCCGCAGGTGCTGTCGGTGCGCCAGCGCCGCGACTACCGGGTGCCCAGCGTGTCCGCCCTGCTGCGCCGGGCCGAGGACGCCCGCCGTTCCTCCGTGCCCGAGGACGAGGACGCCGGCCCGGTCGAGAGCGTGGGTGAGGCCGTGCTCGAACTGCTGCAGGCCGGTGACGGATCGCTCTCGTCGCTCGACGTGCCCGAGCTGGAGCCGCTGGACGGCCTGCTCACCGTCAGCGAGATCGCCGAGCCGCTCGACCTCGAGGAGTTCGAGGACTCCGACGGTGACGGCCCGTTCGCGCCGAAGCAGGGCGACCTGCTGGTCGGCCGCCTCGACGAGCACCCGTTCCTGCCCGACGAGGACGACCACGACCACGCCGGGCACCACCACTGAGTGGCGCCCTGAGGTGTGCGAAGGGCCCGTCCGTGCGGACGGGCCCTTCTCAGTAGCTCAACCCGGGCTGCGGGCTGGGCTGCACACGACGGCGGAGCATCACCTTGCGGCTGCCGTCCCGGAAGAGCTGGACGCGGGCCAGCTCCCACCCCGAGAACTCCGCCTGAATGGCGAGCTGCGCCGCGGCGGTCAACCGATCGACGTTCGAGGGCAACCGCAGCGGCGCGTATTCGTAGTCCATGGGGTCTAATATGCTCCCGTTTCCGCCCGGGACACCAGTCCCGCGCCGCGGTCTCCCCGATCGCAGTTACCGCAGGCCGGACGCCACCGGAGGTGGTACGCGAGGTGGCCGCGCCGAGGAGCAGGAAGACCGCCCGCCGATGGGCGGTGGCGCTGATCAGCGGTCGCGGCATTCAGCCTTCGCCGTCCGGATAGCCGGCACCCTCGCGCTCGGGGTAGCCGACATCGATCGCCGAGACGTCGTCGAGCGCGTTGGCGATCTCGGTCGGCAGGGTCAGATCCTCGCTCTGCAGGGCGCCCTGCAACTGCCCGGCCGTGCGGGCGCCCAGGATCGGCGCGGCCACCCCGGGCCGGTCGCGGATCCAGGCCAGCGCGACCTCGACCGGGGAGACACCCAGCCCCGCGGCGGCCGTGACGACCGCCTGCACGATGCTGGAGCTGCGCGGCTCGAGATAGGTCTGCACGAACGGGGCCAGATGCTCGGTGGCGGCGCGCGAGTCGAGCGGGCGGCCGTTGCGGTACTTGCCGGTCAGCACGCCGCGGCCCAGCGGCGACCAGGCCAGCACGCCGAAGCCGAGCGCGGCCGAGGCGGGCAGCAGCTCGCGTTCGATGCCCCGCTCGAGCAGCGAGTACTCCATCTGCGCGGCCACGATGGGCGCCCGGCCGGGGTACGCCGACTGCCAGGTCGAGGCCCGGGCGGTCTGCCACGCCGCGAAGTTGGAGACACCCACATAGCGCACCCGGCCGCTGTTCACCGCGTGGTCGAGGGCCCCGAGGGTCTCGTCGAGCGGGGTCATCGGGTCGTTGCCGTGCACCTGCCACAGGTCGACGTAGTCGGTGCCGAGCCGGCGCAGCGACGCGTCGAGCGAGCGCAGCAGGTTGCCGCGCGAGCCGTCCCGGCGGCGGAAACCGTGCGGGGTGAGACCGGCCTTGGTGGCGATCACCACTTCGTCGCGGGGCACCAGATGGTCGAGCAGCGAGCCGATCACGTCCTCGGCGTCGCCGTCGCCGTACACGTCGGCCGTGTCGAGCAGCGTGCCACCGGCCTCCAGGAACAGCTTGAGCTGCGCCGCCGCGTCGTCGGGGTCGGTGTCCCGGCCCCAGGTCATGGTGCCGAGAGCGAGCCGGGAAACCGCCAGCCCGCTACGGCCGAGCGGTCGTTGCAGCATGAGTGAACCTTATTCAGCAAGCGCACATAGCGAAATGCCCGCGTCCGCGTCAACCCCGTCGGTAACCGGACCGAAATCGCTCAGGGCGCGGTCAGTAGTCTTCAGGTGACGTTGTTCATGGGCGGAGGGGGACATCGTGCGGCTCGGGCTGAATCTCGGTTATCAGGCGGCGTGGACCACGCCCGCCGATCATCTGGCGATGGCGCAGGAGGCGGACCGGCTCGGCTATGCCGTGGTGTGGTCGGCCGAGGCGTACGGGTCGGACTCGGTGAGCATGCTGGCCTGGATCGCCGGCCAGACCCAGCAGATCGACCTGGGCGCGGCGGTGATGCAGATTCCCGCGCGTACGCCGGCGATGACCGCGATGACGGCGGCCACCATCGACACGTTGTCGGGCGGCCGCTTCCGCCTGGGCCTGGGCGTCTCCGGCCCGCAGGTCTCCGAGGGCTGGCACGGCGTGCGCTTCGCCAAGCCGCTGTCGCGCACCCGCGAGTACGTCGAGATCGTGAAGATGGCGATCGCCCGGCAGCCGGTGTCGTACCAGGGTGAGCACCACACGCTCCCGCTTCCCGACGGGCCCGGCAAGGCGCTGCGGCTGGGCTTCCACCCGCCGCGCGACGCCGTGCCGATCTATCTGGCCGCCGTCGGCCCCAAGAACCTCGAGCTGGCCGGTGAGATCGCCGACGGCTGGCTGGCCATCTTCTTCGCGCCCGACGCGGCCGGTGAATACCTGCAGCACATCGAGCGCGGCCGGGCCAAGCACGGCCTCGGGCTGACCGGTTTCGACGTGGCGCCCAGCGTGCCCGTGGTCCTCGGCGACAACGTGGCCTGGTGTGCCGACGTCATCCGGCCCTACGCGGCGCTCTACGTGGGCGGCATGGGCAGCCGGGAGCAGAACTTCTACAACCAGCTGGCCGTACGCATGGGCTACGCCGACGAGGCAGCCCGGGTGCAGGACCTCTACCTCAGCGGCAAGAAGGCGGAGGCGGCCGAGGCCGTGCCGCAGGACTTCATCGAGCGCACCTCGATCCTGGGCAACAAGATCCAGGTCAAGGAACGGATCAAGCAGTACGCCGCGGCCGGCGTCGGCACGCTCTCGATCAGCCCGTACGTGGGCGATCTGAAGAGCGGCATCGACACCCTGCGGATCGTCGCCGAGGCGTACGAAGAGTCCGGCGTGGCCGAGTAGTGGCCACCGTCCTGCTGTTGCGCCACGGGCGTACGACGGCCAACGCCACCGGCGAGCTGGCCGGCCGCCGTCCGGTGGAACTCGACGACACCGGCCGCGCCCAGGCCGGGCGGGCCGGCGAACGACTGCGCGCGCTGCCGCTGGCCCGGGTCGTCACCAGCCCGCTCGTCCGCTGCCGCACCACCGTCGAGCTGGCCCTGCCCGGCAGCTCGCCGGTGGTCGACGAGGGGCTGACCGAGTGCGGCTACGGCGACTGGGAGGGCCGTCCGCTCAAGGAGCTGTCCAAGGAGCCGCTCTGGCCGGTCGTCCAGCAGCATCCCAGCGCGGCCGTCTTCCCCAACGGCGAGGCGATGGCCGCGATGTCGGCCCGCGCGATCGCCACGATCCGGCGCTGGGACGCGTCCGTCTCGGCGGAGTTCGGGCCCGACGCCCTGTGGCTCGCGTGCAGCCACGGTGATGTGATCAAGGCCATCGTGGCCGACGCGATGGGCCTGCACCTCGACCAGTTCCAGCGGATCGTGGCCGATCCGGCCTCGATCAGCGTCATCCGCTACACGCCGACCCGGCCCTTCGTCGTACGGCTGAACGACACCGCCGACCTGCAGTCGCTCATTCCGCCGCCGTCGGCCGACGCGGAGCGCTCCGACGCCGCGGTCGGCGGTGGAGCGGGCGGCGGCGCCTGACTGCACTGTGTGACCGGCGTGTTACCGCAGGCTGGTGTGCGTTGCGCCCTCGGCGAACCCGGCCGTCCGGGACGCGCAAGCCCTACCCTTCGCGGATAGGGTTGTTCGCATGACCCACCAGGTGCACTCGTTCGAGCCGCCGGAGCGGTTCGTCGCCGGGACGGTGGGCGAGCCCGGCGACCGGACCTTCTTCCTCCAGGCCCGCGGTGGCGGCCGGGTGGTCAGCGTCGCGCTCGAAAAGGTCCAGGTGTCGCTGCTCGCCGAGAAGCTCGAGGAACTGCTCGTCGAGGCCAACAAACGCTTCGGTGTCTCGCTGCCCGAGGCGCCCGTGCTCACGGTGCACGACAACGAGCCGCTCGACACCCCGGTCGACGAGGAGTTCCGCGTCGGCACCCTGGGCCTGGCCTTCGACGTCGACACGAGCACCGTGGTCATCGAGGCCATCGAGGCCGGCGAGACCGAGGTCGAGATCGAGCTGGGCGCCGAGGACGACGACGACGTCCCCGTGACCGACGACGACGAGGACGACGCCGACGACGAGCCCGACGACGACCTCGACCGGCTCCGGGTGCGGCTGACCCCCGAGGCGACGCGCGCGTTCATCGACCGTGCCCGTCGGGTGGTGGCGGCCGGTCGCCCGCCGTGCCCGCTCTGCGGCCAGCCGCTCGACCCGGCCGGCCACCTCTGCCCCCGGCACAACGGCTACCACCGGTGACCACCGAGCCCGCCGCGGCGCTGGCCGAGGCCGATGCCCTCGAACTGCTCAGCCGCGGCCGGCTCGAGATCGAGGGCCGCCTGGTCGACGCCTCGAACACCACGCTGCGGGCCGAGATCACCCTCGACGGGCTGACCCGTCGCTGCGTCTACAAGCCGGTGCAGGGCGAGCGCCCGCTGTGGGATTTCCCCGACGGCACCCTGGCCGGGCGTGAGGTGTCGGCCTATCTGGTGTCCCGGGCGACGGGGTGGGATGTTGTTCCGCCCACGATCCTGCGGGACGGCCCGCTCGGCGTCGGCGCGCTGCAGCTGTGGATCGACGAGCCCGCGACGGCCGAGTCGCTGATCGGCTTCGTGCCGGCCTACGACGTGCCCGAGGGCTGGCTGCCGGTGGCCAACGCGCGCGACGAGGACGGGGACGCGTACGCCCTGGCCCACGCCGACGACCAGCGCCTGGCCCGCCTGGCCGTGTTCGACGCGGTGATCAACAACGCCGACCGCAAGGGCGGCCACGTGCTCTACCCGGCCACCGGCTCGGTGCACGGTGTCGACCACGGCGTCAGCTTCCACGTCGAGAACAAGCTGCGTACGGTTCTCTGGGGCTGGACCGGCGAGCCGCTGATCCCCGAGGCCGCCGAGGTGCTGCCGGCACTGCTCGCGCAGCTCGACGGAGCGCTCGGGGAGGCGCTGGAAGATCACCTGACGATCACCGAGGTCCAACAGGTTCGGCTGCGGGCCAAGCGCCTGCTGCGCCGCAGCCGGTTCCCCGATCCGCCGCAGGACTGGCCCGCGATCCCCTGGCCACCTGTGTAGTTTTGTTCACGCCGCCGGGCTTGCGTGACCACCGCTGGATAGTGTTCTGAGCATGGATTCATGGACCGGGCACGACGTGCCGACCCTGCCGGGAACGGCATCGTTGCCGCGCCTCTACGACTCGGCCCGCCGCGAGGTCGCTGTTTCTGATCCCGGCTCGAGGGCGACGATGTACGTCTGCGGCATCACGCCCTACGACGCCACCCATCTGGGCCACGCCGCCACGATGATCACCTTCGACCTGGTGAACCGGGCCTGGCGCGACGCCGGTCTCGACGTCGACTACGTGCAGAACGTGACCGACATCGACGACCCGCTGCTCGAGCGCGCGTCCCGCGACGGGGAGGACTGGATCGTGCTCGGCATGCGCGAGACGGCCCTGTTCCGCGAGGACATGGAGGCCCTGCGGATCATCCCGCCGGCCCACTACGTCGGCGCGGTCGAGTCGATCCCGGCCATCGTCTCGCACGTGGGCGATCTGATCGAGGCCGGCGCGGCGTACACGCTCGACGACGGCACCGGCGACGTCTACTACTCGGTCGCCGCGGCGCCCCGGTTCGGCTACGAGTCCAACCTCGCGCGCGACGAGATGATCGTGTTGTCGCGCGAGCGCGGCGGCGACCCCGACCGCGAGGGCAAGCGCGACCCGCTCGACCCGCTGCTGTGGCGCGGCGCCCGCGACGGCGAACCGGCCTGGGACGGCGGCGACCTCGGTCCCGGCCGCCCCGGGTGGCACATCGAGTGCACGACGATCGCCCTCGACCGGCTGGGCGAGACGATCGACGTGCAGGGCGGCGGCAACGACCTGGTCTACCCCCACCACGAGTGCTCGGCCGCGCACGCCGAGACCCTGACCGGCCGGGCGCCGTTCGCGCGGCACTACGTGCACGCCGGCATGATCGGCCTCGACGGCGAGAAGATGTCGAAGTCCAAGGGCAACCTGGTCTTCGTCTCCCGCCTGCGGGGCGACGGGGTCGACCCGATGGCCGTACGCCTGGGGCTGTTGTCGAGCCACTACCGCGGCGACCGCGAGTGGACCGACGAAGTGCTCAAGACGGGCGAGGAGAGGCTGGCCCGCTGGCGGTCGGCGGCGGCCGCTCCGGCCGGCCCGTCGGGGGAGGGGCTGGTGGCCGCGGTGCGCGAGGCCCTGAGCAGCGATCTCGACTCGCCCGCGGCGCTTGCCGTGGTCGACGCCTGGGCTGAAGCGGCACTCTCCGGCGCCGGTGACGACGATCAGGCGCCCGCTCTGATGGCGCGGACGGTGGACGCCCTTCTCGGCGTCCGTCTCTGACCGGTTCCGCAACCGGGCGTCCCTCTTCGGGGGCGCCCGGTTTTCGCTGGGCTCTCGCTCACTGCGCGGCCGTCTGCCGGCTTCTCGCGCTGTGTGCCGCTTCGGCCAAGTTGCGGGGCCGCGCTTCGGCGCGCGCGGGCTGAGGGTCGCCCGGCGAGGACCTTAGACGCTTGATCACGGTTACTGGGCGGTTCGGGAACATTCCATGCGGTTGGCTGGACTCAACCGAAATAAGCCACAATTCGGTCACGATTCCGCCAGACTTTCCCTGGTCCTGAAATCGTCCGAAAGGAAACACCATGCGTCGTCCGGTCCTCTACATCGCCGGCCTCATGTTCGCCACCGGCGCCAGCTTCGCCTTCGCGGGCACCGCCAGCGCCGCCGTCTCGCACGACGGCCAGGCGTCGGCTGTCGCCTACCACCCGCACGGCGGCGACTACGACTACGACCTCGACTACCGTTCGTACCGGAACTCGAGCTACGACCTCGACTACCGCTACTCGGACAACAACGACGAGTACAACCAGTTCGCCCTGCTGAACGTGCTCAGCCCCAACGGCCAGGGCAACACCGGCCTGGACCTGGGCCTCTTCGGCCGCTAAACACCACCGAAGACCCGAGGCGCCCTTCGCACAGGGCACCTCGGGTCTTCTGTATTTCCGGTCTTCCTCCGCCGGCCGCGCCGTGACGCCCGGGCCCGGCCCGTGTCGCCGGCCGCGCCGTGACGCCCGGGCCCGGCCCGTGTCGCCGGCCGATCAGGCGAGGGCCAGCCCCGGGTCCGGGTCGGGGGCCGGCGCCGGGGCCGGAATCTTGTACTCCTCGGTCAGGGTGGTCATCGGGCCGGGCCAAGTCGCCTGGGCCACCTCGATGGGCTTGCGGGTCTCGTCGAAGGCCACGTGCAGCAGGTGCAGCACCGGGGTGTCGGGGCGAATCTGGAGGATCTCGGCCTCCTCGCGGCTGGGCTGCCGGGCGCTGATCGTGTCGGTCGCCGAGGCGTAGCGCTTGCCGAGCACCTCCTCGGCCTCCTGATAGAGCGGCCGCCCGAACGCCTCGGCCCGTTCGAGCGAGGTGCCGCTGACGTCGGTCACCCGGAACCACGAGGCGCCGACCTCCACCGCGGCGTCGTCGGCGCGCACGATGTGCCGGCGGACGAGCATCTCGGTGCCGTCGCGCACGCCGAACGCGTCGGCCACCTCCGGCGGTGCGGCCTCCCGCCGTACGGAGACCAGTTGCTGCCGATACCGGGCAGCGAGATCGGCGTGGTACCCCCGATGCGCGCCGTACCGTCCGCGCGAGAGCCGGTTCAGGCGGCGCCGCGTGCCCCGGACGTACGTGCCGGAACCCGGCTTGGTGATCAGGATGCCCTCGACCCGCAGCTGGTCGACGGTCCGCTGCACGGTCTGCTTGGCGACGCCGAACATCTCAGCCATCGCGGGAATGCTCGGCAGTCGTTCCCCCGGCTGCCAGTCCCCGCGCCGGATGCGTTCCTTGAGCTGACTAGCGATCTGCCGATGCGGAAACTCAGCCGCCCCCGGATTGATCGTCATGCCGACCTCCTAGACCCTAGGTTCCTAGGATGCCTGACGCACTGTGTCGCACCTCGCAGCGACACGCCCGCAACGAACGCCACACGCGATGGCCAGAAGCGACGAACAAGCCCCGCACGTCCGGTTCCTGATCTTCAACGAGGGGTACGCGAGCAGCGCTGTGAGGCCGTCCCTCTCGGGCGAGTCCGCTCGCGTTCTGTGCACGGGCGGGACGACTGTGACGACCGTGTTCGCCGGGCGAGTCCGCTCGCCTTTGTGCGCCGGCCGGGACGACCGTCACGAGTCGCGTTCGTGCACCGGCCGGGACCGCTGTGACGACCGTGCTGCACCGCTCGCGTTTTGTGCACTGGCCGGGACGACCGTCACGAGTTCAGCGGGGCCCGTCGGCCCGCGGCTTGCCGGCCTCGCGTGAGGTCAGGCGGATCACGGGGAGTTCGCGGTCGGTCTTCTTCTGGTACTGCGCGAACCGGGCCGAGCCGGACGTGATGCTGCGCCAGGCCGACTCGCGGTCGGCGCCGGTCAGTTGCTCGGCGGTCACCGGGATCTCGCGGTCGGCGAGCTCGATGCTCACCTGGCCGGGGTGGGCGGCGAGGTTGTGGAACCAGGCGGGGTTGCCGGCCGCGCCCGCGGCGGAGGCGACGATCAGCCAGCTGTCGGGGCCGCGGTCGCCGGGGAAGTAGGTGACCGGGTTCTGCCGCTCGACGCCGCTCTTGCGCCCGATGGTGGTCAGCACGAGCGTGCTCGCCCCGACGCCCTTGCCGGTTCGGATGCGGCGCATCATCCACCGGTTCACCCATGTCAGCAGGCGGCCGCCGGGTTGCCGTGCGCCGCGCGTGCCCCGACGGGTCTCGAACGCCATGTCTGCTCCCTCGCCCGATGAAGTTCATGCCGTGAACCAAAGTAGTTCACGGCGTGAACTTGAGCAAGGCCCTGTTAGTTCACGGCATGAACTTCAGCAAAGCTAGGATGTCGGCGTGGACAACCACGGATTCGGCAACGCGCTGGTCGCGCTCTCGATCGTGATTCAGCGGCGGTTCGTGCAGATCTGCGGCGACCACGACCTCACGCCCGCCCAGGGGCAGCTGCTGTGCAGCGTCAAAGACCGGCCCCGGCGCATGGCCGAGCTGGCCGCGGCGATGGGCATGGCGAAGAACGCGCTCAGCCAGCTGGTCGATCGCACGGAACGCCGCGGCCTGGTTCAGCGGGAGAGCCCCGGCAGCGACCGGCGCGTGATCACGCTCTACGCGACGGCCGAGGGCAAGCTGATCGCCGACGCGCTCTACGTCGACATCGCCGAGCGTCTGCCCGACATCGCCGGCGACCTCAGCCCGGACGACCAGCAAGTCTTCCGGCAGCTCGCCACCGCGATAGCCACCGCGCGCCTGCCCAACTGCCCGGCCTGCTGACAACCGGCTTCAACGGCCCGGCGTGCTGACAGGCGGCCCGGGGTGCTGACGAGCGGCCCGGGGTGCTGACGAGCGGCCCGGCCTGAAGGGTCGGTTACCAGGAGCCGGCGGTGGGACCCGCGGAACCGCCGCGGCGGCGCAGGTACTTCTCGAACTCGCTGGCGATCTCGTCGCCGGTCAGCGGCTGGATTCCCTCGTCGCCGACCCGCTCCTCGAGTTCGCGGACGTATTCACCCAGCTCGGCGTCCTGCTCGGCCGCGGCGCGGACGCGCTTCTCCCACTCGTCGGCCTCTTCGGCGAGGTCGGCCAGGGGAACGGGCAGGTCGAGAACGTCCTCCAGGCGGCTCAGCAGGGCCAGCGTCGCCTTGGGGCAGGGCGGGTTGTTCGCGTAGTGCGGCACGTGCACCCAGAACGACAACGCGTCGAGGTCGGCGCGGCCGGCCGCCTCGTGCAGCACGCCGACGATGCCGGTCGGGCCGTCGTAGCGGGTGGGGACGACCTTGTATTTGTCCTGCGCCTCGCGGTCGTTGGCCGAGCCGCTGATCGGCAGCGGGCGGGTGTAGGGCACGTCGGCCAGCAGGGCGCCCAGCAACACGATCCGGTTGACCTCGAGGCTGTGGCAGACCTCGAGCACCTGCTCGCAGAAGGTGCGCCAGCGCATGCTGGGCTCGATGCCGCGGATCAGCACGACGTCGCGGTCGGCGCCGGGCGGGCTGGCCACGGTGAAGCGGGTGGTCGGCCACTCGATCTTGCGCGTCTCGCCCTCGGCCATGGTGATCGTCGGACGGCTGACCTGGAAGTCGTAGAAGTCCTCGGGGTCGATGGTGGAGATCTCCCGCGCCTGCCACACCTGCTCGAGGTGTTCCACGGCCGCGGTCGATGCGTCCGCCGCGTCGTTCCAGCCCTCGAAGGCGGCGATCGCCACGGGGGAACGGAGCACCGGGAGGCCGTCGAACTCAGTCATGGGTAACAGCCTACGTGCGGCCGTGCGGCGCCACCCGTCGGCCGCGCCGCGCCGCGTACACCGCGGGCGCGAGCACGGCCGCGCAGCGCAGGTTGCGGTAGTGGCCCTCGTGATCCAGCCCGTAGCCGACGATCAGGCCCTCGCCGACATCGAAACCGACGTACGTGGGGGTGCCGGCCTCGACGTGGGCGGTCTCCGGCTTGCGCAGCAGGGCGCATACCGTGATCGAGGCCGGTTCGCGCTGGGCCAGGTTGGCGATCAGCCACGACATGGTCAGGCCGGTGTCGATGACCCCGTCGACGATCACGACGTCGCGCCCGGTGATGTCGATGTCGAGGTCCTTGAGCAGCCGCAGGGAGCCGGACGCGCGGTTGCCGGTGCTGTACGACTTGGCGGCCATCCAGCCGATCTCGACCTGTCCGGGGTAGGCGCGGGCCAGATCGACCGTGAAGGTGGCCGCCCCGCCGAGCACGCCCACGAGCACCGGCGTACGGGAACCGAAGCGCTCGTGCAGTTCGGCGGCGAGCTCGCCGACCCGGGCGAGAATCTGTTCCTCGGTCAGGATCACGCTCTCCAGGTCGTCCGCGACATGACTGGCGTCCACAGGCTTGGCTCCGTCCGTTTTGTAGCCGACGTCCTTTGCGGGGTGTTCAACTTCTAGTAAGGTCCGCGCGGTTGATCGTTCACGTTTTCGGTAAAAGCAGGAGATTCGGGATGACGCAGCGGTTCCCACTTGAAGTGATCCGCGATCGCACGTACAAGCAGCGGGACGCTTGGTGGACCGTCGGGCTGGTCGACCCGCTCGCCTCCCGCCTGGTCTGGCTGGTCTCGCCGTGGCGTGCGGTGACGCCCAACCGGCTGACCGTACTGGCCTTCGTCGTCGGTCTCGGCAGCGCCTACTCGTTCTGGCGTGCCGACTACCCGTGGCTGCTGCTCGGGGCCCTGCTGTTCCACCTCAGCTTCGTCCTGGACTGCATGGACGGCAAGATCGCGCGCCTGAACGGGACGGGTTCGGCCTTCGGGTCGTGGCTCGACTACGTGTTCGACCGCCTGCGGGTGGCTGCGTGCGCGGTCGGGCTGTTCGGCGGGCAGTACGCGGCGACGGACAACCGGACCTACCTCTGGGTCGGCGGCGTGGTCGTCTTCCTCGACATGTTCCGGTACCTCAACGCGCTCCAGATGGGCAAGGTACGCGCCGACCTCAACCAGGGCGCGGTCGTCATGACCGACGAGGACGCGCCGGCCGGCCCGGTGGTCGTCGCCGAGTCCACCGGCAACGAGTCCGCGGTGTGGCGCCTGCGCAACTTCCTGGTGCGGCACCGGATCCGTCCGCACCTGTTCAGCGGCATCGAGTTCATGATGTTCGTGTTCATCCTCGGTCCCGTCGTCCAGCAGATCATCGCGGTCGCGATCCTGTCGTCGGTGCTCATGGTGGCGTTCGAGCTGCTGCTCATCTACCGCCTCTACGCGTACACCCGGACCAAGGCCCGCCGGCCCGAGGAGGATCGCGTGGCGGTGCCCGCCTAGGCGGTGCCCGTCTAAAGGACGCCGTCCATCACGGTCACTTCCGGCACGGCGGCGAAACCGGTCCGGGCGTAGAGCTCGATGGCCCGTACGTTGTCGGTCTCGGTCTGCAGTGAGAGGCGGTGCGCGCCGCTGGCGCGCGCCTCCTCCGCGACCGCGGTCAGCAGCGCCCGTGCGACCCCGCGGCGCCGGGCCGCCGGCCTCACGTAGAGGTCGCGCACCAGCCACACCGTGCGGAGAGTGAGCGCGGCCGGCACCACGGCGACGGTGCAGATGCCGTCCGCCTCGCCGGCCAGATACACGCGGGCGCGGGCCGACTCGATCTGCTCGCGCAGCCACGCGCCCACGGCTTCGGGCGCCGGGTTGGCGCCGTAGTGCTGGCGGTACTGGTCGAGCAGATCGGCCGCGGCGTCGATGTCACCCAGGCTGCCCAAGCGCGTGACGGTCACCCCCTCATAATTGCCCACAGCTGCTACCAATCAGGGCATAATTCCATCGTGACACACATCGACGAGGTGCTCGGACCCGACGACGACACGGTGACGTTCTTCCAGCCCCGCGCGATGGTCTTCGTCACGATGCTGTGGGTCGTGGCCGCCGTCTGGATCACGTCGCTCGGCCTGTTCACCCTGCTCCGGCTGGCCGCCGGCGACACCCCCACAACCGGCGACCTGGTCCTCTACGTCGAACTGGCCCTGATCGTTCCCGTCGTGGTGACCGCGCTGATCCTGCTCGTCGTCTGGAACCGCCTCGGCTGGCTGCACAGCTCGATGCGCGGCCTCGACTTCGCCGCCACCGGCCGTCGCCCCGTGCACATTCCGTGGGCCGGCGTCGGCGAGGTGGCGCTGCGTTACCGCGGCCCCTTCACCGAACTGCTCATCACCCCGGTCGACGACGACTTCGCCGAACCCCTGCACGGTGCCGGCCGCCCCCCACGCACCCGCCGCCGCAACGGGCAGGTGGTCTATCTGGTCGATGTGGGCCTGATGTCGCCCGCGCCCGAGGTGCTGCTGGCCGAACTGCACCGCAGGCTGCCCGCCAAGGTCTGACGGGGTGCTTGACCGGCCTGGGGGCGGCGGCGAGGCTGGCGGCATGGGGGCGCAGATTCACTCCGTGCCGGCGGTGGTCTCGGAGCAGCCGTGCGAGGTTGCGGTCCGGGCTGTGCCGGGGTGGCTCCGGCCGTACGTCATCGGGTTGTCCGGTTTCCGGTCGGGGTCGGGGCTGCCCGTCGCTCATCTGGTGCTGCCGCTTGCCTCCACGACGGTGATCGTCGACTTCGGATCGCCGTCGGGGCTGGTGTCCGGGGCTCGGGAGGTGGCTACGACCCGTGGTGACACGTGGTGGGGACACGGCGTCAGCTTCGGGCTCACGCCGTTGGGAGTGGGGGTGCTGTTCGGGGCGCCCATGCGGGAGTTCGGCGGTGGCGCAGCCGGTCTGCCCGATCTGCTGGGGCCTGCTGCCACGGAGCTGCCGGGGCTGCTGGGTGCGGCTGCGGGATGGGAGCAGCGTTTCGACCTCCTGGAGGCGATGCTCAGATCCGCGATACTCCGGGCGGAGCTCGCGAGCACCGGTTTCGACGCGGAGCTCGCGGATACCGGGCTTCGGCGGGCGACGGGAGTTGCCACGCCGACTTCGGCTGGGCGAGGCGCCGCCGCCTGTCCTGAGCGACACATCGCCGCGATCGGAACGAGCCTGGTTCGCGGTTCTGCTGTGCGGCCGGATCCGGCGGTGACGGCGGCCTGGTGGCGGCTTCGGCGCGGTGACCGCCCGCGGATCGGGGTGCTCGCGGACGAGCTGGGGGTCGGCCGGCGGCGGTTGGAGCGGGGATTCCGGCAGCACATCGGGATGTCGCCCGCCACCGTGGCGCGGATCGCGCGCTTCCAGAGGGTGGTGGGCCGGTTCGGGGCGGGTGCGGCGCCGGCGGAGGCCGCGGCCGGGAGCGGCCTGGCCGACCAGTCGCATCTGGCCCGCGAGACCCGCGCGCTGGCCGGGATGACGCCGTCCGCGCTGGCCGCCCATCTGCGGACGCCGCCGGTCCTGGCGTCGCAAACTTCCAAGACGGCGGGGCGGGGCGGACCTAGCGTGCGGGCATGACGCTGACTGGCAGGACCGCGCTGGTGACCGGGGGATCACGGGGCATCGGGCGGGCGATCGTCGAAGAGCTGGCCGCAGCCGGGGCCCGGGTCGTCTTCACCTATCGGCAGGACGAGGCAGCCGCTGCCGAGGTCGTCGCCGAGGTGCGCGGCACGACGGCCGTGCGTGCCGACCAGGAAGACATGGGCACGCTGGCCGCGATGTTCGACCCGGTCCGCGACGGCCTCGACATCCTGGTCAGCAACGCGGGCATCGCCACCGCGGCGCCGATCGACCGGCTCACGCCGGCCGAGTTCGACCGGGTCTTCGCGGTGAACACGAAGTTTCCGCTGTTCGCCATCCGGGAGGCGGCGCCGCTGCTGCGCGACGGCGGCCGGGTCGTCACCATCTCGACGCTCAACACGGTCTCGCAGGCGCCGGGCCTGGCCCTCTACTGCGCCAGCAAGGCTGCCTTGGAGCAGATCACCGCGGTCGCGGCGCGCGAACTCGGCCCGCGGGGGATCACCGTCAACGCGGTCTCGCCGGGCGCCACCGACACCGACCTGCTGCGCTCGGCCAACCCGCCGGAGGCGCTGGAGACCGCGGCGGCCATGACCGCCCTCGGACGTCTCGGCCGGCCCGCCGACGTCGCCGCCGTGGTCGGCTTCCTCTGCTCGCCGCAGGGCGGCTGGGTGACCGGCCAGAACATCCGGGCCACCGGCGGCCTGATGATCTGACGCCGGCGGCCCGGAGCCCGTGACTAGATGATCGCGCGGATGACGACGATGCCGAAGAAGACGATGAGGAAGGCGACGTCGATCGCGGCGCCGCCGAGGCGCAACGGCGGGATGACGCGGCGCACCGGGGCCAGGATCGGCTCGGTGACGGTGTAGACGCCCGACATGAGGCGCGCCCGGAAGCCACCGGCCTGGGCGGGGCCGGCCAGCACGGTGCTCCAGTCGAGCAGGGCCCGTGCGACCAGCAGCAGCTGCACGAGCAGGAGGAGGAAGTCGACGAGAGCCAGGATCAAGGGGTACCTCCGGTACCGAAAGAAGTGACCCCTCTACTGTGCGTCGACTAACTGTGTGAACGCTGTGTGGTCTCTGCGAGGAGTCGGCGGACCATCTCGTGCATCGACCGCTGCTCGTCGTCGTTGAGGATTCCGTCCAGCATTTCGGCCAGGGTGGCGTCGTAGGTGACCGTGGCGGCGGCCAGGCTCGGTCCTCGACAGAACCGGGTCAGCGGCAAGGTTGCCGTCGTCACGAGTGGCGGAAAGTAGTCAAGCGTTCGACGTATGGCAATCTTCGAGGCCGGGGTCGATGATGGCGGGAGGTTGATACGACGAGGAGGCGCCCATGCCGGACGTGGTTGTCATCTCCGGCCACCCGAGTCCCGCCTCGCGGACGTTGCGGCTGGCCACCGCGCTGGGGGAACGGATCTCCAGCAGCCGGGGCGGCGGCGCGTTCGTCACGGTCGACGTGGCCGAGCTGGGGCCGGGGCTGCTCACACCGGACGACGGCGCCACCGGGGCGGCGCTCATGGAGGTGCAGGACGCCGCGTTGCTCATCGTGGCGACGCCGACCTATCGCGGCACGTTCTCCGGGGCGTTGAAGGTGCTGCTCGACCAGTTGCCGCCCAACGCGCTGGCCGGCGTGCTCGCCGTTCCGGTGGTCACGGCCGAGGTGCAGTCGCAGGCCGAGACGGCCGAGGCGTTCCTGGCCCGGCTGCTGCGCGAGCTGGGCGCGGACGTCGTCGACTTCGGGCTGACCGCGACCGGGGCCGAACTGGCCGATCCGGCCGCGATCGCCGATCAGTACACGGCAGCGCTCATCGCCTGACGCCGGTACGTTGACCCGATGCGCGAACGGGGCACGGTCTTCGGCGAGGTGGCGGACGAGTACGACCGGATCCGGCCGGGCTATCCGCCCGTGCTGGCCGAGGAACTGCTGGCCGCGGCCGGTCCCGGTCCCGTCCTCGAGGTCGGCGCGGGCACCGGCAAGGCGACCCGCCTCTTCGCCCGTACCGGCGTGGACCTGACCTGCGTCGAGCCCGACGAGCGCATGGCCGGCGTGCTGCGGCGCAACGTGCCGGGCGCCACGGTGATCACCAGCACCTTCGAGGACTGGCAACCCCCGTCCGCGTACGGGCTGATCGTGAGCGCCCAGGCCTGGCACTGGGTCGACCGGGACCGTCGTGCCGACCTGGCCTTCGACGCCCTCGCGCCGGGCGGTCTGTTCGCGCCGTTCTGGAACGTCTTCCTGGTCGCCGATCCGGGGCTGCACGCCGCCCTGGCCGAGGTCGACGCCCGCCACGGCCTGACCGATCAGACGTCCCATCGCCGGAGCGCCACCGCCCAGCTCCCGCTCGGCCCGTTCGAGCAGGAGTGGTCGGAACTGAACCTGACCGACGGCCGCTTCACCGAGCTGCGCAGCCTGCGGTACGAGTCGGCACTGTCGTACAGCTCGAAGCTCTACCGCGACTACCTGCTGTCGACCTCGCTGTACCGCCTGCTCGACCCGATCACGGCCGAGATCGTGCTGGACGACACGATCGCCGTCGTCGACGCGCACGGCGGCACGATCGACTTCGTCATCCACACCGACGTCGCGCTGGCCCGCCGCCCCGCTGCCTAGGTGGGAGCCAGCGCGTGGGTCCGGCCGAACGCCACCGCAACGCCCGGCGAGTACAGCACGCTGACCGGCGGGTCGGACGGCTGAGGCAGTCCGGCCGCCCCGATGAGCGTGTCCGAGAGCGACAGCAACTCGGCTCGGTGCAGCGGCCACGGCGGGTGCTCGTTGGCCAGATGCCGGGTGCGGCCCCAGGCCGTCGTGTGCAGGCCCCAGCGGGCGGTCAGGAAGCACTCCAGCGGCGTCGGCTCAACGATCGGGCCACCCACCCGGATCGCCATGTGGCTGGTGGCTGTGCGCGGGCCGGGCCAGCGGCGGCGCGACGAATAGGTCAGCACGTCGCCCGAGCGCGTGATCCGCATGCGCGCCCACATGTACGGCAGCCGCAGCGACGCCCGGGCGGTCAGCACCGGCAGCAGGCGCTCCGCTTCGAGGGACCGGAAGACCACCGCCCGGCGCCCCCGTGCATCGACGCTGTAGAGGCGCACGTTGGTCTCGGCGAACGTTCCCAGGTACGGCACCCCAGGCCCGGAGAGGAAGCCGACGCCCTCCATCCGGAAGCCGATCAACCCGACGTAGGTGACGCCGTCCAGCGTGTCGGGCACCGTGCCCGCCGGCAGCAGCGGGGCGACCACAGCCGGGTCGACCGGCCAGTGCAGGAACGCCAGGTCGGCCCAGCGCTGCACGAGCACGGACCGCCGCACCGGCCGCGGCGTGCTGACGGTCACCGCTTCGGCGTTCAGCACACGACCTCACTCACGGCGTCGTCCGTGCGCCCCGCGAGCGATACGCGTCTCATGCCGCCGAAGTTACGCCTGCCCACGGGCGTCTGCCGGGACAGTGATGGAGTTAACGGCCGCGCGGTACCGGTCCCACGGGGGACAATGGGACCGACGCTCACCTCGAACGACGGAGGCTCATCCTGAACGCGCGACGACCGGCCGCGGTGCTCTTCGACATGGACGGAACGCTGGTGGACAGCGAGAAGGTGTGGGAGATCGCCCTGCACGAGCTGGCCGTGCGGGCCGGGGGCACGCTCTCGCCGGCCGCCCGGCACGCCATGATCGGCAGCAGCATGGCGAACAGCATGCAGATCTTCCGCGACGACCTCGGCCAGCCCGGCCGTCCCGAGGCGCCCGACGTCGAGTGGCTGACGAGCCGGGTGTTCGAGCTGTTCGGGGCGGGCCTGGTGTGGCGACCGGGCGCTCAGGCCCTGCTGCACGCTGTGCGATTCGCCGGCCTGCCCACCGCCCTGGTCACCTCGACCGGCCGCCGGCTGGTCGAGGTCGCCCTCGAGACGCTCGGCCGCGAGAACTTCGACGTCATCGTCTGCGGCGACGAGGTGGCGATGCCCAAGCCCGACCCCGAGCCCTACCGGGCCGCGGCCAAGCTGCTCGGCGTCCCCGTCGAGGACTGCGTGGCCATCGAGGATTCCCCGACCGGCGTCTCCAGCGCGCTCGCCTCGGGTGCGGCGGTGCTCGCCGTCCCGTCCGAGCTGGAACTCCCGCCGACCGACGGGGTCCACCTCCGCACCTCGCTGGTGGGCGTGGACCCCGACTATCTGGCCGACCTGCTGATCCATCGCGGCCTGCTCGAGCCTTCCTAGCCGTCGCGACGGGGGTTGGGTGTCGGGCCCCGGCTGACGGGCCACTCCGGCGGGGCGAAACGGTCGGTGCGCTTGCGCAGACCGGCCTTGAGGCGGCGGCGGACGGAGTTCTCGAGTCCGTAGCGGTTGTCGGGCAGCATCTCAGGCAACCTTCCTGTCGGTGGCGCGGTGCAGGTGGATGTCGCCGCTGGCGGTGCGGACGGTCAGTTCGACCGCCGGGCCGTCGGCGGCGGGCGGGGCGGCGCCCTGCTGGGTCAGGTCGGTGATCGTGCGGCCGGAGGCGGTGCTCACGTCGAGCCACACGCCGGCGCCGGCCTCGATGCCGACCTGGACGTCGCCCGAGGCGGTCTTGATCTCGCTGCGGCCCTCGCGGAGGCGGCCGATCCGGACGTCGCCGGACGCGGTCGAGACCCGCAGCCGCCCGTCGACCGCGTCGAGGCGCATGTCGCCGCTCGCCGACTTCGCGCTGACGTCACCCGTGACGTCACCGACCCGGATGTCGCCGGACGCGGCGCCGATGCGCAGCGAGCCGCCGACCCGGCTGACGGACAGGTCGCCGCTGGCGCTGTCGAGGGCGGCGTCCCCGGCGATCTCGTCGATCTGGACGTCGGCCGAGGCGACGTCGAGCTTCACCGTCTGCCAGGGGCCGGTGGCGGCGACGTCGGCCGAGGCGCTCTTGCCGGCCAGGGAGCTGCCGGCGGGCACCCGGGCCGTGATGGCCAGCTTCGGCGTCCGCCGCAGCGACCACGAGACGGTGTCGCGCTCCCCGATGACCAGGGTGTCGCCCTCGAGCAGGACGGGCGTGCTCTCGGCGGCCTCGCGGCCGCTGTCCTTGCCGTCCATCGGCTCGACCGTGACCTGGATGTCGTCGCGGTCCTCGGCGTGGAGCCGGACGACGCCGTTGCGGGCGTGCAGGGCGACGGTGACGGGTTGCGGGTGCGGGAACTCGTACATGAGGGTCTCCTGAAAAGGGCATGAGGGTAGGCAAACCCCTCACCGAGGGGCAGGGTCAAGAGGGAAGCGGCTCAGGCCTGGAAGTAGCCCGTCACGCGCTTGGGGTTGCGGCCGCCGCCGCCCGGGAAGGGCGGGGGCGGGAACGGCGGGGGCATCGGCGCGTTGACGGCCGCCGTCACCGCGCGCACCAGCCAGGCGTTGACCGAGATGCCCTCGGCGGCCGCGGTCTGCTCGACGTGGGTCTTGAGCGACTCGGGCATGCGCAGGGTGAGCCGGGTCAGGTCGCCGTCGGGTGGCACGGGCGCCGCCGGTGGGGCGGGCGGGGCCGGCGGCTGCGGCGGCTCGGGAGCGTGGTGGTTGACGACCAGGTCGGCGTCGCGACCGCGCAGGCGCACCTCGACGCTGGCGTCGGGCAGCCGGGTGGTGATCTCGGCCGCCGCGTCGGACAGGGCCTCGAGCAGCGCCAGACGGGCGGACGATTCGAGCGAGTGCCCGAGCAGTTCGGCGGCCCGCGCGGTCTCCGGGCCGGCCGGCGCCGCGGCGGCCGTGAGGTCCGCCCGGAGTGTTTCGAGGTACGGCGTCAAATCCATGACACCACTATGGCGTCACTCATGACGTCAGTCAAGTGTCAGCGCGCCGTCATCCTGACATCTCAGGGTCGACCCTGAGAAACCCCTGGGTGCTTCCCGTACCCGAATCTCCGCGTACGAGTACGCCGCTGGGCTGACGTCATCACGCTGTCACACCGAAACACTGGCCCCAGCAGAATCCAATTCCAGGGGGCTTTGACAATGATCGGGACGAACGCGGCACGCGCCGACGATGTCTGGAAGGTCTACGGCAAGGAAGAGGCGCGTGTGGTGGCGCTGCGCGGCGTGAGCGCCAGCTTCGAGCGCGGCAAGTTCACGGCCATCATGGGACCCTCCGGCAGCGGCAAGTCGACGCTGATGCACTGCCTGGCCGGCCTCGACACGGTGACCCGGGGCACGGTGCACATCGGCGGCACCGAGGTCACCGGCCTCGGCGACAAGGCGCTCACCCGGCTCCGGCGCGACCGTGTCGGCTTCATCTTCCAGCAGTTCAACCTGCTGCCGACCCTGACCGCGGCCGAGAACATCCGGCTGCCGCTCGACATCGCCGGCAAGAAGCCCGACCCGCAGTGGTGGGACACGGTGATCGGCACGGTCGGCCTGGGCGACCGGCTCGGGCACCGCCCCAGCCAGCTGTCCGGCGGCCAGCAGCAGCGGGTGGCGTGCGCGCGGGCGCTGATGAGCCGCCCCGACGTCATCTTCGCCGACGAGCCCACCGGCAACCTGGACTCGAAGGCCGGCGCCGAGATCCTGGCCTTCCTGCGCAGCAGCGTGCTCGAGCACGGCCAGACCATCGTCATGGTCACGCACGACCCGGTCGCCGCCAGCTACACCGACCGCGTGGTCTTCCTGGCCGACGGCGAGATCGTGGCCGAGCTCGAGAACCCGACCCCCGAGTCGGTGCTCGAGCAGATGAAGGCCGGGGAGGTGCTCGTCTGATGCTGCGCGCGACGCTGAAAAGCCTGCTCGCCCGCAAGCTGCGACTGGTGCTCTCCGGTCTGGCCGTGGTGCTGGGCGTCATGTTCGTCGCCGGCGCCTTCGTCACCACGGACACCCTGGGGCGCACGTTCGACAAGCTGTTCACCGAGGGCTACGCGACGACCGATGTGGCCGTCAAGGCGAAGCCGAAGATCGCCGTGTCCGAAATGGACGGCGAGCAGGTCGAGACACCCCTGCCCGCGTCGGTCGTCGACACCGTGCGCCAGGTGCCCGGCGTGCGCCAGGCCACCGGCGTGGTGGCCACCGACGGCGCCCGGGTCATCGGCTCCGACGGCAAGGTCGTGACCAGCTACGGTCCGCCCCGCATCGGCATGAACTGGGTCGGCACCGACGACATCATGGAGATGCGCCAGGGCCGCGGTCCCGACAAGGACACCGAGATCGCGGTCAACGAGGCCGTCGCCAAGGCGGCCGGCATCAAGGTCGGCGACCGGGTGGGCGTGCTCACCCAGCAGCCCAAGAAGACGTTCACGCTGGTCGGCGTGTGGGGCTACACCGACAACCGGGACAGCATCGGTGGCGTCCAGGAGGTCGCCTTCACGACGCCCGTGGCCCAGCGCTTGATGCTGGGCGAGCCCGGCGTCTTCACCCAGGTCACCGTGCGCACCGACGACGGCGTCGAGGCTTCCGGCGTACGGGACCAGATCGCCACCCGGATGGGCAGCGGCTACGACGTCAAGACCGGCGAGCAGCTGGCCGCCGAGAGCTCCGCGCAGTTCAAGGAGGCGCTCGGGTTCTTCAACAACATCCTGCTCGGCTTCGCCGGCGTGGCCCTGTTCGTCGGCACGTTCCTGATCCTCAACACGTTCTCGATCATCGTGGCCCAGCGGACCCGCGAGCTGGCGCTGATGCGCGCGCTCGGCGCCGGCCGCCGCCAGGTGATCAACTCGGTGCTGATCGAGGCGCTCGTGATCGGCCTGATCGCGGCGGTGCTCGGCCTGGGCGCCGGCGTCGGGGTGGGCGCGTTGCTGGTCACCCTGTTCGGCTCGATGAGCGGCGGGCTCGACCCGGCCCCGGTGGGCGTGCCGCTCGCCGCGATCCTCAGCTCGCTGATCGTGGGCGTGGTGGTGACCGTGATCGCGGCGGTGCTGCCCGCGCTGCGCGCCTCGCGGATCTCGCCGATCGCCGCCATGCAGGACGTCGCCACCCCCGACCGGCCGCTGACCAAGGTCACGGTGACCGGCGCGGTCATCGGCGCGGCCGGCGCCACCATGCTCGGCGTCGGCCTGTACGGGACGAGCTCGTTGTGGCTCATCCTGGCCGGCGTGCTGGTCACGTTCATCGGGGTCGCCCTGCTCACGCCCCTGATCTCCAAGCCGGTCGTGTCCGGGCTGGGACGGTTGTTCTCGTGGTCGGTGCCGGGCCGGTTGGGCCGGCTCAACTCGGGGCGCAACCCGCGGCGTACGGCGATCACCGCGGCCGCCCTGATGGTCGGCATCGCCCTGGTCACCGGCGTGACCGTGGTGATGGACTCGGCCAAGCAGAGCATCGCCGCGCAGGCCGAGAACACGGTCAAGGCCGAGATCGTCATCGGCGGCGACCAGAACGGGCCGCGTCCGCCCACCTTCGACGAGGCAGTGCTGCCCCGCACGGCGGCGATCCCCGGCGTGCGGGCGGCGGCCGGCTTGTGGAGCGACCAGGCGCTGGTCAACGGGGAACGCACCTACGTCGACTCCACCGACAACCTCGCCGAGCTGGCCGAGGCGTTCGGGCAGACGACCCTGTCGCCCCTCAAGAACGACCAGATGGCGATCAGCGCGCAGGAGGCCGCCGAACGCAACCTGACCGTCGGCAGCGTGGTGAAGGTGCAGCTGCCGCGCGGTGAGGAGCACAGCTACACGGTCGTCGCGACCTACGACGAGGACGCGATGCCCGGCACGTACTTCCTGCCGGCCGCCGCGTCCAAGGAGTTCGGCATCACCCAGCCGGTGCTCGCCTTCGTGCGGCTAGCCGACGGCGCCACCATGGCCCAGGTGCTGCCGCAGGTCAAGGCGCTGGTGGCGGACAGCCCCGAGGTCAACGCGACCGACCGCAGCAGCTACATCAACCAGCAGGTCGGCACGCTGGACACGGTCATCACGATGGTGCAGGTGCTGCTCGGCCTGGCGATCCTCATCGCGGTGCTGGGCGTGGTCAACACGCTCGCGCTCTCGGTGCTGGAACGCACCCGCGAACTGGGCCTGCTGCGCGCCGTCGGCCTGGGCCGGGCCCAGACGATGCGCATGGTGACGGTGGAGGCGGTGGTCATCTCGGTCTTCGGCGCCCTGCTCGGCGTGGTCGTCGGCGCCGGCCTGGGCTCGGCCGTGGTGCAGGCGCTGGACGGCGAGGGCATCACGGACCTGGTGCTGCCCTGGTCCCAGATGGGCCTCTACCTGGTGCTGGCCGCCCTGGTCGGCATCCTGGCGGCGGTGCTGCCCTCGATCAAGGCAGCCCGCCTCAACGTCCTGGCCGCCATCGCCCACGACTGACAGCAGGAGGGGGACCCCGGCCCGCGGCTTTCGAGCTCGCGGGCCGGGGCCGTGCAGTCAGGCGCCCGGCTTGACCAGGCCGGTCTCGTAGGCGAGAACCACCGCCTGGGTACGGTCGCGCAGGCGGAGCTTGGTCAGGACGTGGCCGACGTGGGTCTTGATCGTGGTTTCGCTGACCTGCAGGGCGGCGGCGATCTCGGCGTTGGAGTGGCCGCGGGCCACGTGGACCAGGACCTCGCGTTCGCGGTCGGTCAGGGCGTCCAGCTTGGACGCCGTGGTGGTCTCGGGAGCGGGCAGGGCCTCAGCCACGCGGACGAGGATGCGGTTGAGGACCGCCGGCGTGATCACGGCGCCGCCGGCGGCGACGGCGCGCACGGCCGCGACAAGCTCGTCGGCCGGGGCGTCCTTGCGCAGGTAGCCGGCGGCCCCGGCGGCGATCGCGGCCAGCACGTCCTCGTCGGTGTCGTGGTCGGTCATGACCAGCACCCGCACCGGCAGGCCGGCCTGGGCAATGGCCCGCGTGACACCCAGACCGTCGACCCGGGGGAGGGCCAGGTCGGTGATCACCACGTCCGGCGACAGCCGCCGGGCCAGCTCGACCGCCTCGCCGCCGTCGCCCGTCTCGCCGGCCACCACGATCTCGCTGCCGCCCGGCGCCCCGGCGGTGAGCACGGCGCGCAGGCCCGAGCGTTGCATGGGGGCGGCGTCGGCCAGCAGAACGCGCAGCGGACGCGTCGTGGCGGCCGGGGACGCCGGGGTCATAGGGACGCCAGCGGGCGGATGCGGGGCATGGCCGCCACCCTAGGGGGTCAGGCCAGGCGGTCGTCGTCGGCGGTGCCGGACTGGGGCTGCTCGGTGCGGGCGACGGGGTAGGGCGGGGGCGTGCCGCCGAATTCGGGGCAGACGGACTGGTGGCTGCACCAGCCGCACAGGCGGCTGCGCTTGGGCAGGAACGTCTGGTCGCGCTTGGCCCGCTCGATGGCCTGGGAGAGGGCGACCAGCGTGCGCTCGAAGCGTTCCAGCTCTTCGGCGTCGGGGCTGTAGTCGCAGATCTCGGTGTCTTTCAGGTAGACCAGGCGCAGCACGCGGGGGACGACGCCGCGGGTGCGCCACAGCACCAGCGCGTAGAACTTCAGCTGGAACAGGGCGCGGCCCTCGAAGGCCTCGCGCGGGGCGCCGCCGGTCTTGTAGTCGACCACGCGCAGGTCGCCGGCGGGGGAGATGTCGAGCCGGTCGATGTAGCCGCGGATCAGCAGCTCGTCGTCGACCAGGGTGGACACCAGGGTCTCGCGCTCGGCGGGCTCGAGGCGGCGCGGGTCTTCGAGCGCGAAATAGCCGGGCAGCAGCGCCTGGGCGCTGGACAGGAAGGCGGCCAGGCGGGCTTGCTCGCCGGCCGAGGGGTCGACGCCACCGGTCGCGTCGGCCTCGGCGTCGGTCGCGGCGGCGTCGATCAAGGTCGCGGGCCGGGGGTCGGGCTGCGTGGCGGCAGCGAAGATCTCGGCCAGCTCGGGCTCTTCGGTGAGCAGGCGCTGCCAGGACGGGGCGACCAGGGCGGCCGCGGCCTCGGGGGTGCGCTCGGCGGCGGGCAGGTCGAACAGCGCCTCGAGCACGGCGTGGACCAGCGTGCCGCGTACCTGGTCGGCGGTGGGCTGCTCGGGCAGGCGGTCGATCGTGCGGAAGCGGAACAGCAGCGGGCAGGTCTTGAAGTCGGCCGCGCGCGACGGTGACAGCGAGGGACCCGTGTGCGGGGCCGGGGAGTCAGCGGGGGAGACCGTCGGTGCTGTCATGGGGAAAAGGCTAGGGCAGGGGTGCGACAAAACGTGCTCCGGGACTTCCCAGTTCGACTCCGTAGCATCAACGCCGTGAATGACAGCGCGGCGGGCAGCGACGGAGCGCGGCAGCGGGGCCGGACGGGGCGCGCCGCGCGTCCGGTGGGCCGCGTGCTCGGCATCCCGATCTTCGTCAACGGGTCGATGATCCTGCTCGCGGTGCTGGTCACGGTCGTCTACGGCAACTACGTGCGGGGCCAGCTCGACCTGCCCGGCCCGATCGCGTACCTCGTGGGCTTCGGTTTTGTGGTCTGCCTGCTCGGCTCGGTGCTGCTGCACGAGCTGGGGCACGCGCTCACCGCCCGCCGCTTCCGGATCGGCGTCCGCGGAATCACCCTGGAACTGCTCGGCGGCTGGACCGAGATGGACCGCGACGCGCCCACCCCGCGTGTCGACGCGCTGGTCAGCCTGGCCGGCCCGGCCGTCAGCCTGCTCCTGGGCGGCGTCGCCACGGCCGCGTTCCTCACCCTGCCCGACCGGACGATGGCCGGCCAGATCGCGTTCCAGCTGGCCGCCAGCAACATCCTGGTGGCACTGTTCAACGTGCTGCCGGGCCTGCCGCTCGACGGCGGCCGGGCCCTTCGCGCGGGCCTGTGGGCGATGCTCAAGGACCGCAACCGCGCCACCGAGGCGGCCGGCTGGGCGGGCCGCCTGATCGCGTTCGGCACCGGCATGACCGCGTTCTGGTTCTACCGGCTCGGCACGATCACCCTGCTCGGGCTGTTGTTCGTGCTGCTGGTCGTGTTCACCCTCTGGCAGGGCGCCGGCCAGTCGATCCGGCTGGCCCGGATGACCCGCCGATTCCCGCTGGTCGACCTCGGCCTGCTGGCCCGCCCGCTGCTCACCGTGCCGGCCGGCACCCCGCTCGGCGAGGCCCAGCGCCGCCGCTCGGAAGACCCGAGACCCAACGTGGTGCTCGCCGTGTCGGACTCGGCCGGTAATCTCACGGCACTGGTCGATCCGGTCGCCGCCGAGCGCGTCCCGGTCGACCGGCGCCCGTGGGTGGCGGTCGACAGCGTCTCCCGTTCGCGTGACGCCGTGCCCGCGCTGCCGCTGGGACTCAGCGGCGAGCAGGTCGTCCGCGCGTTGCAGGCCCACCCGGCCGCGCAGTACGTCGTCACCTCGGGCGAGGATGTGGTGGGGGTTCTGCGGGTGGGTGACGTCGCCCAGGTGCTGGAACCCCGCCGCGCCGGCCCGCCCGTGAAGCAGAAAGAGAAGTAGTGACCATTTCGCCAGTCACCGCCGTCGTCGACGAGTCGCAGCCCGCCCATCGCGGGCCTTTCCGGGCGGGTGACCGCGTCCAGCTCACCGACCCCAAGGGTCGCATGCACACCATCGTGCTCGAGCCGGGCAAGTCGTTCCACACCCACCGCGGCGCGCTCGAGCACGACGCCCTGATCGGCCTGCCCGACGGCAGCGTCGTGACCTCCACGGGCAGCACGGCCTATCTCGCGCTGCGCCCCCTGCTCAGCGACTACGTGCTCTCGATGCCCCGCGGCGCCCAGGTCATCTACCCCAAGGACGCGGCGCAGATCGTCGCGATGGGCGACATCTTCCCCGGCGCCAAGGTGCTCGAGGCCGGTGTCGGCTCGGGCGCGCTGACCTGCTCCCTGCTGCGGGCGGTCGGCACGAGCGGGGAATTGCACTCGTACGAACTGAGGGACGACTTCGCGGCGATCGCCCGCAAAAATGTCGAATCGTTCTTCGGCGGCCCGCACCCGGCCTGGCACCTGCGCTCCGGCGACGTCGCGAGCAACCCCGAGACCGGTTTCGACCGGATCGTCCTCGACATGCTGACCCCCTGGGAGGCGCTCGACATGGTCGAGAAGGCGCTCGTGCCGGGCGGCGTGTTCATCGGCTACGTGGCCACCACGCCGCAGCTGTCCGAGCTGGTCGAGGCGCTGCGCGAACGCGGCGGCTGGACCGAGCCGCGGGCCTGGGAATCGCTGGTCCGCGACTGGCACGCCGAGGGCCTGGCCGTCCGCCCCGACCACCGCATGATCGCGCACACGGCGTTCCTGGTCTCGGCGCGCAAGCTCGCGCCCGGCGTCACCGCGCCGCCGCGCCGCCGCAAGCCCAGCAAGGGCGCCGAGGCGTACGCCCTCAAGCGGGCCGCTCAGGCCGCGCTGGCCGCCGCCGCGGAACCCGCCGCCGAGCCCGCCGAGGAGGCCCCGGACGACCGCTCACCGATCGAATGACGCCTCCTGGCTCGTGGATGTGACGCGGCGCTCAACGTTCGGGTAGCTTCCAGTTCGGCAGTGGCACGGCTCGGGGAGGATCGGGTGGGCGCGATGAGTTCTCCGCCGTTCGGTGGCAGCAACGAGATGCCGGCAGTCTTCCCCGACTGGTCGCCCTACCAGGATCTCGACTCCGCCGCCCGGGCCTATCTGCGCGATCCCGAGGTGGCGCTGGACGCCCTGTTCGGCGTGCTCCGCGGCGCCTCGGTGCTGTGCTTCACGCTCGAGCGCTTCGTCAACGAGGTCAACGGCGTCTGGCAGGAGGTCGTCATCTGCGACGGCAGCCGCCTCGTGCTCTGGCACGGTGAGGATGTGGCGCCCGGCGACGGCCCGGTCGGCTCGATGACCTCGTCGTTGCGGGTGGTGCCGCTGTCCACGGTCACCGAGGTGGGCTGCCGGCGGCGGCTGACCCGCACCTCGAACGGCCAGGCGCGGGTCGACAGCATCGACGTCTACCTGCTGCTGAGCTCCGTCGACGACGCTGTCCCGCCGCCCGGCATGGACGAGGGGGAGTCGCGGGCGACCATCCGCCACGACGCGCTGCGCTTCGGCAAGACCCTCGACGACGGCGGACCCGGACAGATCGCCCGGCTGGAGGAGTTCTCGCGCGTCGTGGCCTCGTTGGTGGGCCGGCCGACGCTGTAGGGCGCGACACACATTTCGCGCAGGTGACTTTTTTCGGCGCTCCGCCGATCCGTATCGACGTCGCTGAGACGAGCGTCGCATTCCCGCGGAACGGCTCCGGCCCGGCTGCGCAAGGGGCTTACGGTGGGCCGTCCGGGCCTCGTCGCGGCCGTAAAGCCCCTGATCGGCCGGGATCTGCCGGCCGGCGGCCGCAGTGGGTGCGCACAACGTGTCCGCCCCGGAGCCGAACCCGCCCGACCGTACCGGAATGCACCGACAAACTCCTTGCGCACACCGGCCGAATGGATCAAGACTCGGTGACGAGGGTGTTGCATGGGTCGAAATCCGGTCCGCAGCGGCTAGTGTTATCCCAAGACGTTCGAGCCCCCGGGGAGGTGGGACGTGGCACGCAGCGACGAGGCGGACAACCGCGCCGCACGTTGGGAAAAAGAGGCCAACGATCTCTCCAGCCAGGTCGCGTTCCTTCAGGAGGAACTCGCACTTGTCAGGCGGAAGTTGACCGAAAGCCCACGACACGTCCGGCAGCTCGAGGAACGGCTCGCGGCAACGCAGGCGCAGCTGGCCCGACTGACCGAGAACAACGACAGGCTCGTGGCGACCCTCAAGGAAGCCCGAGCTCAGATCGTCACTCTCAAGGAAGAGATTGACCGGCTCGCCCAGCCGCCCAGCGGTTACGGCGTATTCCTCACGGCACACGAGGACGGCACCGTCGATGTCTTCACCGGCGGTCGCAAGCTCCGCGTGGCGGTCTCCCCGTCCCTCGAGGTCGAGGAGCTCCAGCGCGGGCAGGAGGTGCTGCTCAACGACGCGCTCAACGTCGTCGACGCGTTCGGCTTCGAACGCAGCGGCGAGGTGGTGACGCTCAAGGAGGTCCTCGCGGGCCCCGACGGCCAGCGTGGCGACCGGGCACTGGTCGTCTCGCACGCCGACGAGGAACGCATCGTCCTCCTGGCCGACTCGCTCGAGATCAGCAAGCTGCGCGCCGGCGATTCGCTGATGATCGAGCCGCGGTCGGCCTACGCCTACGAGCGCATCCCCAAGAGCGAGGTCGAGGAGCTCGTTCTCGAGGAGGTTCCCGACGTCGACTACACCGACATCGGCGGCCTGCACTCGCAGATCGAGCAGATCCGCGACGCGGTCGAGCTACCGTTCCTGCACGCCGACCTGTTCCGGGAGCACCAGCTGCGCCCGCCGAAGGGCATCCTGCTCTACGGCCCGCCCGGCTGCGGCAAGACCCTGATCGCCAAGGCGGTCGCCAACTCGCTGGCGAAGAAGATCGCCGAGCGCCGCGGCGAGGAGAAGCACACCAGCTACTTCCTCAACATCAAGGGTCCCGAGCTGCTCAACAAGTACGTGGGTGAGACCGAGCGGCACATCCGCCTGGTCTTCCAGCGGGCTCGCGAGAAGGCCGGCGAGGGCACCCCGGTGATCGTGTTCTTCGACGAGATGGACTCGATCTTCCGCACCCGTGGCTCCGGCGTCTCCAGCGACGTCGAGAACACGATCGTTCCCCAGCTCCTCAGCGAGATCGACGGCGTCGAGGGCCTCGAGAACGTCATCGTGATCGGCGCCTCCAACCGGGAAGACATGATCGACCCGGCCATCCTGCGCCCCGGCCGTCTCGACGTGAAGATCAAGATCGAGCGTCCGGACGCCGAGGCGGCGAAGGACATCTTCGGCAAGTACATCCTGTCCGACCTGCCGCTGAGCACCGACGACCTGAACGAGCACGGCAACGACCGTGACATGACGGTCGCCGCGATGATCGAGGCAGTCGTGCTCCGGATGTACACGGAGACCGAGGAGAACCGCTTCCTCGAGGTCACCTACGCCAACGGTGACAAGGAGGTCCTGTACTTCAAGGACTTCAACTCCGGCGCGATGATCCAGAACATCGTCGACCGCGGCAAGAAGATGGCCATCAAGGAGTTCCTCACCTCCGGCAAGAAGGGGCTGCGCCTGCAGCACCTGCTCGACAGCTGTGTCGACGAGTTCCGCGAGAACGAAGACCTCCCCAACACCACCAACCCCGACGACTGGGCCCGCATCTCCGGCAAGAAGGGCGAGCGGATCGTCTACATCCGCACGCTCGTCTCCGGCGGCAAGGGCGCCGAGGCCGGCCGCTCCATCGAGACGGCCAGCAACACCGGTCAGTACCTGTAAGAGACGGTTGTCAGCGCGGGCCGGGGGTTTCCCCCGGCCCGCGCTTTCGTTGCACTGCGCATGAGACGCCTCGACTGGCTCGATGCTCTTCGGGGCCTGGCCGCGATCACGGTCGTGCTGTTCCACCTGAGCCCGCAGGTGATCGGCGACGACGCGCACCTCGCGGTCATGCGGCAGATCAACCTGGGCAAGTACGCGGTCCTGCTGTTCTTCGTGGTCAGCGGATACGTGATACCGATGTCGCTGGAGCGGCACGGGTCGCTGCGGCGGTTCTGGATCGGGCGGCTCTGCCGCGTCTACCCGGCCTACCTGGTCACCATCGCCCTGTTCGCGCTGCTCGCCTCGGCCGGGCTGCTGCACTGGCAGGCGTCGCTGCGGGCCGAGACCGGCGCCGGTGTGCTGGCGCACATCACGATGATGCCCGACCTGGTCGGGGTGCGCGGCGTCGTGCGGGTGTTCTGGACGCTGTCCTACGAGATGGTGTTCTACCTGGTCGTGGCGGGGCTGTTCGCGTGGCGGGCGCACCGCCACAGCGCCTGGTACGCGGCTGCGCTCGGCCTCGTCGCGGGGCTGGCCGGGCCGTACCTGCCGGACGCGCTGTTCGGGAGCTCCTGGTCCGAGCGGCGCCTGCTGGCCGCCGTACTGGTGCTGCTGGTCGGGTTGACCTTGATCTTGCAGGTCAAAGCATCGGCGGCGGGCGCGATCGGCGCCGGCTTCGTGCTGCTGCCGGCCCTCAACGGGCACCCGAGCCCGGCCAGCACGGTCACCTCGTCGGGGCAGGGGCTGCTGCTCCTGGCCGTCATGTTCGCCGGGACGGTCGTCTACCGGTGGCAGCACGGCCAGACCGGGCGGGTCCCGGCCGTCGCGGCGCTGACCGTCGTCGCCGGCGCCCTCATCGCCGATCAGGGCCTCACCACGGCTCTCGCCGTCATCGCGACATTCCTTTTGGCGTACGTTTTTCGCACACGCGCGATGCCGCCGGGGCTCACGTGGCTCGGCCGGATCAGCTACTCGCTGTACCTGCTGCACGTCATGGTGCTGTTCATGATCCCGCGCGTCGTCCCGGATCTCGGGACGCAGGCACTGCCCATCAGGGCCGCGGCCGGGGTGGCGTACGTGATCGTCGTACTCGTCCTGGCGGCGCTCTGCTACCGCATGGTGGAACAGCCGGGCCAGGCGCTCGGCCGCCGGCTGATCACGAAGATCGACCCTGCTCTCTGCGTCGCCACCCAGCGTGCCGCGCCGGGCACCGGGCGGGGCGATAACACGCGTGAGAGCGTCTAGGCTCAATACATGAGCAACAGGGGCAACGTGGCGGGCGGGATGGTCGTATGAGCGTTCGACGAATCATGGGCACCGAGGTCGAGTACGGCATCAGCGTCCCCGGGCAGCCCGGCGCCAACCCGATGGTCACCTCGTCGCAGGTGGTCAACGCCTACGGGGCACGCCCCGAGCTCAACCGCAACGGACGCGCCCGCTGGGACTACGAGGAAGAGTCGCCGCTGCGCGACGCGCGCGGCTTCACCTACTCCGGCGCCGCCTACGACCCGGCCGACGCCCTCGCCGACGAAGACCTCGGCCTGGCCAACGTGATACTGACCAACGGCGCCCGCCTCTACGTCGACCACGCACACCCCGAATACAGCACCCCCGAGTGCACCAACCCGCTCGACATCGTCAAGTGGGACAAGGCCGGCGAGCGGGTCATGGCCGAAGCCTCCCGCCGCGCCGCCACCATCCCGGGCACCCACCGCATCCAGCTCTACAAGAACAACACCGACAACAAGGGCGCCTCGTACGGGTCCCACGAGAACTACCTGATGCGGCGCCAGACCCCGTTCGCCGACATCGTCGCCCACCTCACGCCGTTCTTCGTCACCCGGCAGATCTTCACCGGCGTCGGCCGCGTCGGCCTCGGGCAGGACGGCTCCGGCTCCGGCTTCCAGATCAGCTCCCGCGCCGACTTCTTCGAGGTCGAGGTCGGCCTCGAGACGACACTCAAGCGGCCCATCATCAACACCCGCGACGAGCCGCACGCCGACGCCGACAAATACCGCCGGCTGCACGTCATCATCGGCGACGCCAACCTCTCCGAGATCGCCACCTACCTCAAGATGGGCACCACCTCGCTGGTGCTCAACATGATCGAGGAGAAGGTGTTCAGCGGCGACCTCGGCATCGCCGACCCGGTCAGCGAGCTCAAGGCGGTCAGCCACGACCCGTCCCTGCAGCACCTGATCCGGCTGCGCGACGGCCGCAAGCTCACGGCGCTCGACCTGCAGTGGGCCTACTACGAACGGGCCCGCGAGTTCGTCGACCAGCGTGAAGGCGACGACACCGACGAGCAGACCAAGGACGTGCTCGACCGCTGGGAGGACATCCTCGACCGGCTCGGCCGCGACCCGATGGAATGCGCGGACACTCTCGACTGGGTGGCCAAGCTGCGGCTGCTCGAGGGCTACCGTGAGCGCGAGAACCTCGGCTGGTCCTCGCCGAAACTTCAGCTGGTCGACCTGCAGTACGCCGACGTCCGCCCCGAGAAGGGCCTCTACCACCGGCTGGTCGCGCGCGGCTCGATGAAGACGCTGCTCGAGCCGGACGCCGTGCAGCGGGCCATGTCCGAGCCGCCGGAGGACACACGGGCCTACTTCCGCGGCCGGTGCCTGGCTCAGTACGCGTCCGAAGTGGTCGCGGCCAGCTGGGACTCGGTCATCTTCGACGTCGGCCGCGAGTCGCTCGTACGGGTGCCGATGATGGAGCCCGAGCGCGGGACGAAGAAGCATGTGGGCGCGCTGTTCGACAAGTGCGAGAGCGCCAAGGATCTGCTCGAAGTCATCACCGCGCGCTGAGTGGTTTTGTCACAGGCGCGAGGTAGGTTTTTTCTCAACCCGCAGGCGCAGGCTTCGGGTGGTTCAGAAGGGGGACACCGATGGCAACTCGGGACACCGGCGGGCAGTCGCAGTCGGGCAAGGGCCGGCAGGACGAGCAGATCGACGAGACCACTACTGAAGCCAACCCTGAGGTAGCCGAGCGGCACGCCGAAATCACCGAGGACGTCGACGACCTGCTCGACGAAATCGACTCCGTTCTCGAAGAGAACGCAGAGGAATTTGTTCGCGGATATGTACAAAAGGGCGGAGAGTAGGGCAAAACGGACATGCCTCTCCCGAGCGACGATGAGGACGGGCGGCGACGCTGCCGCGATTGCGGTGAGTGGAAGCCGCTCGACCTTTTCTCCGCCAACAGCAAGCGACCGTCGGGTCGCGGTAGCTATTGCAAGGACTGCTTCAACGTGAGGTCCAAAGCCAGCTACGCCAAACGGCTGCAAGAGAAGTACGGGCGGGAGGTGCAGGTCCAGCGCTCGGTCCCTGACGGCCACCGGTACTGTCCCGACTGTGGGGAAATCAAAGAGCTAGACGATTTCCCCCGTAGCCGGAACGACTCCGGTGGCCGAGGTCGTTATTGCAAGCCTTGCCACAACGCTCGCGGCCACGAGACCAGGCAGCGCTTGTATGGAGGCTCGCGGGAGTACCACCTGCGAGCCCGGTATGGCATCGGCCAGGTTGAGTTCGACGACCTGTTGTGGCGGCAGGGCAACGTGTGCGCGATCTGCCGCGCGCCGGATCCTCAACACGTCGATCACGATCATCGCACCGGCGCTGTGCGCGGGATATTGTGCTTCAACTGCAACGGCGGCCTGGGACAGTTCCGGGACAACCAGGACTACCTTGCCGGCGCGATCGAGTATTTGAAGGGAACCACGTGGCAAAGGACTTTGATCCATCCGGGCGTGTACCGGATTACTACGTCAATGCGGGAACGTCCTCCTTCACGCAGTTCCTGACGCACGCTTCCCCCGAACTGCTGCCGGGCCGCCGGCCGTTGCCGCCGGGCTTGTCGGCCGACATCGCGCCGCACGGCACGACGATCGTCGCGATCGCCACCGCTGAGGGTGTCGTGATGGGTGGCGACCGGCGCGCGACGATGGGTAATCTCATCGCCAGCCGGGACATCGAGAAGGTGCATCCGGCCGACTCGTACTCGCTGATCGGCATCGCCGGGACGGCGGGTATCGGCATCGAGCTGATGCGGCTGTTCCAGGTCGAGCTGGAGCACTACGAGAAGATCGAGGGCACGATGCTCTCGACCGACGGCAAGGCGAACCGGCTGGCCGGCATGGTGCGGGGCAACCTGGGCGCGGCGATGCAGGGGCTGGCCGTGGTGCCGCTGTTCGCGGGCTACGACCTGTCGCCGCACGACCCGGCCAAGGTGGGGCGCATCTTCAGCTTCGACGTGGCGGGCGGGCTCTACGAGGAGACCGGCTACGACGCGATCGGTTCGGGTTCGCTGTTCGCGAAGTCGGCTCTGAAGAAGAAGTACCGGGCGGGTCTGAGCACCGATGCCGCGGTGCGGCTGGCGGTCGAGGCGCTGTACGACGCGGCCGACGACGACACCGCGACCGGCGGTCCCGACCTCACCCGCAAGATCTTCCCGGTGGTGATGTCGGCGACGGCGAACGGCACGCACCGTCTGACCGAGGCCGAGATCACCGCGGTGGCCGAGCAGGTCGTGGCCGGGCGCATGGAGAATCCGGGCGGCTGAGTCCGGTTGTTGGTAGCAGCCGAATTCACCAGGGACGAGAGGGAGTAGCCACCCGTGGCCATGCAGTTCTATGCATCACCCGAGCAGGTCCAGCGCGACCGTTCGGAGTACGCCCGTAAGGGCATCGCCCGCGGCCGTTCCGCCGTGGTGCTGACGTATGAGGGCGGCATCCTGCTGGTCGCCGAGAACATCACGACGCTGCGCAAGATCAGCGAGATCTACGACAAGATCGGGTTCGCCGCGGTCGGCCGGTACAACGAGTTCGAGAGCCTGCGCCGGGCCGGCATCCGGATGGCCGACGTCAACGGCTACAGCTACGACCGGCGCGACGTGACCGGGCGGTTCCTGGCCAACGCGTACACCCAGACGCTGGGCGCGATCTTCACCGAGACGCAGAAGCCGTACGAGGTGGAGATCTGCATCGCCCAGGTGGGGTCCTCGCCCGAGACCGACGAGCTCTACCGCATCACGTACGACGGTTCGGTGATGGACGAGCCCGGGTTCATGGCGATGGGCGGCCAGGCCGAGGCGATCTCGAACGTGCTGCGCGAGCGGCACGAAGCGACCGCCGAGTTGCCGGCGGCGCTGGCGCTCGCGGCGCAGGCGCTGGGCAGTGTGGGCGGCGAGAACGGTCAGACGCGCAAGCTCGACCAGAAGCAGCTCGAGGTCGCGGTGCTCGACCGGCGGCGTAAGGGCCGGGCGTTCCGGCGTATCCACGGCCCGTCGCTGATCCAGTTGCTCGAGGGCCTGGAGGACGTGCTGGACAAGGATCTGGGCGATGTGGACGCCGCTCCGCCGCCGGCCGCGCCCGACAGCAAACCCACGGTGTCCGCCGCCGCCGAGCAGGACACGGCCGACAAGCCGTCGACCGGCACCGACCCGGCCGAGCCGGCAGACGGCGTCAACGGCGACGGTTCCTGACGTGATCATGCCCCCCGGCGGGTATGCCGGGGGGCATGACTGACACCGTTCGTGCTGTCGCGCTCGCTTCTTCCTGCGCTGCTTTCGTGGCCGTGCCGTGCCTGGGGGCGCTACTCGGCCGGGGCGAGCAGACCCAGCGCTACGACACCGTGATCACTCCGCCCGACTACGCGTTCGCGGTCTGGGCCCCGATCTTCGCCGGCTGCGCAGCCTCGACGGTGGCCCAGTGCCTGCCCGGTGGCCGGGGCGATCCGATGAGCCGCCGGACGGGCTGGCCGCTGGCCGGCGCCTACGCGGTCAACGCGGCGTGGTCTCTGGCCGCGCAGACGGACCGGTTCGGCCTCACGCCCCTGTTGCTGCCGGTCGCTACCGCCTTCACCGCCGCGGCCTACGGCCGTGCGCAGCGCGTCCACTCGACGTCCGCGCCGTCCACGGTGACACCCGCGAGCACCGGCTTGCTGCTCGGCTGGACGGCCCTGGCCAGCACGGTCAACCTGGCGGCGGGCGCGGTGGCCGCCGGTGTGAAGAAGAGCGATTCCCGCCTGGTCGGGGCCTCGACGGCAGCCGTCCTGCTCGCCTCGGCCGCGGTTGCGGGGGGAGTGGCGCGTTCCCGTAGGGGCGCGTTTCCGTTGGGTCTGGCGTCCGCGTGGGGCCTGGCCACAACCGCGCTGACACGCAGCCGCCCTGCCGCAGTGCGTCTGGCCGCGGCCGCCGGCTCAGCGGCCATCGCGACCGCAGCTGCCGCCGGCCGCGTCTGAGCGTCGCTTGTGCCTGCGGGTCTACTGCAGCAGGGGGCGCCACGCGTCGGGGTTGTCCCGGTACCAGCGGACTGTGCTGTTGAGGCCGGAGGCGAACTCGACCCGGGGATGCCAGCCCAGGTTCTGGCGGATCTTGTCGTCGTCCAGGATGTTCGAGGTCACGTCGTGCTCGACGTTCGCGGTCACGTCGTGCTCGGCGGCGAAGTGGACGATCGCGTCGTGGCGGCGGACGACGACCTCGGCCAGGGCGGCGTCGGCCACGTCACCGGGGACGAAGTCGAGCCACTTGTCGTGGGCGACCGCGCCGAGGTTGGCGAAGTTTCCGGCGTGCGCCAGCTTGTCGAGAACGGTGACCCGCGCGTCCTCGAGGCCCGGCAGGCGGCCGGCCAGCATCGCGCGCACGAAGTGCGAACCGATGAAGCCGGCGCCGCCGGTGACCAGAACGTTCATCCGTAACGACTCTACCGGCGTCGGGTGACTGCCAATGGATGGCTTATGCGGCTAGTGTTTCGTCATGGAACGGCGAATTTTCGGCCTCGAGACCGAGTACGGCGTCACGTGTACTTACCGGGGGCAGCGGCGGCTGTCTCCCGACGAGGTGGCCCGCTACCTGTTCCGCCGAGTGGTGTCCTGGGGACGCAGCAGCAACGTTTTCCTCCGTAACGGCGCCCGCCTCTACCTCGATGTCGGTTCCCACCCCGAGTACGCGACCCCCGAGTGCGACTCCGTGACCGATCTCGTCGCCCACGACCGGGCCGGCGAGCGGATCCTGGAGGGCCTGCTGGTCGATGCCGAGAAGCGGCTGCACGACGAGGGCATCGCGGGCGAGATCTACCTGTTCAAGAACAACACCGACTCCGCCGGCAACTCGTACGGCTGTCACGAGAACTACCTCGTGTCGCGCCACGGCGAGTTCGGCCGGCTCGCCGACGTCCTCATTCCGTTCCTCGTGACCCGTCAGCTGATCTGCGGCGCCGGCAAGGTGCTGCAGACCCCGCGTGGCGCCGTCTTCTGCCTGTCGCAGCGGGCCGAGCACATCTGGGAGGGCGTCTCCAGCGCGACGACCCGCTCCCGTCCGATCATCAACACGCGCGACGAGCCGCACGCCGACGCCGAGCGCTACCGCCGCCTGCACGTGATCGTCGGCGACTCCAACATGAACGAGGTGACGACGCTGCTCAAGGTGGGCAGCGCCGACATCGTGCTCCGCATGATCGAGGCCGGCGTGGTCATGCGCGACCTGTCGCTCGAGAACCCGATCCGCGCGATCCGCGAGGTCAGCCACGACATCACCGGCCGCCGCAAGATCCGCCTGGCCAACAACAAAGAGGTCAGCGCCCTCGAGATCCAGCAGGAATACCTGGCCAAGGCGACCGAATTCGTCGAGCGCCGCGGTGGCGACCAGACGGCCAAGCGGGTCGTCGAGCTGTGGGGCCGGGTGCTCAACGCGATCGAGAGCGGCGACCTCGACCCGGTCTCGCGCGAGATCGACTGGGTGTCGAAGTACAAGCTGATCGAGCGCTACCAGGCCAAGCACCAGATCCCGATGAGCCACCCGCGCATCGCCCAGCTCGACCTGGCTTACCACGACGTGCGCCGGGGCCGGGGCCTCTACGCGCTGATGGAGAAGCGCAAGCAGGTCGACCGCATCTCCAACGACCTCGAGATCTTCGAGGCCAAGGAGACGCCGCCGCAGACGACCCGGGCCCGCCTGCGGGGCGAGTTCATCCGCCACGCGCAAGAGAAGCGCCGCGACTTCACCGTCGACTGGGTGCACCTCAAGCTCAACGACCAGGCGCAGCGCACCGTGCTCTGCAAAGACCCCTTCCGCGCGTACGACGAGCGGGTGGAACGGTTGATCGCCAGCATGTGAGTCCGCTGGGGCGGGGGCTGCGGCTCCCGCCCCAGCAGTGAGCCAGGCGTTAGGCTGGTCGGGTCATGGACGGGCCCGACCAGCAACCACGCTCCCGGGCCGACCGTAAGCGCGACCGCATCCGCGCCGAGGTCCGGCGCAACCGCGAGGGCGGCCACCGCGTCCCGACGTGGGTGCTGGCCGCGATCCTCGGCGTGATTCTGCTCGGCTGGCTCGTTCTGGTCGTCACCTCGTAGGGCTTCGTCACCTCGTAGGGCACAGTGCGTCGTCGATCAGCGCAGCCACGGACGCCGCCTGGGATGGTCTCGCCCTCGGTGAAGCCGTAGTTGCCGGCCTCGGAGACGGGATCGGCCACGGGGCCGCCGGTGGTGAACTGCCAGCCGAAGAGCTCCCCGTAGTAGCCGCGCAGGGCGGCCGGGTCGGTCCCGATGATCTCGAAGTGCTCTACCGGCTGGGCCATGCGGTCATTCTGCCGGTCCTGCGCACCCTCGGGCGAGCCGCGAGCTCGGGTGCCGCCGGGTTCGTGCGGACGAATCCGGGGCCGGCGGTCGGATCGGGAGCTCGCGCAGTGGGCTGCCGCCGTCGACGAACAGGCGGGCGCCGGGGCGGGTGGCTCGGGCCAGGTGCTCCATGACGCGTACGCCCAGGGCGGGGTGGCGGCCGTCGAGCGCTCCGACGCGGACGGCGAAGACCAGGTCGTACGGCTGCTCGCCGGGTTCGAGGACGAAGTCTTCGGCTGCCACGTGCCGGACGCTCAGGCGGCCGGACGCGATCTCCGTGGCTGAGCCCGCGGTGGCCTGGGCGACGGCGGCCGCCGAGCGGTCGATGGCCAGGATGTGCCCCGTGGTGAGGCGGGCGGCGACCAGCCGCGCGGCTACGCCGGGGCCGCAGCCGATCTCGAGGACGCGGAGACCCGGCTCGAGGGGCAGGGCATCGACGATCGCGAGCAGGCGGGACGAGGCGGGCACGGTCCCACGTTAGCGTTCAGCGACGGGTGGCTCGCTCGTGCTGCAGTTCGGCGTCGATGGCGTCGGGGGCGCCGCCGAACTCGTCGGCTACTTCGCCCTCCACCGCGGGGGCGCCGGAAGCCAGGCGCCGGTCGGCCTCGGTCAGCGTGCGGTGGCTGGTGGCCAGCACCAGGACGCCCAGCAGGACGGCTACCGCGCCGGCCACGAAGGGGACGTGGATGTTCCAGCGGTCGACCATCTTGGCGATGAAGAGCGCGTTGCCCAGGCCCCACCCGGCCCGGAAGCCGACGATGCCGCCGATCGAACCGGACAGGCCGGCCAGCGCCGCGAACACGACGATGACGGCCAGGCCGGTGATCAGGGTGCGCTTCGGGCGAGCATGGCGATCGCGGTGACCACCAGATAGCTGGTGAACAGCAGGCTGACCTGGCTCGGTCCGGCATGCAGCTGGGACGACAGGGCGGGCAGGATCGGGTCGACCAGGCCGATGCCCATGAAGCTGACGACGCAGGCGAACGCGACCGCGTAGACGGCCTTGGGCTGGTGGCGGAGAGAAGCAGGCACGTCAGGATCATAAGTGCCTTATGCATCCTGCCGCAAAGCGTGAGACGTACGAGACTGGCCGGATGGACATCATCGAACCGGCTGTCAGCGACTACCTGCTCGAGCACTGCACCCCGGCCGACGACGTGCTGCGGGATCTCGCGGCCGAGACCCGCGACGCGTTCCCCGACGCCGCCGGCATGCAGATCTCGCACGACGAGGGCGAGCTGCTCACCATGCTGGTGCGGCTCACCGGCGCCCGGCTCGCGGTCGAGGTGGGCGTGTTCACCGGCTATTCGTCCGTCTGCGTCGCGCGCGGGCTGCCCAAGGACGGACGCCTGATCGCGTGCGACGTCTCCGAGGAGTTCACCAACGTCGCCCGGAGGTACTGGGCACGGGCCGGGGTCGACGACCTGATCGAGCTGAACCTGGGCCCGGCCCTGGAGACGCTGCGGGCGCTGGACCGCGACCCGGTGGTCGACTTCGCGTTCGTCGACGCCGACAAGATCAGCTACCCCAAGTACTACGACGAGCTCGTGCCGCGGCTGCGCCCGGGCGGCCTCATGGTGATCGACAACGTGCTGCGCGCCGGGCGGGTCCTGCACCCCGAGGGCGAGTGGGACGTGGCGGTCAGCGACCTCAACGACCGGATCGTGACGGACGACCGGGTCGAGTCGGTCATGCTTCCCGTACGGGACGGGGTGACGCTGGTCCGCAAGCGGTAACCAGGCCGAGGCGGGCCGCTATCAGATCAGGGTGGCGGCGAACCGGCCCGCGGCGGCCGCGGCGAGGAAGTAGGCGTAGTCCTGGTCGAGCTTGCGGCCCATCGTCGACAGCGGCGCCGGGCTCGCGCGGAGCGCCTCGTCGAGACCGTCGACCGGCACGCGCGGCAGGCGGTGCCTCGCCGCCAGCGGCGCGAGCGCCGCGTCGATCTCGGCGGCCAGGTAGGGGTCGAGGCCTTCGGGCACGGGCAGGTCGGCGGGGAGCAGGGCCACTTTCCCGTACGCGGTGAGGCTGTGATGCGACAGGCCGCGATGCCGGGGCCGTCCGTCACCCGTCGAGATCCGCAACGAGCCGACCGGCCGGCCTCCGAGGGTGCCCGTGGCGTTGACCGCCTCGCCCAGCGCCACCCCGGAGAACCCCCAGGTCGTGCCCGTGCCGAGGTTGCCCGGGCCCTGCGTGACGACCGTGACGTCGGCGCGCAGCACGTGCCGCGCGGCCAGCAGGCCGGTGTGCACGGTGCTCGCCTCGAGGTCGCCGCCGAACGCCTGCCCGGTGGTCACCGTGCCCACCAGGTGGTCGCGCAGACCGTCCAGGGTGCGTGAGAACCACGCCGGCAGCGCCCCGCCGTCGGTCATGACGTACGCGATCCGGGCCCCGGGCCGGTCGAGGCGGACAGCGGCGACGATGGCCGGCAGCGCCGAGTGCAGATCGGCCAGGACCACCGGCATGCCGTCGAGCGAGGTGGCCGCGGCCATCACCGCGCGGTGCGGCGAGGCCTCCTCGTCGACGCCGAGCCGGATCGCCTGCAGCGGCGTGTAACGGGCCTTGACCAGGTGGCCCGAGTCACGGTTGGCGCCGTCCTCGGGCGGATCGGCCGGCAGCCGGTCGGGCAGCGCCACCACCAGCGCGTAGCCCCCGGTGCCGAGGCCCATGACGAGCGCCCCGACGTTGAGCAGCACGCGGTCGCCCGGCTCGGGCTCGCCGGTGAGGGCGGGGTAGGCGAGCGCCTTCAGTGGCCCGTCGTCCGTCGTGACCTCGAGCTCGACCGCGCCGTTCCACCGGCGCCGGATCGCCTGGACTGTTCCGGACCGCCACCGCACCATGGCCGGAACCCTATTCGACGCCGCCGTCGACGTGGTTGCGGCCCGCCGTGCCGCGCGTCGGGTCGAGGAAGACGTACCGGATGCCGGGGTAGCGGGCCCGCAGGCGGCGCTCGGCCTCGTCGCTGGCCGCCTCGATCTCGCCCCCGCGGACGTCGTCCTGGAAGTCGACCTTGGCCGCGACCAGGATGTCGCCCGGGCCGAGCTGCATGGTCAGCAGCGTCGGCACGGCCACCACGATCGGGATCGAGGCGAGGTCGGCGGCGATCTGGTTGTGCACCCGGCGCGGCACCGCCCGGCCCACGAGCAGCGAGGCGTTGCTCTGGGCGAGGACCGCGGCCACTCCGAAGAGCAGCAGGCCGATCGCGATCGAGGCGATGCCGTCCCACATGCCGTTGCCGGTGAGCTCGGTCAGCACCAGTCCGGCGCCCGCCAGGATCAGGCCGATCAGGGCGGCCGAGTCCTCGAAGTAGACGGCCTTGACGGTGGTGTCCGGGGTCAGCCGCAGGAAGCGCGACGGAGTGACGCCCCAGCGCCGCGACGCGCCCGCGACCTGGCGCCGGGCGCGCAGGAACGAGGTGCCCTCGGCGGCGAACGAGACGGCCAGCACGAGGTACGACCAGAGGAAGTCGCCGGTCTCCTCCCCGCGCACGATCGTCTCGATGCCGTGGTAGATCGAGAAGCCGGCGCCGCCGACGAAGGTGAACACCGCGGCGATGAACGCCCAGACGAAGCTCTCCTTGCCGTACCCGAACGGGTGTTCCTCGTCGGCTGGGGTGGCGCCGCGCCGCAGGGCGACGAAGAGGAACACCTCGGTGATGGTGTCGGCGAAGGAGTGCGCCGACTCGGACACCATGGCCGCCGAGCCGGAGACCATGCCGGCGACCAGCTTGGCGACCGCGATGGCCAGGTTGGCCAGGCCGGCCACGATGACCGTGCCCACACTCTCGTTCTGCGGTGCTTCGGACTCATCGGACGAATCGCCCGTCGGGAGGGGCCCGGCGGCGGCCAGACCGACCGGGAGCTGCTCTTCCGGGGTTTCTGCGGTGCTCACCCGGGCCTACCTTTCCGCTGCGCCCCCGCGGGAAACGGCCCGGGCATAGCGCGTACGTCACGTCGGCGTCCACCCTGCTAGCGTTGCCAATCGTGTCGCGCACCCGCACCGAGCGCCTGGTGAACCTGGTGATCTGCCTTCTGTCGACGCGTCGGTTCCTGACCGCCGCGCAGATCGCCGCGACGGTGCCCGGCTACGAGCACGACCCGGAGGATCCGCGCGACCACGAAGCCTTCCAGCGCAAGTTCGAGCGCGACAAGGCCGAGCTGCGCGATCTGGGCGTCCCGCTCGAGACCGGTACGGCGAGCGTCTTCGATCAGGAACCGGGCTACCGCATCGCGCACCGCGAGTACGCGCTGCCGGCCATCCGGCTCGAGCCCGACGAGGCCGCCGCGGTGGGCATCGCGGCCCGGCTCTGGCAGCACGCCGGCCTGGCCGCGGCCGCGTCGTCCGGCCTGGCCAAGCTGCGCGCGGCCGGGGTCGAGGTCGACCCCCAGGCCACCCTCGGGGTCGAGCCGGTGGTCACCGTCGACCCGGCGTTCGGGCCGCTCACCAGCGCCGCCCGCGACCGCCGGGCGGTCAGCTTCAGCTACCGGGTGCCCGAGGTCGACGACCCGGCCACCCGCCGGCTCGAGCCGTGGGGCGTGGTCTGCTGGCAGGGCCGGTGGTACGTGGTGGGTCACGACCGCGACCGGGACGCGACCCGGTGCTTCCGGCTGTCGCGCATCGTCGGCGCGGTCAAGGTGCTGGGCCGGCCGGGAGCGTTCGCTCCGCCCGAGAACGAAGACCTGATCAACCACGTCGCCAAGTGGTCGGGGCCGGTGCCGCACAACGGCCGGGCCACCGTCACCGTGCGGCCGGGTCGGGCGGCCGGGCTGCGGCGCTGGGCCGTCGAGTCACAGCCCGGCCCGGACGGGGACACGCTGACCATCCCGTACTCGGACGCCGAGCGGCTGGCCGCGACGATCGTCGGCTACGGGCCGGACGTGCGGGCCGAGGGGCCGCCCGAGGTTCGCGAGGCCGTGATCCAGCTGCTCAAGGAGGTCGTGGCGCGACACGAGGTGGCGGCATGACGGGCCCGCGGCAGAGCGCCGACCGGCTCGGACGGCTGCTTCTGCTCGTCCCGTATTTGCTGGCCCGGCCCGGCATCCTGGTCGCCGAGGCGGCCGCCGACCTGGGCGTCAGCGAGCGCCAGCTCCGCGAGGACCTGGAACTGCTGTGGGTGTGCGGCCTGCCCGGCTACGGCCCGGGCGACCTCATCGACATGGCGCTCGACGGCGACCGGGTCACGATCAGCCACGACGCCGGCATCGACCGGCCGCTGCGCCTCACCCAGGACGAGGCGCTGGCCCTGGTGGTGGCCCTGCGGATGCTGGCCGAGACGCCGGGCACCGGCCACCGCGACGTCATCGAACGCGCCCTCGCCAAAATCGAGAACGCGGCCGGCGACCTGGCCGGGGCGCCGGTGGCCGTCAAGCTGCCGGCCAACAGCAAGCGCGTCGACAACGTGCGAACGGCGGTCGAGAGCGGGCACGCGCTGCGGATGACCTATTACACGGCCGCCCGCGACGAGACGACCGAGCGCGTCGTCGACCCGATGCGGGTGCTGATGGTGGGCGGCAAGGCCTACCTGGAGGCGTGGTGCCGGCGGGCCGAGGCGACCCGGCTGTTCCGGATCGACCGCATCGACGACTTCGCCGAGCTCGACGAGCCGTCCCGCCCGCCGGCCGACGCGGTGCCGCACGACGTCAGCGACGGCGTCTTCCACCCCACCCCCGACCTGCAGCTGGTCACCCTGCGGGTGGGCCGCGGCAGCCGCTGGATCACCGAGTACTACCCGGTGGAGGAGGTGCGCCGGTCGGGCGACGAGTGGGTGGTGACCATGCGGGTCACCGACCTGGGCTGGGCGCAGCGGCTGCTGCTGGGGCTCGGGCCCGACGTCACCGTGCTCGGCCCGCCGGAACTGCTGCACCGGATCCGTGAACAGGCCACGGCGGCGCTCGACCAGTACAGCACCCCCGGCCGGTAGGGTGGCCCGGTGCTGATGTGGATCTGGATCGCCGTGGTCGTGGTCGCCGTGATCATCATGGGGGCGGCCGGTGTGCGGCTGCTCGGCCGGCTCGACGGGCTGCGCCGCGCGGCCATGCGGCTGCAAAGACGGCAGACCGAGGCGGCGAAACTGCAGGAAGCCGCGCTCGAGCTCCAGCAGACCGTGCTCGCGGTGCAGCAGCGCGCCGAACTCATCCAGGAGCACGCGATCCTCAAGCGGCGCTGACTGCGGCGTTCCTTCCCCGTTGTCCAAGGATTTGGGCGATGGTGGCAAACCGACGAGGGTCCGTGGTCCGCATCACCAGATTTGACACGTACGATGGACCCCGCACACCTGATCCGACCGACTGGAGTTAACCCATGGGCGCCCTCAAGCCATGGCACATCATCGTTTTTGTGGTCGTCCTCGTGCTGCTTTTCGGCGCGAAGCGGCTGCCGGACGCGGCGCGGTCGCTGGGCCGGTCGCTGCGGATCATCAAGGCCGAGACCAAGGGCCTGGTCGACGACGACAACAACGTCGCTGAGAAGGCCGAGCCGCAGGTCGCGCGTCAGCCGCTGCAGGGCGACGTCTATCCGCCCGCCGGAAATTCTGGTTACCAGCAGACTCCGCCGCCGCAGGGCTACCAGCAGCAGCCGCCGCCGGCTCAGCCGTACGTGGACCCGGTGCAGCAGCGCACCAACGACCGCTGATCCGCGGGCATGAAGCTAGCCCTTGGCCGTCAGGGGCCCAGCAAGTTCCAGCAGGCTTCCGACGGCTCCATGACGCTGATCGACCACGTCCGCGAACTCCGTAATCGGCTGTTCATCGCGTCGCTCGGCCTGATCGCCGGGTTGATCGTCGGCTTCATCGTGTCGCAGTGGGTGTTCCACCTGCTCGAGGCGCCCTACTGCGACCTGCCGTCGTCGATCGCCACCCGCGCCGACGGGACGCAGTACTGCGACTGGGTCGTCCTGAACGTCACCGACACCCTGATCCTGCGCCTCAAGATCGCGCTCTGGGTCGGTCTGATCGTCGGCTCGCCGGTGTGGCTCTACCAGTTGTGGGCGTTCGTCGCGCCGGGCCTGCACCGGCACGAGCGCAAGTGGGCGTACGTCTTCGTGGCCATCGCCGCTCCGCTGTTCGCCGCCGGCGGCGTCCTGGCCTACTTCGTGGTCGGCCACAGCCTGGCGTTCATCATGGAGTCCGGCGTCCTCGGCGAGGCCACGAAACTCGAGGTCTCGGGGTACATCGGGTTCGTGACCAACATGATCCTGATCTTCGGCGCGGCTTTCGAGTTCCCGCTGATCCTGCTCATGCTCAACTTCACCGGCGTCGTGTCGGCGAAGAAGCTGCTGGGCTGGTGGCGGATCGTGGTCTTCCTGTCGTTCGCGTTCGCCGCGATCGCCACCCCCGACCCCGGCCCGTTCGGCATGATTCTGCTGGCGCTCTGCATGGTCGTGCTCTATCTGATCGCGACCGGTGTGGCCGCGCTCAACGACAAGCGCAGGGGCCGCGGCAAAGAGATCTACGCCGAGCTCGACGACGACCAGCTGTCGCCGCTCGAGGACGACCGGGTGCCGGTCGGCGCGTCCGACCCGATCGAGGCGCCGAGCCCGATCGAGGCGCCCACGCCCGTCGCGCAGCCGCGCTCGATCGAGGGACGCTTCGACGACATGACCTAGGTCATAACCGGGGCAGTATGCTGCCCGGCTGTGACGAGCAATGAGATCGCGGTGCTGGCCAACCCCACAGCGGGGCGCGGCAAGCACCGCGATCTGCTGTCCGGGGTCCTGCGCCGGCTGGGCGATTCCGGGCATACGGTCCGGCTGCTGACCGCCCACAGCGGCGCGGAGGCGGAGCAGGCGTGCCGGGCCGCCGTCGACGGGGGCGTGGCCGCCGTGGTGGCCGTGGGCGGCGACGGCACGATCCACCGCGCGTTGCAGGGAGTGGCCGAGCGGCCCGTGGGGTTCGGCGTCGTCCCGGCGGGCACCGGCAACGACTTCGCGGCCGGCATCGGCATGCCGGCCGACCCGCTACGAGCTGCCGACGTCGTCGCCTCGGCGCTCGCCGACGGGCGCTACGTGCCGATCGACCTGGCCCGGGTCGTGTCCCGCGTCCCGGCTGAGTCACCGGTCGGGCGGGAGCCACGATGGTTCGGGGCGGTGCTCGCGGGCGGCTTCGACGCGCTCGTGAACGAGCGGGCCAACCGGATGCGCTGGCCGCGCGGGCCCCGGCGCTACGACCTGGCGATCCTGCTCGAGCTGGCCCGGCTCAAGCCGCGCAAGTACGCCCTCGAACTCGACGGCGAGGACCACAGCTTCGAGGGCATGCTGGTGGCGGTGGGCAACTGCGCCAGCTACGGCGGCGGCATGCGGATCCTGCCCGATGCCGACCCTGCCGACGGACTGCTCGACGTGGTGATCGCGACACCGTTCGGGCGGGCGGCCCTGGCCCGGCTCAAGCCCCGGTTGCGGCGGGGCACGCACGTCACCGACCCGCGGGTCACCGCCTTCCGGGCCCGGCACGTGCGGCTGCGCTCGGACGGGATCGTCGCCTACGCGGACGGGGAGCGCCTCGGCCCTCTCGACCTCGACCTGACGTGTGCGCCGGGTGCGGTTCGGTTGCTCCGCTGAATTCTTCATCAGATCGCCCGGAACCGGCCGATCGGGAGGGGCATGCAGATCAACTCGCTCAGCTCGCTGGTCACCTCCGCCTACGACACCGCCCGCTCGAACCTCAAGAGCATGGCCGAGTCGGCCGCCGCCACCGGCGCTGAGGTCACCCCCGTCCTGGCCAAGGCTCCGGAGCCGGCCGCCCCCGTCACCGAGGTTCCCGCGCCGGTTCCCGGCCAGCGCCAGGGCGTCAACCTCGACTCGTACGCTTAGGGTCTGTTTCGCGGCTCGTAAGGTCGGCAGCAATCTAATTCCATCTATGCCCGCGAGGCTGCGGGCATGGCACTCTCAAGAAGATCGCTTCTGCTGAGCTCGGCCGCCGCCGGTGTCGCGGGCGCCGCGACCACCTGGCCCCTGGCGGCCTCGGCGGCACCGTACCGGGGCCCGCTGCAGGCCGACCCGTTCACGCTCGGCGTCGCGTCGGGCGATCCGGAACCGGACGGGTTCGTGCTCTGGACCCGCCTCGCCCCCACCCCGCTGGCCGACGACGGCCTCGGCGGCATGCCGTCACGAGTCGTGCCGGTGGCCTGGGAACTCGCCGCCGACGAGCGTTTCCGCATGATCGTCCGGCGCGGTGTGACCGCGGCCCGGCCCGAGTCGGCGCACGCCGTGCACGTCGAACTGCACCACCTGCTGCCCGGACGGGAGTACTTCTACCGCTTCCGCGCCGAGCGCTACGTCTCGCCCGTGGGCCGGACCCGAACCGCCCCGCCGCTGTGGGCGACGGGCGGCACGCTGGCGATGTCGTTCGCCTCCTGCTCGCAGTACGAGCACGGCTACTTCACCGCCTACCGCCACCTGGCCGCCGACGAACCGGACCTGATCCTGCACCTGGGCGACTACCAGTACGAGTACCAGGCCGGCGTGTACACCATCCCCGGCGGCAACCCGCGCGACCACGCGGGGCCCGAGACCGTCACGCTGGCCAACTACCGTCAGCGGCACGCCCAGTACAAGACGGATGCCGATCTGCAGGCCGCGCACGCCGTCGCGCCCTGGGCCGTGGTGTTCGACGATCACGAGATCGAGAACAACTGGGCCGACGAGGTGCCCGAGGCGCCCGACCCGAACTTCCCGGCCCGGCGCGCGGCCGCGTTCCAGGCCTACTACGAGAACATGCCGCTGCGTCGCACCTCGATCCCGCGTGGCCTCGACATGCAGCTCTACCGGCGGCTGCGCTGGGGCCGGCTGGCAACCTTCCACATGCTCGACACCCGCCAGTACCGGGACGATCAAGCTTGCGGCGACGGCTACAAGGACTGCCCGGCCGCCTCCGACCCGGCCCGTTCGATCACCGGCGAGCAGCAGGAGAAGTGGCTGCTCGACGGGTTCCGCCGCTCGTCGGCCCGCTGGGACGTGCTGGGCCAGCAGGTGTTCTTCGGCCAGCGCGACAACAACTCGGGACCACAGGTCGTCACCAGCATGGACTCGTGGGACGGCTACGCCGCGTCGCGCGACCGGATCACCCGGGGCTGGGTCGACGCCGGCGTGCGCAACCCGGTCGTGCTGACCGGGGACGTGCACGCGCACTGGGCCGACGAGCTCAAGCTGGACTACGCCGACCCGGCGTCGCGGACGGTGGGGACCGAGCTGGTCTGCTCCTCGATCACCTCGACCGGCAACGGCACCGACGTCGCCTCCGGGCAGCACCCGTGGGCGGCCTGGAACCCGCACCTGCGCTTCTACAACAACCAGCGGGGGTACGTCCGTACGCGGATCACCCCGGGCAGCCTCACCGCCGACTTCCGCGTGGTGCCGTTCGTGACCACGCCCGGCGCGCCGGTGCACACCCGGGCGACGTTCGTCATCGAGGACCGGGTGGCCGGCCTGCAGCAGACGGCCGACAACCCCACCCCGTCGGCGCTGCGCACGGCCTCCGACCTGGGCGCGGAGACCGTACGGCAGGAAACCGAACGCCCCTGACGGCTCACGAACCGACCGGGACGCCGGTGCGGGCGGCGCGCTCCAGCCCCCAGTCGTAGAGTGCCTGCAGCACCGGCGTCAGGCTCCGGCCCTCGTCGGTCAGCCGGTATTCCACATGCGGTGGCACGGTCTCGAGGTCGTCGCGGGCCACCAGCCCGTCGGCCTCGAGCTCGCGCAGCCGCTGGGTGAGCATCTTGTCGCTGATCCCCGGCATCCGCCGGCGCAGCTCGCCGTAGCGGTGCACGCCCTCCTTGAGGCGGGCCAGGATCACCACCCGCCACTTGCCCCCGACCACGTCGACGGTGAGCTCGACCGGGCAGTGGTAACGCTTCGTCATCGTCGTCTCCGCGGGTCACGCACCGGAAAGTGCGTACTTGATCGGGGGCGGCCGCCGATGGTGGGCTTTCCCCGTGGCTGACGAGTACACCAGCAATGGCGCGGCGCCGCCGACCCTCTACGAGTGGGCCGGCGGCCAGAAGGCGCTGCAAGCCCTGTGCGAAGCGTTCTACCGGCGGGTTGTCGTCGACGACCTGCTGTCGGCGCTGTTCGCCGGGATGCATCCGGACCATCCGCGCTACGTGGCCCTCTGGCTGGGCGAAGTGTTCGGCGGGCCCGCCGCCTACACCGCCGGGCGCGGCGGCTACGGGGCCATGCTGCGGCATCACCTCGGCAAGGGGATCACCGAGCCCCAGCGGCGGCGCTGGGTCAACCTGATGATGGACGCCGCCGACGAGGTCAGCCTGCCGGACGACCCGGAGTTCCGGGCCGCGTTCGCGGGCTACCTGGAATGGGGCACCCGGCTCGCCCGGGAGAACTCGCAACCGGGTGCCGACCCGGTGCGTGAAGCGCCGGTGCCGCACTGGGGCTGGGGAGTTGCCCCGCCCTACCTAAGCTGAACAGCCGGTCAGGGCCAGGGTGGCGACCAGGCCGTTGGGGCGGCCGGGCTCGGCGGCCGGGAGCACCAGCGCGGCGCAGCCGGCCCCGACCGCGCCCGCGTCGGCCGGGGTGTCGCCGACCATGAGCGTGCGCTCCGGGTCGGCGCCCAGCATGCCGCAGGCGCGCAGGAAGATGGCCGGGTCGGGCTTGGTGCGGCCGAGCTCGTAGCTCAGCGCGTACGCGTCGATCAGCGCGGTCATGCCCCAGGCGTCGAACAGCGGGCGGATGTCGAAGCCGATGTTGCTGACCACCGCCACCTTGATGCCGGCGTCGTGCAGCGTACGCAGGGTGGGCTCGGTGTCCGGATAGGGCAGCCAGCCGTCCGGGGCCAGCAGCCGGTCGTACAGGGCGTCGGCCAGGCCCTCGACGTCGGTCGAGACCGTCGCGGCCAGGCCGGTGTAGGCGGCACGGTGGCTCTGGGCGTACAGGTCGCGGTCGGCCCAGTGCTCGGCCAGGCCGGGCGGCACCCGGTGGGGCACCGGGCCACCGGCCCGCCCGGCGGTGACCAGCCGGTCGGCCAGCACCGTGGCCTTGCCCCGGTCGAGCTCGCGCCCGCACGTCGCGGCGGCCGCCAGAACCCAGGTCACCGGGTCTTCCACCTGGGCCAACGTGCCGTGGAAATCGAACAGCACGGCGTCGACCTGACGGCGCGGCCGATGGGGAGGGTGATCGGTCGATGCAACATCCGGCACGGGTGCACCATACCGACCGTGCCCGTGCCCGCTGTTGTCACACCCACGACCTACGCTTGTGGTCATGACGAGTCCCGCCGAAAGATACGCAGCGTCCCAGCGGCGGGCGGCCCGGGTGGCCGAGTTTCCGGCGCTCGAGGATTTCATGCTCGACGTCGGCTTCGACCTCGACGATTTCCAGCGTTCCGCCTGTGAATCGCTCGAACGGGGCAGCGGCGTGCTCGTGTGCGCCCCCACCGGCGCCGGTAAGACGGTGGTCGGCGAGTTCGCGGTTCACCTCGCGCTGCGCGCCGGCGAGCGCAAGTGCTTCTACACGACGCCGATCAAGGCGCTCTCCAACCAGAAGTACCACGACCTGGTCGAGCGCTACGGCCCCGACCAGGTCGGCCTGCTGACCGGCGACAACGCCATCAACGGCGACGCGCCCGTGATCGTGATGACCACCGAGGTGCTGCGCAACATGCTCTACGCGGGCTCGCCCGCGCTCAAGAACCTGGCCTACGTCGTGATGGACGAGGTGCACTACCTGGCCGACCGGTTCCGCGGCGCGGTCTGGGAAGAGGTGATCATCCACCTTCCGTCCTCGGTGACCCTGGTGTCGCTGTCGGCCACGGTCAGCAACTACGAGGAGTTCGCCGACTGGCTGGTCACCGTGCGGGGCGAGACCGAGGTCGTGGTCAGTGAGCACCGGCCCGTCCCGCTCTGGCAGCACATGCTGGTCGGCCGCCGCATGTTCGACCTGTTCCACGACGCCGACGCGGCCCGGAAGCACGACGTGCACCCCGAGTTGCTGCGCTACACGCGCGAGATGCAGCGCCGGCTCGAGATGACCGACCGGTCGTACGGGCCGGGTCGCGGCGGCCGGTCGAAACGCTGGCAGCCCCCGCCCCGGGCCGAGGTCGTCGACCGGCTCGAACGCGCCAGCCTGTTGCCGGCGATCCTGTTCATCTTCAGCCGGGCCGGGTGCGACGCCGCCGTGCAGCAGTGCCTCAGCGCCGGGCTGCGGCTCACCAGCGCCGAGGAACGGGCCGCGATCCGCACCATCGCCGAGGCCAAGGTGGCTTCCATCCCGCGCGAAGACCTGTCGGTCCTGGGCTACTGGGAATGGCTCGACGGTCTCGAGCGGGGCATCGCCGCCCACCACGCCGGCATGCTGCCTGCCTTCAAGGAGGCGGTCGAGGAATGCTTCGTCCAGGGCCTGGTCAAGGCGGTCTTCGCCACCGAGACGCTGGCCCTGGGCATCAACATGCCGGCCCGCTGCGTCGTGCTCGAACGCCTGGTCAAGTTCAACGGCGAGGCCCACGTCGACCTTACACCCGGCGAATACACCCAGCTCACGGGCCGGGCCGGCCGCCGCGGCATCGATGTCGAGGGGCACGCCGTGGTGCTGTGGAGCCCCGAGGTCGACCCGCGTCTCGTCGCCGGCCTGGCCTCCACCCGCACCTACCCGCTGCGGTCCTCGTTCCGCCCGTCCTACAACATGGCGGTCAACCTGGTCGGCTCGGTCGGCGCCGACCAGGCCCGCGAGCTGCTCGAGTCGTCGTTCGCCCAGTTCCAGGCCGACCGCTCGGTGGTCGGCCTGGCCCGCCAGGTGCAGCGCAACGTCGAGACCATGGAGTCCTACGCCAACGACGAGGCCTGCCACTACGGCGACTTCGACGAGTACTTCGCGATCCGGATCGCGATCGCCGACCGGGAACGCGCCAACGCCCGGCAGGGGGTGGCGCAGCGGCGGGCGGCGGTGGTGACGTCGCTCGAGCGGCTGCGGGTGGGCGACGTCATCCGGGTGGCGCAGGGCCGCCGCGCCGGGCTGGCCGTGGTGCTCGAGGCACCGAGCGGTGGGTTCGGCGAGCCCCGCCCTCTGGTGCTCACGCAGGACAGGTGGGCCGGCCGGGTCAGCCCGGCCGACTTCGCGGGCGAGGCCGAGGTGCTCGAGCGCGTCCGCGTGCCCAAGCATTTCAATCCGCGCTCACCGGCCGCCCGCCGCGACCTGGCCGCCCAGATCAGCGCCACCGGGCACGACCGGCACGGCAACGGCCGGCGCCGCTCACGCGGCGGCACCGGCGAGGACCCCGAGATCGCGCTGCTCAAGGTGCAGATGCGGCAGCACCCGTGCCACGCCTGCCCCGAGCGGGAAGACCACGCCCGCTGGGCCGAGCGGCGGCACCGGCTGCTGCGCGACACCGACGCCCTGCGCGAAAAGGTGGCCGGGCGCACCAGCTCGCTGGCCCGCACGTTCGACCAGGTCTGCGCGGTGCTGGCCGAGCGCGGCTATCTCACCGAGGCCGGCGAGGTCACCGAGCCGGGCCGCATGCTGGGCCGCATCTGGTCCGAGGCCGACCTGCTGGTGGCCGAGTGCCTGCGCCACGGCGTGTGGGACGGTCTGGCCCCCGACGAGCTGGCCGCCGCGGTGTCCATGGTGCTCTACGAGTCGCGCCGCGAGACCGACGACCGCGCCTCGGTGCCCAAGGGCGCGATCACCGAGGCCGTCGACGCCTGCGGCAAGCTGTGGGGCGAGGTCGCCGGCGACGAGTCCGACCACGGGCTCACCCTGACCCGTGAGCCCGATCCCGGTTTCGTCTGGCCGATGTACCGCTGGGCGCGGGGCGAGCCGCTGGCCAAGGTGCTGGCGAGCGGGCACAACTACGACGCCGACATGCCCGCGGGCGACTTCGTCCGCTGGGCGCGCCAGGTGCTCGACCTGCTGGGTCAGCTGCGCGAGGCGTCGGCCGCCTCCGAGAGCCTGCGCGACACGGCCCGCAAGGCGATCACCGCGATCAACCGGGGGGTGCTCGCCTACCACGCCGGGCTCTGACGGTCCTCGCCTCGCTGTGGGGTGTCGAAAGCGGGGGCGCTCATTCGTGTAGGTGGTGAATGAGTAGCCACGAGGAGGAGCGATGAAGCAGTACCTGCTGAGCATCTACCAGCCCGACGGTGATCCGCCGCCGCCCGAGGTGCTCGAGCCCATCATGGCTGAGCTGGGAAAGCTGAACGACGAGATGAAGGCCGCGGGGGCCTGGGTGTTCGCCGTGGGACTGCACCCGCCGTCGACGGCGACCGTCGTCCGCGACCGGGACGGGGACGCGGTGCTCACCGACGGCCCGTTCACCGAGGGCAAGGAGCATCTGGGCGGCTTCACCGTCATCCGGGCGACCGACCTCGACGAGGCGCTGAGCTGGGGTGCCCGGGTGGCGGCGGTGCTGGCGCCGCTGGCGATCGAGGTCCGTCCGATCGCGTGACCGAGAACGGGATCGAGCAGGTCTACCGGGCGGAGTACGGCCGGGCGGTGGCCGTCCTCGTCGGGCACTTCGGCGACATCGACCTCGCCGAGGAGGCCGTGCAGGAGGCGTTCGCCGCGGCCTTGCCCCGCTGGGCCGAGGACGGCGTCCCGCCCAGCCCGGCCGGCTGGATCATCACCACGGCCCGGAACCGGGCGGTCGACCGGCTGCGCCGCGAATCGACCCGGAGCGGCCGGGAGGCGGCGGCGGTGCGGGAATGGGCGGCCGGGGTCGCCGTTTCGGCCGAGTCCGAGGCGTTGGCCGGCGGTGGGGCGACGGGAAAGCGGGTCGAGGACATGGCGGACGACCAATTGCGGCTCATCTTCACCTGCTGTCACCCGGCGCTGGCGCCGGCGGCACGGGTGGCGCTGACGTTGCGGCTGCTGGGCGGGCTGACCACGGGCGAGATCGCGCGGGCGTTCCTGGTGCCGGAGGCCACCATGGGGCAGCGGCTGTCGCGGGCCAAAGGCAAGATCCGGGACGCGCGCATCCCGTACCGGGTGCCCCGCGACGAGGACCTGCCGGACCGGCTCGGCGCGGTGCTGGCGGTGCTCTATCTGATCTTCAACGAGGGGTACGCGGCGAGTTCGGGGCCGGGGCTGACCCGGGACGACCTCGCGGGTGAGGCGATCCGGCTGACCCGCCTGCTGGTGGCGCTGATGCCCGACGAGCCCGAGGCGCGCGGCCTGCTCGCCCTGATGCTGCTGATCGAGGCGCGGCGGCCCGCCCGGGCGACCGCGGAGGGTGACCTGGTGTTGCTGGCGGATCAGGACCGTACACTCTGGAACCGCGATCACATCACCGAGGGTCAGGCGCTGCTGCGGGACTGCTTGCGCCGCGGCCGGCCCGGGACGTACCAGTTGCAGGCGACGATCAACGCCGTGCACGCCGACGCGGCTACCGCGGCCGCGACGGACTGGCCGCAGATCCTCCAGATCTACGACCACCTGACGGCTGTCGCGGGCGGGCCGGTCGTCGCGTTGCACCGGGCGGTGGCGGTGGCCGAGGTGCACGGGCCGGCCCTGGCGCTGGCCGTCGTCGACGGTCTCGAGGGGCTGGAACGCCACCATGTGTGGCATACGGTCCGAGCCGACCTGTTGCGGCGGCTCGGCCGGAAGGAAGCGGCCGTAGCGGCGTACGGGAAAGCCGCGGAACTGACGGCGAACGCGGCCGAGCGCCGATATCTCGAGTGGCGCGCGGCGGGCTGACGTCCGTCGTTGTGCGGATGGCCGAGGAAACGAACCCCGGCGCCTTTTTGGCAGCCGGGGGCCCTGCTGTGGCGTGGCTCGCATTCGCCGGGTGGCGTTCCGGCTTCGCGCATGGTCGAGCCGGGCGACCTCGACGTGCTGGTCAACACCTTTTCCCGGGCCAACCGCGGACGAGATCTGAACCGCGCCGCAGCCTGCCTCAGCCCGAAACAGTCGCTGGGGACATCTGGCGGATCACGCGGGCTGCGCCGTGGCCCAGCTCGCGCCTGACGGCCTCGCTCCCACGTGATCCACCGGATGTGCGTAGGTTCTGTTTCGTAGCTGAGGCGGGGCTGCGGCGAGGCCCAGATCCTGCCTGGCGTCCCGCGAAGCCCGGTTCCATCACCGGAAGCAGGGCTTCCACGGGTCACCACCAGACGAGATCTGGACCTCGCCTCGCTCTCACGTGATCCACCAGATACGCCCTAGGCTGCCGATACCGGGGTGGGGCGCTCGGCCCAGCGCAGGCCGGTACCGAGGGTGGCGATCAGGGCCGAACCGGCGACGGCGGCGGCGAAGAACAGGATCGCGGTGGCCGGGCCGCGCCAGGCCAGGATCGTGCCCGCGAGCAGCGGAGCCAGGGCGGCCAGTGAGGTCGCGGCGACCATGATGACGCTGATGACGCGGCCCTGAAGGCGGTCGGGGGTGATCGCGGCCTGGTAGCCGAAGAGGGCGGCGTTGGCCGCGGGGCCGAGAAAGACGGTCAGCCCCAGCGGGACGGCGGCGGCGATGCTCGACGGAAGCCGCGCGGCGGTGGCCAGCAGGGCGGCGGCGGTCCAGCACAGCGTGCGGACCAGGGGCACCAGTCGCAGGCGGCGCTGGATGGCGGGCGCGGCGAACGCGCCCAGCAGGCCTCCGGCGGCGACGACGGTCTCGGTCAGGCCGATGACGGCCGGGGTGGTGCCGTGGCGTTGCAGGGCGACGATCACCGTGAAGATGACGCCGCTGATGGCGAAGTTCAGCGGCGCGGCGACGAGCATGAGCGTGCGCAGGAACGGATGCGTCAGCACGAACCGGAGGCCTTCGGTCAGAGCCGCGCCGTACGCCTGGGGTTCTTCCTCGCGTGTCGCCTGCAACGGCTTGCGGATGAACAGGACCGCCACGATCGACACGAGATACGACACCAAGTTGGCGGCGAACGGGACGGCGTGGCCCAGGGTGAACAGGAAGCCGCCCAGGGGAGGCCCGGCCAGCGCGGTGCCGTACGACCGGGCCTCGTTGCGGGCGACCGCGTCCGGCAGCTGGCCGATCGGCACGATGCTGCGCAGGGACGCGTCCTCGGCTGTGGAGAAGACCGCGCTCGCGCCGGCGTCGACGACGGCGGCCACCAGGATCAGCTCGAGCCCGGCGCGGTCGGTGATGACACAGAATGTCAGGACGGCGAAAACCAGCAGACGTACGGCGTCACAGGCGATCAGCGCGTGCCGGCGGTCGACCCGGTCGACCAGGACGCCGGCGGGCAGCCGCAGCAGCAGACGCGCCGCCTGTGTGGCCGTGCCGACCAGGCCCGCGCTGACCGGCGAGCCGGTTTTCACCAGCACGAGCAGCGAGAGCGCGAGCGAGGCGATGCCGTCGCCCAGGTCGGACAGCGACTGCGAACCCCAGAGCAGGTTGAACTCGCGGTTGCGCCACAGGTTGGTCATCGCCGACCGCGCCGGGGATAGGTGTGCAGGACGACGACCACCGTCTCGGCGCCGGGTTCGGGGGCGTCGGCCTCACGGATCGCCTCGACGATCCGCTCGCGGAGGCGCTGGAGGCCGTTCGGGGTCGTGCGGATGACGTAGTCGCAGGTCGCGGCGGCGTCGAGCCACTCCGCGCTCCAGCGCTGGTGCGCGGCTTCCGCGTGGAACTGGTCGATCACCTGGTCGTAGACGGCGCGGGAGGCTCGGTTCGCGGCGGCGAGTTCCTCGGCGTCGGCGTCGTCCGCCCACAGGGTCGACTCGTGGGCGGCCTTCCACCACCGTTCGCGGCCGTGCGTGCCGCGACCCTGTTCGGGCGCCTCGATGACGAAGCCGTGCCGGGCCAGGAGGCGCAGGTGGTGGCTGGTCTGACCGGAGTCGGTGCCGAGACGGCGGGCCAGGATCGCCGAGGTGGCCGGGCCGTCGAGCCGCAGCGAGCCGACGATGTGCATGCGGAGGGGATGAGCCATCGCCCGCATCATGGCGGCGTCGGTCAGCACCACCTCGGACTTCTCTACCCTGGATTCGTCTGCCATGCCAGGGACGCTAGGCGGGGGCGTTCCGGGCCTGCAAGGGTCCTATGCATAGGCCCTCTGCACCGGAGCCTGCCCCTAAGACTAATTAATCAGCTCCCCGTCAAAAGAACAAGGCTTGTTTTTTGCGGGCAAAACGGGCAACTTGGTGGCCGTGGAATGGACGCTTGAGGGAACTGTGCGGAATGCGTTGTGGATCTGTGGCGGACAATGGGCCGGGAAGACCACGGTCGCGGGAATTCTCGTCGACCGGCTCGGCGTGACGCATTATCACTACGATTTTCATGCGGCACGGGGGCACGAGGACAGGCGCGTTGCCGCCCAGGTCCGGCGCGGCGAATACCACGGTGAGACGGACTGGGAATCGGTCTGGATCGGGCCGACGCCCGCCGAGATGGCGGTCACCGTGCTGGCCGGCTTCCCGGAACGGTTCCAGTGGGTGCTCGACGATCTGCGGGGCATCGTCTCGCCCCGGCCGGTTCTGGTCGACGGCTGGGGTTGCCGGCCCGAACTGGTCGCGGCAGTCACCGATCCGGCCCGGATGGTGGTGATGGCGCCGACCGACGAATGGCGGCTGAAGCAGGCGGCCCGGCTGCCCCGGGCGATGGCCGTCGGGCACCAGGTGAGCGACCCGGAAATGGCGTCCCGCAACCGGATCGAGCGGGACCGGCTGCTTGCCCTGGACGCGGTCGAACGCGCGCGCGAATGGGATATCCCGGTGATCGAGGTGGACGGAACGCGCCCGGCCGAGGCGATCGCCGACGAGGTGGCAAACCATTTCCGCCCGTTCCTGGCGGCCGTCTAGGCTCGCGTCCATGGGGGAGATCATCGTGCGCGAAGCGGGGCCGGCGGACCGCCCGACCGTCGTCTCGCTGCTCACCGGGTCGTGGGGCACCACTGTGGTCGTCGCGCACGAGGTCCGCTACGACGCGGCCGCCCTGCCGGCGCTGCTCGCCTGGTGCGACGGCGGCCCGGTCGGTCTGCTCACGTACACGATCGGCCCCGACGGCCTCGAGGTCGTCACGATCGACGCCGTGGTGCCGCACGCCGGCATCGGCACCGTGCTGCTGGCGGCCGCGGCCGAGAAGGCGTGGGCGGCCGGGGCGGAGCGGCTCTGGCTCGTCACCACGAACGACAACCTGGACGCGCTCCGCTTCTATCAGCGTCGCGGGCTGCGCCTGGTCGCCGTCCACTCCGGGGCGGTCGACCGGGCGCGGGCGCTCAAACCGGCGATCCCGCTCGTCGGCGCGCACGGCATCGAGATTCACGACGAACTGGTGCTGGAGCTGACCCGATGACGTATCTGATGACCGCGGGCGAAGCCGTCCGGCTCGTGCAGGTGTTCGGCAAGCACGGCGTGGACGTGTGTGTCGGCGGCGGTTGGGGAGTGGACGCCCTGCTGGGACAGCAGACCCGGGACCATGTCGATCTGGACGTCTGGCTGCCGGCCGGGCAATTCGAGAACGCCATGGTGGCGCTGGTCTCGGCGGGGGTCGACCGCATTCATCCCTGGCCGGGGGACAAGCCGTGGAATTTCGTGGTGCACGACGGCGGGCGTCACCGGATGGATCTGCACATTTATGAGACGCGCGCCGACGGAACCATTCATTACGGCTCGGCGGTGGCCGGGGAATCGTTCCCGGCGGCGGCCCTGGACGGCTCGGGAATCATCGCTGGGGTGACCGTGCGGTGCGAGGCGCCCGAATGGTCGGTGCGGTGGCACACCGGTTATGCGCCGCGGGACAAGGACCGGCATGATGTGCCGTTGGTGTGTGCGCGTTTCGGAATTGCGCTGCCCGCGGCCTACCAGACGTCGCCGTTGCGGTAGTCGCAGGTGAGGGTGCCGGTGCGGTCCAGCACGGGACCGCCGGGAACCGGGCGGACGAAGGTGCTGTCGTCGTCCTCGGCGGTGAACGTCAGGCCGTCGGGGGCGAGCACGGCTGTGCGGCCGAGCCAGGGCAGCCAGCCGCGGGCTACGTACAGGCCGCGGCCGGCAGCCGAGGCGGAGAGCGCGCCCAGGTCGTACGCCCGGTCGATGACGGACTCGGCGGCGCTCATGACCGCGGCGGCGAAGCCCTGGCCGCGCCGGTCGGGGTGGACGGCGACCGCCTCGACGTAGCCGCAGCGGTAGGCGCGGCCGCCGTGCAGAAAACTGCGCTGGACGACGGCGGCGTGCGCGACGAGTGTGCCGTGCTCCTCGACCAGGAAGTGCAGGCCGCCCAGCGCGTGATCGAAGTCGTCGTCGTCGAAGCCGCCCAGGAAGGCGAGATCCATCAGGTGGCGGATGCCGGTCCGCTGGTCGATCGACAGGCTGGCTGTCGGCATGGTGCTGGTCACGTCGCACCGTACCGTAGGCGTTTGTGAGAGAGATTCGGCTCGCCGCCCGGCCTGACGGGTGGCCCACGGACGACACCTTCGAGATCGCCGACGTGCCGATGCCCACGGCCGGGCCGGGGCAGGTGCTGATCCGCAACGTCTTCATGTCGGTCGACCCGTACATGCGCGGGCGGATGAACGACGCGAAGTCGTACGTGCCACCGTTCCAGCTCGGGGCGCCGCTCGAGGGCGGGGCGGTCGGCGAGGTGGTGGCCTCGGAGTCGCCGGACGTGCCGGTCGGGGCGTTCGTGGTGCACGGGCTGGGCTGGCGGGAGTACTCGGTGACCGAGGCGGCCCGCGTGCGGGTGGTCGACCCGGCGGCGGCTGACCTGTCGGCGTACCTCGGCGTGCTGGGGTTGACCGGCTTCACGGCGTACGTCGGTCTGCTCGACATCGCCCAGTTCAAGCCGGGCGAGACGGTCTTCGTGTCGGGGGCGGCGGGCGCGGTCGGCAGCGTGGTGGGGCAGGTCGCCAAGCTGCGCGGGGCGAAACGGGTGATCGGCAGTGCCGGCTCGGCCGAGAAGGTGAGCCACCTCGTGGACGATCTCGGCTTCGACGCCGCCTTCAACTACCGCGATTCCCCCGTACGCAAGCAGTTGCGCCAGGCCGCGCCGGACGGCATCGACGTGTACTTCGACAACGTCGGCGGCGACCACCTGGAGGCGGCGATCGGTTCGCTCACCAAGTACGGGCGGGTGGCGATGTGCGGTGCGGTCGGCGCGTACAACGAGACGTCGGCCCCGGCCGCGCCGCGCAACCTGGCGCTGGCGATCGGCAAGGAACTCAACCTGCGCGGCTTCATCGTGAGCAACCACAACCGGCGGATGCCCGACTTCCTGGCCGAGGTCGGGCCGTGGGTGCGCGAGGGCCGTCTGCAGGCCCGCGAGACGATCGTCGACGGCCTGGAGAATGCGCCGGCCGCCTTCATCGGTCTGCTCCGGGGCGAGAACACGGGCAAGATGCTGGTCCGGCTGAGCTGATCCGCCGGGCCGGGCGCTCGTCGGTGCCTGTTCGTTCGCCGCAGCGTCCGCCCCCGTTCGCCTGCCGCGCGTATCCGCTCGTCTGCTCGGTGTAGTGCTGTGCGGTGCCGTGGGCTCGCCGTGTTCGTCTGATCCGTGCCGCGCCGTCCGCTCGCCGTGCCTGTTCGTTCGGTGCCGTGCCGGTCGTTTGCTGGGCCCCGGCCGGCGAGCGGGCCGGGCCTACGATGCGGCCGTGACGACTCCCTCCGCGCATGCTCGTTCGCAGTATGCGTCGACCACCGGCAACCTGGCCGCTCGGATCGCGATCTACGACTACCGCACGAATCCGCAGGACTGGTATTCGTGGGCGGGAGAGCGATTGCCCCGGGACGGCCGAGTGGTCGAGGTGGGTGCGGGCACGGGAGCGTTGTGGAACCGAATCCAGCCGCCGGCGGGTTTGACCCTGGTCGATTGCTCGCCGGCCATGTGCGAGGGGCTGCGGGCGGTGGCGGGGGCTCGTGTGGTGCGGGGGAGTGCCGTGGAGCTGCCGTTCGCGGGCGGCAGTTTCGACGGTCTCATCGCCAACCACATGCTCTACCACCTCGACGACCCGGAGGACGGACTGCGCGAGTTCGCCCGGGTGCTGCGCGGCGGCGGCCGGCTGGCGGTCTCGGTGAACGGCCGCGATCACCTGGCCGAGATCGACGCGCTGCTACCGAAGAAGCGGTCGGTGGTCAACGGCGTCTCGGCCGAGAACATCGCTTCGTACGTCGGCTGCTTCTTCGGCGATGTCGTGGTCGACCGGTATCCCTGCGAGTTGGCGATCCCGAACGCCGAGCCGGTGCTCCGGTACCTCGCCAGCAGGAACCCGGCGGCCCTCACCGCCGAGGTCACGGCGAGCATCCGCGAGGTCGTGGCGGCGAAGGTGGCCGCTGAGGGCGCCTTCCACGTACGCCAGCACGCCGTCCTGGTGACGGCAACCGCCAGCTGATTGAACTATCCGTCATACGCCCGTCCACACGAGCTTCTTCACAACAGCTTGTCGGCAGCGGGCTTGTCGGCAGCGGGCCTGTCCATACGGGCCCTGTCCCATAGCGGGGTTGTCGACAGCGAGGCGTTGCATACGGCCCCTGTTCATGGCGGGCTTGTCGACAGCGAGCCTTTCGACAGCGAGCCTGTCCATACGGGTCGGCCCATTGCAGGCCTCTCGACATTGAACCTGTCGAGTGCGCCCCTCCACCGCGCGAGCGGTTATGGGCGTGGGTCAGCTGTTGTGGGGGCGGCGGGCCACGATGATCGCGTGGGTGGAAGGCCAGTCGAGCGGGGCTCCCTGGTCGTCGGTCAGGGACGCGGCGGGGGCGATGCGGTTGTCGATCACCCAGTCGTTGCGCAGGGGGTGGGAGGCGGGGTCGATGTCGAAGCCGGCTTCCGTGAGCAGCGTGCGCCAGTCGTCGAAGTCGAGGCCGCAGAACTGTTCCTGGGTCTCGGACAGCCAGTTGTCGGTGTAGTCCTTGCGGGTCAGGAAGTCCATGGCCTGTCCCAGGGCGATCCGCACAACGCCTTCGCCGGTGGATTCGTACTCGAAGGGGAAGGCGAAGTCGACCGCGAACTGGGCGAGTCTGGCCCGCGTCGACAATTCGCTCACGTAAGCGGCGACTTCGGCTGACGGCATCTCAGCCAAATCCGTACGGGGCTCGGCCGGGTTGACACCGTCGTCGGTCCGCAGCGTGAGCCGGACCGGGCGGAGGCGGTCGCCGGGGCCGCAGACGTCGCTGTTGATCCAGACGCCGCCGGGGGCGGTGTGGTCGTGGATACGGCGGGCGAAGGCCAGCAGGGAGTCGCGGCGATTGCCGTACGACCAGATCTCGTGGGTGAGCGCGAACGTCAGCGTCGTGTCCACCGAGCGGTCCGGCAGCACCGCGCCGCCGAGCACATTGCGCTGGTAGAAGTAGACATTGGCGTTGCGGAAGACGCCCTGCGCCTTCTTGTGCACACATTCCTGGTACAGGTGCCGGGCCACCTCGACGCCGATCAGGTCGCTCTCGTGCAGCGCGTCGTCCCGGTCGGCCAGTTCGAGCACCGCGCCGGCGCCGCAGCCGATGTCGACGATGCGTCCCGGCTGCACGTACTGGCGCACGGCGGTCCATTTGCGCGCGGCGGCGTCGGCGAAGGCTTCCACGTACGTCCGGTAGTCGCGCGTCGCGGTCAGGCCGCCCTCATCGCCGACGACCGGATCGTTGACCACGGACTGCACGGTTTCGCTCAGGCGATAGCGATCGAACACGTCAATCGTGCTCGAATGCGCAAGCTTGCGCCACAACTCGTCGCCGGCGGCCAGCCGCAGCAGCACATCCCACGGACGCTCCGGCACCGCGTCCAGCGCCGGGTCGGCCTCGACCAGCGCGATGCGAAACCCGAGTTTCTCGTACAGCGCCGCCACCTGCGGCGTCGAACAGGCGACAACGGTGTCTGCCGGGGTGAGCTCGAGCCCGGTCGCCACGGTGACGGTCTTGAGCGTGACCTGAGCGAACTGGTCGGTCGGCGCCGTGTCGAAAACCGGCACGACGACCGACCGCAAGCCGGTCACCACGCTGAACCGCTCGATCGCCGCTTCGCGCCGGTGATAGGGCACGGGGTTACGCTTCGTGTTGTCGTGGTTGGCCGAGGTCACCGCCCACACGATGGTGTCCGCGCCGTCATCCACGAGCCGCTGCAGATAGTCGGCCTGAAACTGGGTCAGCAGGTGGTGCCGCCCGGGAAAGAGCACGTAGCGAGCCGTCGTCACGGTGGATGATCTTAGCCGCGCCCGGCGTGACGCCCCTCGTCAGTTCGGTGGACCACCTCCCGACCGGCGCATGCCTGCCACGGTTCTTCCGAGCAACCAGCACTCGCCTGCCGGTTGGTTTGTCGAACCCGACCAGCCACCGTCTGCGCGGGCCGCCCCGGAATCACAGTCGGTTGTGCGTGATCCAGACGGCCCCGAAGTCGAGCCGCCGGGAGACCCGCTCCGGCGCGGCCCGCGTCTCTCGCTACAACGCCGTGCGGCGAACGCGGCCGTCGACGCCCAGCAGCACCACCGAGGCCGACCCGTCGGGGCCGGGCTCGGCGCCGATCGCGCCCTGGATCTCGGCGGTGGCGAACTCGGAGCGCGGGAACCAGCCGCCCCACGCGCCGGCGACGAAGTTGCACTGCCAGAGGCGGTTGTCGGCGGCCACCGCGAACAGGTAGATCCGGCCCGCTGCGGCCAGCAGCGTCGGGCTGCCGCTGACCGTGCCGCCCAGGTTCTGCCAGTCCGACCATGTGCCGTCGGCGTACACGCGCTCCCACACCTCATCGGTGCGGTGACGAACGGCCACGTGCACCGCTCCGGCCGCGTCGAGGGCCACGCCGGGCCGGCCGTGCACTCCGCGACCGTTCGGACCGCCGATGCTCGTCCAGCCGGTGTTCGGGCCGCGGGTGCGGATCAGGCCGTCGTTCCCGCGGGCGAAGACGGACCACTGCGACGGCTCGGAGCTGCTATGGCGTGAGGAGGTCGGTGATCTGGTCTCGTTGAGATGGGTCGGCCAGGGCGGCGCCGAGGGCGGTCACGCGGGCGCCGGCCTCGAGGAAAGAGGGGGCGGTGGCGACGGAGAGGCCGCCGGTGGCCACGAACTTCACGTCGGGGAACGGGCCGAGCAGGCCGGAGATCCAGGCCGGTCCGAGGGCCGCGGCGGGGAAGGCCTTGAGCCAGCGGCAACCGGCCAGCCACGCCTGCTGCACCTCGGTGGCGGAGCCGACGCCGGGCAGGTGCGGCATTCCGGCTCCCTGGCTGGCGGCGAGCACACCCAGGTCGAGCCCGGGGGCGACGGTGTACTGGGCCTCCGCCTCTGCTGCTGCCCGGACCTGTTCGGCGGTGATCACCGTGCCTGCGCCGACTCGCAAACCTCGCTCGTGAGCGGCGCTCGCCGCTGCACGCAAGGATGCGACGGCCTCCGGCTTGGCGATCGGGATCTCGAGGACGGTCACTCCGGCGTCCCACAATGCCCCCGCGACGCTGACCGTCTCGTGCGGTGACATGCCGCGCAGGATGGCCATGACCTTCCGGCCGGCGAAGATCTCGTCAAAACTCACAGCTTCTCCTTCAGAATCGCGACGTCACCGGTGCTGCGCAGGGCAGCCCCGGCAACACGATGACCCAGCCGAAGCCGCGCGGCTTCAGCGTTGTGCCGGGTGGCTTCCTCCGTATGCACGGGTTGCCTGCCTGGGAGCGGTACAAACAAGTGCCGGAACTCGCGTGCTGGCGCGGACGGCTCGGCTTCGGCGCTGTGCCCGGTGGCGTTGTCTGTGTGCAGGGCTGGCGCGGACGGCTTGGCTTCGGTTTTGTGTTCGGTGGCTCGGCCGATTTGCTGGGGCGGCCGTAGGCGGCCGGGTGAGGTTGGCCAGTTGCGCAGCAGGGCTGCCAGGTAGCCGGCAGCGAACGCGTCGCCGGCGCCGACCGGCTCGACCACGTCGACCGGGGGCGCGGGCTCGAACGTGGTGCCGCCGGGATGGAACGACGTGGCTCCGAGGGCGCCGTCCTTGACGACCAGCACGTCGGGGCCGGGCAGAAGGGCCCGCACGTCCTCGGGGCGGTCGGCGCCCCACAGCGTCTGCGCCTCGTCGAGCCCCACGAAGACGACTGCGGCCCGGTCGGCCAGCCTTCGCAGGACCGGTCCGGCTTCGCCGGTTGTCCACAGGCGTGGGCGGTAGTTCACGTCGAAGCTGCACGTTCGGGTGGACAGCAGCTCGTCCACAAGCAGCGCGCAATTGTCGGACAATGCCGGCGTGATGCCGCTCAGGTGCGTGATCCGGGCTTGCGGCACGGGTGTTCCGGGGCCCAGCTTCGAAGCGGCCGATCCCGCCCGGTAGTAGAAGACCCGGGTGACTGCCCCGGGATCTTTGAAGAACACGCCGGTCGGCGAATTCCCGTCAACCTCCACGTGCGTCGTGTCGACGCCGAGGCCCCGCAGCTGAGCCAGGATGAGTTCCCCGAGCGGATCGTCGCCGACCCGGCTGATCCAGGCCGGGCGCAGACCGAGCTGAGCCAGATAACAGGCCACAGTGGACTCCGCGCCCGCCACGTCGATCCGGGCCGGGCCGCCGAGGGCAAGGGGCGCCGGCGGGTCCGGCGTGACCAGCACCATGGCCTCGCCCACGCAGGCTACGTCGAAGGGCATCATCCGGCCGTCACCGTGAGGGTCCACTCGCAGACACCGGAAGGCGGCACGACCGCCGCATCGCCGGGCCCGGCCTCGGCCAGATCGAACACCCGCCCGAGCATGGGCTCGACCCCGATGCTCCGATACGGCGTCACGGCCAGTGAGTTGCCCGCTCCGGCGCCTCGGACGTTTGGGTGGTGCGGTTCGGTCGGCCAGCCGCGCAGGTTGCGCCACAGCGCCGTGGAGATCGGCTGGCCCGGCGCTTCGAGGGTGAAGGTCAGGCGTTCGCCGTCGGCCACGGTCGTGGCCGGGCAGTCGACCAGGATCGCGCCGATGGCCGTACCGTCGTCCGGTCCCAACTGTTCGAGTCCGACCGGCCAGGCCGCCGCTGGCCTGCCGTCGACGCGCGTCTCGGTGCCGTCCGGCGCCAGCAGCACCGCGTCCGGCGAGACGTCGAGCAGGGCGTGGGCGGCCCACAGAAAGCGCCACCCGGCCGCCGCCTCCAGGCGGTAGGACGCCTGAGACGACGTGATCTCGCGCCGCAGCGTGAAGTCCGGGCACCGCACGAAGGACGTGGTCGGAGAGACGACCGTCCAGGGCCGCGACCACGCGTCGCCGTGATCGGGGGCGCCGCGGATCGTGGGGATGCACTCCTCCAGACCGCCGGCATCCACGAAAGCGTCGCCGGGCCGCACCGACGCGCGGGCCGGATCGGGGCGGTGCCAGAGCCAGTCGCGGCGAGCGGTCGAGCAGGTGCGCGGGGATGAACCGGGCTGGGCTGTCCCCGCGTGACCCGCGGTGCGGAGGGAGGTCCAGCGGCCGCCCAGGGCCGGGTCCGTCGTGATGGTCACCATTCGGCGAACGAGCCGTCCTCGTGACGCCAGACCGGGTTGCGCCAGGCGTGGCCGGCGGCGTCGGCCCGGCGTACCGCGGCCTCGTCGATGGTGATGCCCAGGCCGGGCCGGTCCCATCGGGCGATGTGGCCGTCGACGATTTGCAGGGGGGCCGGATCGGCGACGTACGACAGCAGGTCGGCCTCGGCCGAGTGGTAGTGGATGCCCATGCTCTGTTCCTGGATGAGGAAGTTGGGGGTGGCGAACGCGACGTGCAGGCTGGCCGCCAGCGCGATCGGCCCCAGCGGGCAGTGCGGCGCCAGCAATGCGCCGAAGGTCTCGGCCAGGGCGGCGATCCGGCGTACCTCGGAGATGCCGCCCGCGTGGGACAGGTCGGGCTGCACCACGCTGACCCCGGCCTGCAGCGCCGGCAGGAAGCCGGCCCGGTCGTACAGCCGCTCGCCCGTCGCCACCGGCACCGGCGAGCACCGCACGAGGTCGCCCAGCAGGTGTGTCTGCTCGGGAACCAGCGGCTCCTCGACCAACATCGGGCGCAGCGGAGCCACCGCCGGCAGGATCATGCGCGCGGCCGGCAGGCTGGCCCGGCCGTGCAGGTCGATGGCCACGTCGCGGTCGTCGCCCAGGGCCTCGCGGGCGGCCGACACCCGGCGGACGACGTCGTTGACCTCGGCCGCGGTGGGCACGGGCGAGAGCCGTCCGCTGGCGTTCATCTTCACCGCGGTCATGCCGGCTTCCACGTGGGCGGCGATCGCGTCGGTGAGCTCGGCCGGCTCGTCGCCGCCGACCCAGGCGTACACCCGGGCCCGATCTCGCAAGGGGCCGCCGAGCAAGGCATGAACGGGCGCCCCGTACGCCTGACCCGCGATGTCCCAGAGGGCCTGATCGATGCCCGCGACGGCGCTGGAGAGGATCGGCCCGCCGCGGTAGAAGCCACCCTTGGTGAGGATCTGCCAGTGGTGCTCGATCCGAAGTGGATCCTCCCCGATCAGATACTCGGCGAAGACGTCGATCGCGGCCCGGACCACCTCGGCGCGTCCCTCGACCACCGGCTCGCCCCAGCCGACGATGCCCTCGTCGGTCGAGACGCGGCAGAACAGCCAGCGCGGGGGAACGAGAAAGGTCTCAATCCTGTCGATCTTCACGAGGCTCCCTCCGGGTCCGCTCCAGCCGGGCGACGTCCTCGACGGCCTGATCGAGCAGCTTGCCCATGGCCCGGGCGGCCTGGGCGGGGTTGTGCCGCCGGATCGCGTCCACCACGGCTTTGTGGCTGGGAACCGGGTCGTCGGCGCCGGCCGTGCCGTGCACCATGCGGTCGCGTTCGGCCAGGCCCGTCTCGATCACCACCTCCATGCGCTGGATCAGTTCGTTGTGCGTGGCCGCGAGCAGCGCGCGGTGGAAGGCGAGGTCGGCGGCGACCGCGGCGGCGGGATCGTCGCCGGCCGCGGCCATGTCGGCCAGGGCGGCGTCGAGCGCCTCGATGTCGTCGTCGGTGGCGCGCGCGGCGGCCAGGCTGGCGGCGCCGGGCTCGACGATGCCGCGCAGCTCGTGCAGATCGTCGAAGAGGCCGGGACGGTGCGGCGAGCGGGCGAACTGCCAGCGCAGCACATCCGCGTCGAGCAGGCTCCAGCTGGCGCGGGGGCGGACGAAGGTGCCGCGCTTGGGCCGGGCGTCGACCATGCCCTTGGCCGCGAGCACCCGCAACGCCTCGCGCAGCACCGTGAGGCTCACGTCGAACTCGGTCTGCAGCGCGATCAGGTCGAGGGTGGAGCCCTCGGGCATCCGGCCGTCGAGGATGCGCTGAGCGAGCACCTCGACCGTCTGTCCGTGCACCCCGCGGGCCGTGAACTGCTGCATCCGACTGTTCTCTTCTCTGTATGGATTCACGAGGTTCGGGTCACGAGGACGACTTCGTCGCGGTCCAGCCGCCGTCGACCACCAGGCTCGTGCCGGTGATGAAGGCGGCCTCGGGCGAAGCGAGGAAGGCCACCGCCGCGGCGACCTCCTCGGGTGTGCCGAACCGCCCGGCCACCGTCTCGGCGACGCTGAGCGCCTTGTCCTCTTCGGACACCCAGTCCCAGGCGGAGGTCAGGATCGGCCCCGGCAGCACGGCGTTCACCCGCAGCGCCGGACCATATTCGACCGCGAGCTGCCGGGCCAGCGCGACCAGCCCACCCTTGGCGGCGGCATAGGCGGGCCGCCCGGGCAATCCGACGAGCGCGTGCACCGACGAAACCACAACCACACTTCCCGCGTACGCCTGAAGGTCCGGCAGCAACGAGCGGAAGCCCAGAAACGTCCCGGTCAGGTTGACCGCCAGCTGCCGCTCCCACGAGGCGAGCGAGGTCTGGCCGGCGGGGGAGACGTCGACCGTGAACGCGTTGCTCACGAGCACGCCGACCGGGCCGTACGTGTCACGCGCCGTAGCGTTGATGAGCGCCCAGTCGTCCTCGCTCGACACGTCGGCGACCACCGCCCGCGCCCGTCCCCCGGCGGCCTCGATCAGCGTGGTCACGCCGTCGGCCGGACGAAGGTCGGCCAGCACCACCGACGCGCCCTCGGCGGCCAGCCGGACCGCGCAGGCGGCCCCGATGCCCGAGGCCGCACCCGTCACCACTGCCGTCCGACCTGCGAAGCGACCTGCCATGCACGCACCTCCGACGGAGACTCTTCATTAATTATGAAGATATGTTGACAGGCCTTCCACAGTGATGCAACCTTCTGGAAACACAAACCAGGAGGCTCAGCATGATCTCTGCTCCTCTCAGTCGCCGCGGGTTCCTGGCCGGTCTCGGTGGTGTCGGCGCAGCCTCACTGCTCGGTGCGTGCGCTACCGGCAGTGACGACAGCTCCGGCTCGGCCGCCTCCTCGACGCTGACCCTGCAATCGTCACTTTCCGACCCGGACCCCAAGGCCGCGCTGACGAAGGTGGTCGAGGGATACACGAAGAACAAGACGACGCTCAACACCATCGCGATCGAGACGTTCCGGGCCCAGCTGCCCACGTACCTGAACTCGGGCAACCCGCCGGATGTGCTGACCTGGTACGCCGGTTCGGTCGCCCGCGACTACGCGAGCAAGGGTTTCCTGCTCGACGTGTCCGACCTGTGGACGGGCAGCGGGCCGTGCGCGAACTTCTCGCCGGCGCTCAAGGAGCTGTCCACCGCCGAGGGCAAGCAGATCTTCATTCCGACCAACTACTACTGGTGGGGCGTGTTCTACCGGAAGTCCGCGTTCCAGGAATGGGGTGTCCAGGCGCCGACGACGTGGGACGAGTTCATCGCCGTCTGCAAGACCATCAAGAGCAAGGGCGTGGCGCCCCTGAGCATGGGCACCGGCTCCACCCCGTGGGTCGCCTCGGGCTGGTTCGACTATCTGAACCTGCGCGTCAACGGCGCCGAGTTCCACCGCGAGCTGCTCGCCGGCAAGCACAGCTTCGACAGCGCCGAGGTCAAGACGGTCATGGACCACTACCGGCAGCTCGTCGAATACATCGACCCCAAGGGCCGCTCGTATTCGTGGCAGGACGCGGTCACGCCGCTCGCCTCGAAGAAGGCCGGCATGTACCTCATCGGCGCGTTCATCAGCTCGGCGGTTCCTCAGGACCAGGTCGGCGACCTCGACTTCTTCCGCGTGCCGGTCATCGATCCGAGTGTGCCACTGGCCGAGGAAGCGCCCACCGACGGCTACTTCGCCAGCGCCAAGTCCCGCAATCCGCAGGGCGCCAAGGATCTGCTGACCTACCTGGCTTCCGCGCCGGCCCAGCAACAGTTCATCGAGCTGGCCAAGTCGTCGAACCTGCCGACCTCGCCGACGGTCGACACGACCAAGTTCTCGCCCCTCGTGCAGAAGGGCATCACCATGCTGAACGACAGCAAGGCCATCACCCAGTTCTTCAACCGGGACTCCAGCGACGAGTTGCAGACCACCGCCGACACCGCGCTGACCAAGTTCCTCGACCGCCCCGGTGACGTCAACAAGATCCTCACCGAGTGGCAGGCGTCGGCGAAGAAGGTCATCGGCTCGTGACCGCGGTGGCTATTGAGAAGCCGCACCGGAAGCGGAAAGTGCCCCCGGTGGTCTGGGCCTTTCTCGCCGTGCCCGCTCTCGTCGAGCTCGGAATGGTGTTCTGGCCGGCGCTCAACAGCTTCTATCTCTCGTTCACCGAGTGGAACGGGCTGGGCGCGGCCGAGCCGGTCGGGCTGGAGAACTTCCGCGACCTGGCTTCGGACGAGACGTTCCGGGGGGCGTTCCAGAACAACGTGATCTGGGCGATCGGCTTCGGCGGGCTGTCGGTGCTCGGCGGGCTTGCCCTGGCGGTCGCCCTCAACCGGCCCCGCCGCGGAGTCGGTCTCTACCGCAGCGCGATCTACCTGCCGATGGTGTTCTCGCTCGCGGTGACCGGGCTGTTCTGGCGGGTGCAGTACCAGCCCGACGGCACCATCAACACGCTTCTGGGCGCGATCGGCCTGGAAAGCCTCGAGAAGCAGTGGCTGGCGGATCCGGACACCGCGCTCTACGCGGTGCTGGTGGCCGCGGTGTGGCGCCAGGTGGGGTACGTCATGGTGCTGTACCTGGCCGGGCTGAAGAGCACGGATCCGTTGCTGGACGACGCGTCGGCGGTCGACGGCGCCTCACCCTGGCAGCGGTTCCGGTTCGTCACGTGGCCGCAGCTGCGCGGGGTCAACACGGTCGTGTTCGCGGTGACCGTCATCGACTCGCTGCGCACGTTCGACATCGTGTGGGCGATGACCCAGGGCGGACCCTACCACTCGTCCGAACTGCTCAGCACGTACATGTTCCAGCAGGGCTTCACATTCCTGAACCTCGGTTACGCGTCCGCCATCGCCGTGGTGATCTTTGCCCTCGCGCTGATCTTCATCATCACGTATCTGATGCGCGCCACGAAGGAGGAGGCCGCCTGATGGTCCCTTGTGAAGAGGGGGAGTTCCGATGAGCACGGCGACCCTTGTCCCACCGGCCGTCGGCGCGGCCGACGAGGCGCCGCTCAACCGGCGCAAGCGTGGCTGGGGCTTTCACGCGGTGATGGCGCCGCTCACCCTGATCTGGGTGGCGCCCATGGTGTTCGTGCTCGTCCTGGCGTTCCGCTCGTTCGACGACATCGCCGCCCATGGCACGGCCGCCTGGCCGGCGTCGTTCAGCTTCGACGGCTTCCGCGAGGCGATGGGCCGCGGCGCGATGGGCCGGGCCCTGTGGACGAGCATCCAGGTGACGGTGCCGGCTGTGCTCCTCAGCCTGCTGCTGGCCTCCTGGGCGGCGTACGCGCTGAGCCGTTTCGCCATCCCCGGCCGGCGCGTCATCTTGTTGACGATGCTCGCGGGCAACCTGCTGCCGCCGCAGATCCTGCTGATTCCGGTGTCGCGGGTGATGGAGTCGCTCGGCATCTACGACACGCTGCTCGCGCTGGTGATCATCCACGTCGGGTTCGGGCTCGGGTTCTACACGTTCGTGCTGCACGGCTTCATGCGGTCGATCCCGGCCGAACTGACCGAGGCGGCGCGGATCGACGGCGCCGGCCCGGTGCAGATCTACGCGCGCATCATCATGCCGCTGTGCCGCCCGTCGCTGGCGGCGCTGGGCGCGCTGGCCACGACCTGGATCTTCAACGACCTCATCTGGGCGATCACGGTCCTGCGTACGGAGGCCAAGCTCCCGGTCACGGCCGCGTTGCTCAACCTCCAGGGCGGCTACGTGAGCAACTGGAACGTGGTGGCTGCGGCATCCGTCATCGCCGCCGTGCCTACCGCGATCGTCTTCTTCGCCTTCCAGCGCCACTTCGTCTCCGGCCTCCTGATGGGTTCGACGAAATGATCCCTGCTTCCCCCATGACCATCAGCCTGTGGGACTTCACCTGGTACACGCGGACGGGGCCCGGACAGCCGTTCGAGGATCTCGACCGTGCTTTCCTGGAGGCCGTCGCTCGCGGCTATGACACGGTGCGCATCTGTGCCATGCCGCTCCTGCTCTTCCGCTCGGGACTGGACACGGCAGCGCTGCGGTTCGACGGGCTCGGCGGGGAGTTCGGGCAACGCACCCGCTGGTACGACGTGCCGCCGTCACCACCGGTGGACGGCCGGGCGCACCTGCTCGAGCTGTTCCGGGCGGCCCGCCGGCACGGCTGCCGGATCATCGTGTCGAGCTGGGAGTATCAGCAGTCGCCGTCGTTCGGGGTCGAACCCTCGTGGCACCGCGCGCTGCAGGCTGTTCCACCGAGCGAACGCGCGGGGGCACTCGCCGACGCCCAGGCCGACCTGATCGATGTCATCCGCGCCGAAGAGCTGGACGACGTGGTCGCGTTCGTCGAGCTGCACAACGAGGTGCAGTTCAGCGGCGTGCCCAACGACCAGGCGCAGCTGGAGTCCGCGATCGAGCGGTTCAAGCAGCGGCAGCCGGACGTTCCGGCAACGGTCAACTACGCGCATGTGCCCGTGGCCTGGATGCGCAAGCTGCCCCGCAACCTCGACGTCGCTGTCTTCCACCCGTATGTCTACGGCGTGCTCGGCCGGCTTGTGGACGAGTTCGCCCTGCGCGACCCGGCCCGAAGTTATCCCCAGGAGCGGGCGTTCGCCGAGCTTCTCCGCGACGGCGCCCCGAAACTCGAGGACTGGCGCCCACCCGAGTCGTGGAAATCGACGGCGACGTTCATCCCGCAACGCGAGATCTACACCCACGACTGGTGCGACCCCGGCAAGTGGGACCGGTGGCTCTACGACCGGTACGGCGAGCACCGGCGCGCGATGCGCGAAACGCTCGACCTGTGGCTCGACGCGGCCGCCGACTTCGCCGCGGCCCGCGGGATCCCGCTCGTGTTCGGCGAGGGCTGGGTCGGCTACACGCCCCTGCACGCGGGCTTCGAGGAGGGACCGGTGGGGGCCGAGATCTGTGAGCACGCCGTCCGCCGATCACGGGAGATCGGCGCGTGGGGCACGATCGTCTGCTCGAACGCGGCCCCGCATCACCCCATGTGGCAGGACATCGCGCTCCAGCGCCGCCTGAACGACGAATTCCGGGAGAACCGCTGACCATGTGGACGATGACCGGCGCCACCACCGAATACACCGTGGCCGCGGTGGGTGACCGCCTGGACCTGGTCGCCTGGGGCCCGGTCGGCGTCAGCGACGGCCCGTCCCCGTACGCCTTCCACGGCAAGGTGCAATACATGCTGCCGGGCGACGTGGCCGCCGTCGAGTACGCCCCCGACGGCCTGCGCCCGTTCCTCGGCGCCGACCTCGCGGTAGCCGGCCAGGTCCTCACCTGGAGACTCCGCTCGATCGGCCCCGCGGACACGCCGGACAGCACCGGCACCGGATCGGCCTCGGATGGTGGGCAGCACGACGGGATGGTGGGGGACGAGTCGCGCACCGGGGCCGGATCTGGGCTTCGTGCGGTGTTCGTGGATGACGTTGCCGGGGTCGAGGTCGAGCTTCGGTGGCGGTTCGCGGCGGGGACCGATGTGGTTGAGCGGTGGGCGACCGTGCGCAACGGCGGCGCTGAGGCTCTGACGCTGGTGCGGATGGGGTCGGCGGGGTTCAACGTTCCTACGCCGGAAGGGGCGGCTGTCTCGTATCTGTGGGGGCAGTGGTCTCAGGAGTTCACGCCGGCCTCCACCACGCTGAAGCGGGGACGGTTCGAGATCGGGAGTTCGCAAGGCGTTACGGGGCACCAGTTCTCGCCCACCGTGGTCGTCGAGAACGGGGTGGCCGCGTACGGTGTCGGACTGGCCTGGAGCGGGTCGTGGAGCATCGCGGTGGATGGGGACGTCGCGGGACTCACCCGGGTGCGGGCGGGGCGATCGCTGGACGGGGCGCCGATCAGGCTGGGGCCGGAAGAGTCGGTGGTCTCGCCGATCGCGGCCGGGGTCTACAGCGCGGACGGGGCGGACGGCGTTGCCCGGCAATGGCACGCCTATGAGCGGTTGCTCGCGCGGGATGTCTCGCCGCGGAAGGTCATCTACAACTCGTGGGAGGCGACGACCTTCGACGTCAGCGCGGCCGGGCAGCTGGCTCTGGCCGAGGTTGCGGCCTCGCTGGGCGTCGAGACCTTCGTCGTGGACGACGGATGGTTCGTGGGGCGGGGGAACGACCATGGCGGCCTCGGGGACTGGACTCCCGACCCGGCGAAGTTCCCCGGCGGATTCGGGGCGTTCGTGGCCGCCGTACGGGAAAAGGGTCTGGATTTCGGTCTGTGGGTCGAACCGGAGATGGTGAACCCGCAGTCGGCGCTGTATGCGGCCCACCCCGACTGGGTTTATCGGTCGGCCGGGCGGGCGAAAACGACGATCCGCAACCAGTACCTGCTTGATCTCGGCCGGGAGGAAGTCTTCGCGTTCGTGCGGGACACGCTCGACGGTCTGCTGACGGAGTACCCGATCTCGTACCTCAAGTGGGACTTCAACCGCCCCCGCACCGAGGCCGACCGCGGCGCGGCTGACCTGGACGGCTCGCACGTGCGGAACCTGTACCGGGTGCTCGATTTCCTGCGGGAGAAACACCCAGCCGTGACGATCGAGGGCTGTGCGGCGGGCGGCGCCCGCGTCGACCTGGCCATGGCCGCGCGCACCGATGTGCTGTGGCCCAGCGACAACACCGCACCGCTGGACAGGCTGCGCATCCAGTGGGGGTTCCTCAGCGCGCATGCGCCCCATCTGATGAGCTCGTGGGTCACCGACGCGGACGGGATGTTCGACGACCGGCCGCGCTCGCCGGCTTTCCGCTTCGTGCTCGCGAGCGCCGGGGTGCTCGGCATCGGCGCTGACATCACCCGATGGTCCGCCACGGAGCGCGCCGAGGCCGCAGAATGGGTGCAGCGCTACAAGGACGTGCGCGACGTCATCATGCGCGGCGAGGTGCACCGGATCGGCTCGCCGGATTCCTCGCGGTGCGCTGTGCAGTACACGCTCGGCGATCGCGTGGTCGTCTGCGCCTGGAACGCCGGCGGAATCGACGGCCGCGACGGCGTTCCCGCCCGCGACATCCGCATTCCGCTGCGCGGGCTCGATCCGGCTGCCCGCTACCGGCACAGGACCGCCGTGAAGGCCGACTACTCCGGTGCGCATCTGATGGCCGTGGGTCTGCCGGTCCGGTGGACGCCGGCTTATGACGCCGACCTCTTCGACCTGGAGCGGATGTGACCATCGCAGGGCTGCCGGACCGGCCGCGCCGGGGCCGGCCAGCATGTTCGAGGTCTTCGAGCGGCTGTCAGAATAGGCCGATATATGGTTAATAGGTAGACCGCATACGACCGATCCGCCTGCTGGGGACCGGGCCGCGCGCCGCGGCCCGGCAGGCCGGGGTGCTCCTGATCCTGGCCGGCTTCCTGGCCGTGCTCGGCACCGCGAGCGACCCCGTTCACGCCGGCCGGTTGCTGCTGGTGGCGGCCTGTGACGCCGTGCTCGCCGTCGTAGCGCTGGCGTTGCCCTGGGACCGGGGCGGGCCGTACACGTCCGCCTGGCTGGGGCTGCCGGCGTTCGCGGTGCTGGGTCTCTCGACCTGGTCGTTCGGCGGGGTGGCGAGCGGCACGGGGCCGTTCCTGGTGCTGCTCTACGCGTGGGCGGGGCTGCACTTCCCGCGGTGGATCCTGATGGCGTACGCGGTGCCGGCGACCCTGGCCTACGTGGTGCCCCTGATCGTGACCCATCAGCCGCCGCTCGTGCTGGGCAGCGCGTTCACCCTGATGCCGATCGCCGTCGTGGTGGCGCTGCTGATCGAGGCGCAGGCCCGCCACCTGCGCGAGGACAGGGAGCGCCTGGCCCGCGTCGAGCAGTGGCGCTCGGCCATGATGAGCACCCTCGCCCACGACGTGCGGTCACCCCTTTCCACCGTACGAATGGTGCTGGAGGAACTGAAGGGGCAGGCGCCTCCACAGATCGCCCGGATGCTCGACGCCGCCCTGCGCCAGACGGCCCGCATCACCCGGCTGGCCGAGGGGCTGCTCGACATCCAGCGCATCGACAGCTCGGGCGAGCTGAAACTGGACCGTCAGCCGCACAACGCCCGGGTGCTCGTGCACGAGATGCTCACGTATGTCCGCGACGGCGGCGACGTGACGGTCGAGGTCGACGAGGACCTGAGCATCTACGTCGACAAGCAGAGGTTCGAGCAGATCGTGGTCAACCTGGTCACGAACGCGGCCCGCTACGGCCGCCCACCGATCGTCATCCGGGTGTTCCCCGAGGGCCAGTTCGACCGCCTCGAGGTGCGCGACCACGGCGACGGCATCCCCGAGGCGCTGCGCTCGCGCCTGTTCACGCAGTTCGCCGTGGGCGGGCCGGACGGAGTCGGCCTGGGCCTATGGATCGTTCGCCAGCTGGCCGCCGCCCACGGCGGCCGCGCGGTGGCCGAGGCGTGCGACCCGGGCGTGGCCATGGTCGTCACCTTCCCGCGCCCCGTCGTCATCTGATGCGCGCTCATCACGTCGGTGAGAGGTACGGACTGGCATGACCTGATTGATTGCTATCAATACAGGCCGGTGGTGGGCTGAGGGGCACCATCCCCCCGACCCGGAGGTCGTTCATGAGACGACGACGCACCACCGCGGCCGCTCTCGCCGTCGCTGTGCTGGGCGCCATCCTCGCCGGCATGCCGGCCGACGCCGCGCCGACGGCGAGCGCCGAGCCTGCCCAGTACGAGATTCACGACGTACGCCATCAGGGGCAGCGCAACGTGATCGCCCGGACCGGCGTGGCCATCGACAGCGTCGAGCACGCCGTTGTCACCGTCACCGCCACGCCGGCCGAGGTGCGGGCGTTGCAGCGGCAGGGTTTCACCGTGCAGCCCGTGCTGAGCACGTTCGACTTCCCCCCGTCGGACGCGCCCTACCACAACTACAGCGAGCTGATCGCCGAGGTGAATCAGATCGTCGCGGCCAACCCGTCGATCGCGAGCAAGCGCACGATCGGGCGCACCTACGAGGGCCGCGACATCGTGGCCGTGAAGATCTCGGACAACGTCGGCGCCGACGAGAGCGAGCCCGAGATCCTGTACGACGCCAACCATCACGCCCGCGAGCACCTCACGGTCGAGATGGCGATCTATCTGCTGCACCTGTTCACCGACAACTACGCGAGCGACACCCGGATCCGCAACGTCGTGAACAGCCGCGAGATCTGGGTCATCCCGTCGGTCAACCCGGACGGTTCCGAGTACGACGTCGCGACCGGCAGCTACCGTTCGTGGCGCAAGAACCGGCAGCCCAACAGCGGCTCGTCGAACATCGGCACCGACCTGAACCGCAACTACGGCTACCGCTGGGGTTGCTGCGGCGGTTCGTCGGGCAGCACCTCGTCGGCGACCTACCGTGGGCCGTCGGCCTTCTCCGCGCCCGAGACCCGCGCCGTCCGCGACTTCGTCAACGGCCGGGTCGTGGGCGGCAAGCAGCAGATCCGCGCGGCCATGGACTTCCACAGCTACTCCGAGCTCGTGCTGTGGCCCTTCGGCCACACCACGGCGAACACCACGACCGGCATGACCACGGACGACTACAACACGTTCGCCACATTCGGCCGTCAGATGGCCGCGACCAACGGTTACACCGCCGAGCAGTCGTCCGACCTCTACATCACCGACGGTGACTCGCTCGACTGGCTGTGGGGGACGCACAAGATCTTCGCGTACACGTTCGAGTTGTACCCGCGGTCGGCGTCGGGCGGCGGCTTCTATCCGCCGGCCAGCGTGATCACGCGCGAGACCACCCGCAACCGTGAGGCGGCGCTGCTGCTGGCCGAGGTGGCGGACTGCCCGTACAAGGTGATCGGCAAGCAGGCCACGTACTGCTGATCCGCCGGCGGGAGCGTCGCCGCGACGCTCCCGCCCCGGCCTCAGTCGAGGCAGAACTCGTTGCCCTCGGGGTCGTTCATCACGATGAAGCCGTGGCTCATCGGGGGAGCGGGCTCGGCACGACTCACCCGCTTGCCGCCCAGCGCCACCAGCCGGTCGCATTCCTTCTCGAGGGCGGCCATCCGCTCGTCGCCTTCGAGGCCGGGCGCGTTCCGCACGTCCAGGTGCACCCGGTTCTTCGCGACCTTGTCCTCCGGCACCTGTTGGAAGAAGATGCGCGGGCCGTTGCCGTCCGGGTCCTCGATGGCCGAGGCCTGGTTGCGGGCCTCGGGCGGCACGCCGCGCTTCTCGAGGAAGACTTCCCACGCGGCCAGCGGATCCTCGCCCGGCGCGAGGGTGACCCCGGGCGGCCCGGGATGTACGTAGCCCAGTACGTCCCGCCAGAACGACGACAGCTTCGCGGGATCCCGGGCGTCGAAGGTGACTTGGATGTGACGGCTCATCGGCCGGCTCCTCTCGCATAGAGGTCGCGCAGCAGGCAGACCTCGGACAGATGATGAATCAGCTCGCGGTGGATGTGCAGCACCAGCGCGGCCATCGGCAGTTCGGGGTACGGCTCCTTGGCGCCGCACGGCTCGGCCAAGCCGGCCTCGCCCAGGCTGCGAATGCCTTCCAGCCACACGCCCAGCTGTTCCTCCACTTGAGACATGGCCTCCGCCGCGGTCCCGGCATAAGACCATTTCTCGTACGACACCTGGGGCGCCCCGAAATGGGCGGCGTTCCGCATCGCGAGCACCCCCACGACCACGTGCCCCAGCCGCCAGGCGATCGTGGTGAACGGGGGCGGGGTCGGCTGGGGGAAGGCGAAGTCGATACCGCCGGGCTCGTCCGGCCGTACGCTCCACGCCTCCGGCACCGGTGACCAGAAGTATTCGTCGTCGGTCAGCCCGTCGAGCCGCGACCGCAGCTGGTTGTCCCAGTGCCAGGTCCATTGCTCGCGCAGCGTCTCGTTCCAGTTGACGTCCATGAGCACACCCTGACACGGAACGAGGACAGGATCGGTCCGCTATGTCTGCGACACTGGGATCTGTGGACGACCGGGGCACGACCGAGCGGGTGCTGGCCCTGCTCGGCCTGCTCCAGCAGCGCCGGGTGTGGACGGGGCCGGAGCTGGCCGACCGGCTCGGTGTCACCACCCGCACCGTGCGGCGCGACGTCGAGCGGTTGCGCACCCTCGGCTACCCGGTGCACGCCGGACAGGGCGTCGGCGGCGGCTACCAGCTCGGCGCGGGCCAGGCCCTGCCACCGCTGCTGCTCGACGACGAGGAGGCCATCGCCACCGCGGTGGCGCTCCTGGCCGGCGCGGAGGGCGGGGATGCCGCTCTGAGCGCCCTCACCAAGCTCGACCGGGTGCTGCCGGTCCGGCTCCGCCACGAGGTGCAGGCGCTGGCCGGCGCGGTCGAGTCGTTCGGCGGCGGCCGTCCGCCGGTCCACTCCGAGGTGCTGATGGCGCTGGTCCGCGCCTGCCGTGACGAGGTCGAAGCGGGATTCACCTACAAGGGCGGGTGGCGCCGGGTCGAGCCCTACCGCCTGGTCGCCTCCGACCGGCGGTGGTACCTGCTGGCGTACGACCTGGAACGCGACGACTGGCGTACCTTCCGCCTCGACCGGATGAGCGACGTCGCCGCCCGCACCTGGCGGTTCCGCCCGCGCGAGGCCCCGGACGCCGCCGCGTACGTGCAGGAGAGCATTTCCAGCCGGGTCTACCGGCACCAGGCCCGGTTCCTGGTGCGCGCGCCCTTCGAGACCGTCCGCGCGCAGATTCCCGCCTCGGCCGCGCTCGTGCGGGAGCGCGACGGCGGCAGCGAGGTCGTCAGCGGCGCCGGCAGCCTCGACTTCGTCCTCCTGCACATCGTGCTGCTCGGGCACGAGTTCGAGGTGCTCGACCCGCCCGAACTGCGCGAGCGGTGCCGCATCCTGGCCGACCGGCTGCGCCGCGCCGGAACCGCCGGCTCCTGACGAGCGGTTTCCGGCGCATGATGGGCCCATGACCGATGACGTTCAGTGGCAGCCCGTCGACGAGAACTGGCAACGAGGGCTGGCGATCGTGGCCCACCCCGACGACCTCGAGTTCGGCGCCGCGGCAGCCGTCGCGCGGTGGACCGGGCAGGGCAAGGACATGGTGTACGTGCTGCTCACCAGCGGCGAGGCGGGCATCGACGCCATGGACCCGGACGAGGCGGGCCCGGTGCGCGAGGTGGAGCAGCGGGCGTCCGCGGCCCTCGTGGGGGTGCAACAGGTCGAATTCCTCGGCCTGCCCGACGGCGTGATCGAGTACGGCGTGACGCTGCGGAGCGTCCTGACCCGGGTGATCCGCGTGCACCGCCCGGAAATCGTGATCACCAACAACTTCCGCGACAGCTGGGACCCGGCCGGCGCCGCGCTCAACATGGCCGACCACATAGCCACCGGCAAGGCCGTGCTCGACGCGGTGCGCGACGCGGCCAATCGCTGGGTGTTCCGCGAACAGATCGACGAGGGCCTGGAGAAGTGGGGCGGCGTCCGCCAGGTCTGGGCGGCCGGTTCCCCACAGGCGAAGCACGGTGTGGACACGACCGCCACGTTCGACCTCGGTGTGCGCTCACTCGAGGCGCACGTGGCGTATCTGCGCGGGCTCGGTTCGGGCGACTTCGACGCCGAGGAGTTCCTCGAGGGCTTCGCTCGCCAGGCCGGCAGCAAACTGGGTACGAAGTACGCGAGTGGCTTCGAGGTCTTCCGTTTCGACCTCTACTGAGCGGCGCCGGCGCAACGGGCCGCCGCGGGATCGACTCAGCAGCGGCGCTGCGGGATCGGCTCTCGGCGGCGGGCCGCTGCGGGATGGGCCCTCGGTCAGTTCGAGGACGCGGTGTATGTCAGCTCGAGGACGAACCACTCGCCCGGGCCGGTCAATGTCAGCGGCCCGCCCGGGTGGAACGAGACGCCGCCGTGGGCGCCCGGATCCAGCGCGGCCACGACGTGCGGAAGGTCGGCCAGGTCGAGCTTGCGGCCCTCATCCACCGCGACTGTCCACACCTTGACGTGTGGGTGGTCGATCACCGGCAGGCGGCCGTCGGCCAGTTCCGGCCCCGGCCGCTCGCCCTCGACGCTGCGGTCGCCCGGCCCCACGTCCACCGGGGACGGCAGGTTCTCACCGAGGTCCTTCAATTCGACGAGCCGGTTCTGATAGAAGCGGCCCCCGATATTGGTGAGCCGGTGCACGGGCGACAGCGGACGATAGACCGAGCCGCCGCGATACTCGTTGAGAAAGCGCGGCTCGCTGCCGTCCAGCCAGTCCATGCGCGCCTTCGAGCCGGCCAGGCTCAGAACGACGTACGGGTTGTGGTGCAGGTGCCAGGGGTGGGTCTCCCCGGCTTCCAGGGACACGTCCCACACCCGTACGACCGGGTTGTCCAGCAACACCGTCTGACCGACGTCATCGAGGACGACTTCCTCACCGGCGGGCGAGTGCACGATCTGACCCTTCACGGGCACCACCCCACCATCCGAACCTGTCGATGTCAAAGCGGCGATGATTCCCGGTCGTGCCTGCGCAGTGCCGCGCGAAGCGCTGCGTCGCGCCGGCGATGCGCTGCACGGCAGGATGCCCGGATGTGGCGCACTCCTGATCGGGGCGCTGCAGGGAGCTCAAAGCGGCTTTCAAGCGCCTGTCGATCGCCCGGCACATGCCGCGCCTTGCCAGACGGTACGGCCGAGGGCGCGGCATGCTGCCCCGAAAGTCAGGTTGCAGCCGACGTGCTCGCGGCGCATCCGATCGGAAAATGGTCCGAGGAGCAGACGAAGGCGCTGGCCGAGGCGCGCGCCGTGCTGCAGCGGACGCAACGGGAGCACTTCGTGCTGCACGACGCGGTCGGGCGTCAGCGGGCGGCCTGTTGTACGGCGTCGAAGGCGTCGGTCAGCAGGTGGCTGAGGGGGATCTGGCCGCGCGATCTGGTCCAGATCTCGCCGGCGGCGTCGAGGCAGGCGACGGCGCTGGCGATCACGGCTGCGGCCTGAAGGTCGCCGGAGGCGGCGCCGAGGCGGCGTTTCACCTCGGGGAGCAGGTCGGACTGCCACTGCAGGTGCTTCTCGAGGCTGCGGGACCGGAGCGACGGGACGTCGTACATCATCTCGGAGATCTTGAGGAGACGCTCGCGGTCGCCGCCGCCGTCGTCGATCAGCAGCAGGACGTTGAGCAGGGCGGTCCACACCGGCTCGTCGTCGGGGCGCGCCTCGAGGGCTTCCAGGGCGAGCTTGCCCTCGTCGGCCAGGTGCACCAGGACGATGTCTTCCTTCGTGCCGAAGTAGCGGAACAGCGATCGCCGCGAGATGCCGGCCGCAGTGGCGATGTCATCGAATGTCGTCACCTCGAAACCGCGCTCCAGGAACAGGTCCATCGCGATCGCGCTGATCTCGGCGATCGCCGCCTGCCGGGTGCGATTCCACATCCCCTCGTTGGCCATTCGAGCAGTATAGGCGAGCAGTGACTGATTGACACTCAGTGCCAACCGGGCCTACCGTGACACCATGAAGCCGATCGAGTACCGCAACCAGACCGTTCTCGTCACGGGTGCCAGCTCGGGCATCGGCGCCGCCTTCGCCCGGGGTCTCGCCGCCCGCGGGGCCGACGTCGTGCTGGTCGCGCGCAGGCGCGACCGGCTCGAAGCGCTCGCCGCGTCGCTGCACGGGGTCCGGACGCATGTGATCGCGCTCGACCTGAGCACGCCCGGAGTCGGCGCCGCGCTCGACGACGAACTGAGCCGTCGCGGCATCGAGATCACCAGCGTCGTCAACAACGCCGGCTTCGCCACCCACGGCGCCTTCCATGAGGAGGACCCGGAGCGGCTGCGCCAGGAGATCGCGGTCGACGTGACGAGCGTCGTCGACATCAGCCGTACGTTCATCGAGCGCCTGCGCCACCGGGGCGACGGCTTCCTGATCAACGTGGCGAGCATGGCGGCCTATCAGGGCAACCCGACGATGGCCGTCTACGGCGCGACCAAGGCGTTCGTGCTCAGCTTCACCGAGGCGCTCTGGTACGAGTCGCGCGGCACCGGCCTGCGTGTGCTCGCCCTGTCACCGGGTGCCACCGAGACCGAGTTCTTCGACGTCGCGGGCGGCGCCGCGGACGGTGGCAGCCGCCGGATGACCGCCGAGCAGGTGGTCGAGACCGCTTTTGAGGCGCTGTCCCGCCGCAACGGGCAACCCAGCGTCATCGCCGGCCGGGCCAACCGCTTCCTGGCCGCGGCCGGCCGCATCCTGCTCACCCGCCGGCAGAGCACGGCGATGATCGGCGTTCTCATGCGGCGTACGGCAGCATGAGACCCATGGGTGAGGTGACCGACTACATCGGGAGCGTCGACGAGCCGGCCCGCGCCATGCTGGAACGGCTGCGGGAGCGGGTGACCGAGCTCGTGCCCGAGGCCGAAGAGGGCGCGAGCTACGGCATGGCGGCGCACCGCTACCGCGGAAAGCCGCCGATCAGCGTCGTCGCGGCCAAGCACGGATACTCGGTCTTCCCGTTCAGCGCCGAGGTGGTGGCCGCGGTCGTCGCCGGTCTCGACGGCTACCGCTCGACCAAGGGCGGCATCAAGTTCAGCGACGCGCGGCCGCTGCCCGACGAGGCCTTCGACGGCCTGGTGCGGCGGCGGCGCGCCGAGATCGACGCCGCGGCCCAGCGCTGATCAGAGTTCGTCGCGTCGGCTCGGCGCTGGTCAGAGTTCGTTGCCTTGGCCGAGCGCTGATCAGAGTTCGTCGCAGGTGTTGCGGACGTCGACGACCAACTGATTGACCCGGCCGATGTCGAAACTGACGACCGCCTGTTGCACCTGCTGGGCCTGAGTGGCGAGGGCGCGGTACTTCGCGTCCCGCTGGCCGGCGGCCTGAGCCAGCGCGATGGCCCCGCCGAGCTGATAGGTGTTCTCCTCCGTGACGGTCTCCCGCTTCCAGTCGTCGGGCACGCGCTGGAAGACCCCACACGCTGCCGCGGCGTCCTCGGCCGCGTCGCCGTCGCTGCCGCCGCTGACGAACGAGCTGGCCGCCCAGAGAATCCCGACGACGAGCGCGCCGATCACCGCCCCCGCGGCGCCTCCGATCAGCCACGCCCGGGATGGCTTCGCCGCTCCGCCGCCGTTCTGAACCTGCTGTCCACCCGCAGTGGTGGCGAGGCCCGGCTGGAACGGGTCGCCTGGCGCTGGGCCGCGCTGGAATGGATCGCCTGCCGTGGGCGCCTGTCCCGCTTGGAAGGGGTCGCCTGGCGCCGGGCCGGGCTGGAACGGGTCACCTGCCGTTGGTGCCTGTCCCGCTGGGAACGGGTTGCCTGCGGCTGGTGCCTGTCCCGCTGGGAGCGGTTCGCCTGCCGTGGGTGCCTGGCTCGCCTGGAACAGCTCGCCGCCTGTTGGCGCCTGCCCTGCTCGGAACGGGTCGCCTGGCGCTGGGCGGCGCTGGAATGGATCGCCGGCTGTCGGAGCCTCGTGGGGCTGGAGTGGATTGCCGGCTGTCGGCGTCGGGTCGGTGGTGAACGGCTCGTTCGCTGTCGAGGCGGGGTCAGTCTGGGACGGCGCCGGGCCGGGCTGGGGCGGCTCGCTGGCTGTGGGACCCGCGCTGGTTTGGAACGTTTCGCCTGCGGGCGCGGGGTCGGGCTGCGATGGCGACTCGCCGGTCGCCGGCTCCGCGTCCGGCCCGGGCGGGGGCGTCGGGCGCTGGAAGGGCTCGGGCGGCTGCGGCGTCGTCATGGCGGAAGAATCCCACATCGCCCGGATCCTGATCAGTGCGGCGTCGGAATCCGATTCAGATATGTTGTTGATTCATCTTCCACTGAATACATTAATCACTGTACTGTCGGCCGCATGCAGACGGTCGCCCATGGTCAGGTGCTCGCCCGATTCGGTCACGCCCTGTCCGATCCGACCCGGGCGCGGCTACTGCTGGCCCTGCGCGACGCCCCCGGCTACCCGGCGGAGCTGGCCGACCTGCTCGGCGTCACCCGGCAGAATCTGTCCAACCATCTCTCCTGCCTGCGCGGCTGCGGCCTGGTCGTCGCCGTGCCCGAGGGCCGCCGCACCCGTTACGAGCTGGCCGACAGCCGCCTGCGACACGCCCTGGGCGACCTGCTCGGCCTGGTCCTGGCGGTCGACGCGGCCGCCTGCCCCGACAGCGAAACCCAGGGCTGCTGCTGATAACCGGCCAATTCGGTCTGGGCCGCGAGACGAAGGGCTGCTGATGGCCGTCCGTTTCGGTCTTGGCTGTGCCGCGGCGACCGCGAGACGAAGGGTTGCTGCTGATGGCCGACCAATGAGGTCGTGGCTGCGCCTGCGGCGACCGAGAGACGGAGGGCTGCTGACGGCCGTCCGTTTCGGTCTTGGCTGTGCCGCGGCGACCGCGAGACGGAGAGCTGCTGCTGATGGCCGGTCGATTTGGTCTTCGCTGCGCGTGCGGCGGCTGCGAGGCGACGGAGCGCTGCCGATGGCGGGCTGGTTCGGTGTGGTTCTGGCCACGGGTGACAGCGAGATGAGTCGCGGGCTCGGCGTCGCCGGTGAGAGGAAGGGTGGTTGCTGATGGTTCTGCAGCTCGGTCCCAGCCCGTCGCGGCGTGCCGTTCTGGCCGGCCGGATCCGCGTGCTGGTCGGCATCACGATCGCCTACAACGTCGTCGAGGCTGTCGTCGCGATCACGGCCGGCACCGTCGCCAACTCCACCGCGCTGATCGGTTTCGGTCTCGACTCGGTCATCGAGGTCTCCTCGGCGGCGGCGGTCGCGTGGCAGTTCAGCGGCCACGACCCCGAGGCCCGCGAGAAGGCGGCGCTGCGCGTCATCGCGCTCTCGTTCTTCGCGCTGGCCGGCTACGTCACCTTCGAGTCCGTACGCACCCTGCTCACCGGCGCCGAGGCCGGGCACTCGACGGTCGGCCTGCTCCTGGCCGCCGCCTCGCTGGCGGTCATGCCCGGCCTCTCCTATGCGCAGCGCCGCGCCGGCCGCGAGCTGGGCTCCCGCACCGCCGTCGCCGACTCGAAGCAGACCCTGCTCTGCACCTACCTGTCCGCAGTCCTGCTGGTCGGCCTGGCCCTCAACAGCGTGCTCGGCTGGAGCTGGGCCGACCCGGTAGCAGCCCTGATCATCGCCGCCGTCGCGGTCAAGGAAGGCCGCGAGGCCTGGCGCGGCGACGCCTGCTGCACCCCACCGATCGCCCGCGGAAACACCGGGAATCCCGAGGGTTGCGCCGACGGCTGCTGCACGGCGGACTGAGCGACGGTTGCCGTACCCGGCTTGCGTGAGTGCGCAGGCGGCGGCGACGGTTGCCGTACCCGGCTTGCGTGAGTGCGCAGGCGGCGGCGACGGTTGCCGCACCCCGCTAGCGTGAGAGCGCAGGCAGGACCGCCGGGCGCCCGGGCGCCCGTTCGCCGTGGTGCCGATCGGCCTCGGGGCCGAGGTCAGGAACGGTGCGGGGATGCCTCCAGCAGGCGGTCCAGGGCGGTGCTGAATGCCGCCCGGTCGCCTGCCGGCAGGTCGGCGGCCAGCTCCTCGTCCAGCTCGGCGGCCACCTCGGTCGCCGACGCGAGCAGCCGCAGCCCCGTCTCGGTCAGGCGGAGGCTCTGCCGGCGGCGGTCGGCCGGGTCGCGTACGCGCTGAATCGCACCCCGCTCCTCGAGGTGATCAGCCAGCAGCACCACCAGGCTGGGCGCCACACCGAGCAGGCCGGCCAGTTCCATCTGGGACCCGGCGTCCCGCAACCGCAGGATGCACAGCAGCGCCACGTGCTTCGGCTTCAGCTCGAGGTTGGCCAGCCGCGACGCGTACAGCGCATCCTGCGCGACCCCGAGTAGCCCGAGGCGGAACGAGACCGTCCCCATCGGAGTGACCGCCCTCTCGGTTGCCATGGGTTCACAATAACCATGCCGAATCATTCATGCGCTGTACGGCTGGGCCGGCAGTGAGACGTCCGTTACGCCGAGCCCCATTCCCGCAGCCGGCGGGCAGTCTGAGGGGAACCAGCACGACGAAGGGAAGTCCCATGACCCGCACGACTCCTCTGGGCGCCGTCATCCGCGGCCTCGTCGCCGGCACGGTCGGCACCCTCGCCATGGACGCGCTGCTCTACTGGCGATACAAGCGCCGCGGCGGCCAGGACAGCTTCCTCGCCTGGGAGTTCTCGTCGACCGTGCGGACCTGGGACGACGCGCCCGCGCCGGCCCAGGTTGGCCGCCGCCTGTACGAGGGCCTCTTCCAGCGCAAACTTCCCGACAGCCAGGCCGCGCTGGTCAACAACATCACGCACTGGGGCTACGGAATCCTCAACGGTGCCGCGTACGGAGTGCTGGCCGGCTCGCTGCCGAAGCCGCGCGTCACCTACGGCCCGCCCTTCGGCGCCGGAGTCTGGCTCACCGGCTACGCGGTGCTCCCGCCCGCGGGCCTCTACAAGCCCCTTTACGAGTACGACCGGGTGACGCTGGCCAAAGACCTCAGCGCTCACCTCGTCTACGGCACCACCACCGCCGCGACCTTCGCCGCCCTGAGCCCGCCCAGCTAAAGGCCCGCCCAGCTGAAGGGCAGCTGAAGTCCCGCCCAGCTGAAGGGCAGCCGAAACGCAGCGGAAGGCTGACCGGCTACCGGACGCGGCGGTACTCGACCTCGGGGCGCCCCGGCCCGCCGTAGCGGGGGCTCCGCGCGACCTGCCCCGCCTCGGCCAGATGCTCCAGGTAGCGCCGCGCGGTGACCCGGGAGGCGCCCATCCGCGCGGCCACCTCGGCCGCCGACAGCCCGGTCGCGTCCGCGGCGCCGCGCAGCACGCCGAGCACCAGGTCGAGCGTGCCCTGGTCGAGTCCCTTGGGCAGCGAGTCGGGGGAGGCTCCGCGCAGCGCCGCGAAGGCGCGGTCGATCTCGTGCTGTGCCGCGACCGGTTCCACGCCGAGCATGTGGGCGCGGTACCGGGCGTACCCCAGCAGTTTCTCCCGGAAGGTGGCGAACGTGAACGGCTTGAGCAGGTAGTGCGTGACGCCCAGCGAGACCGCCGAACGCACCACCGCCAGGTCTCGCGCCGACGTCACGACCAGCACGTCGGCGCCGATCCCGCCCGCGCGCAGGGCCCGGGTCAGCTCGAGCCCGTTCATGTCGGGCAGGTTCAGGTCGAGCAGCACCAGGTCGACCGGTGTCGTGCGCAGCGTGGCCATCGCCCGCTGCGCCGTGTGCGCGACGGCGGCCACCTCGAAGCCCTCGACCCTTCCCGCGTACGCGGCGTGGGCCTCAGCCAGAAGCGGCTCGTCCTCGACAACGAGCACCCGGATGGCACTCACACCGACTCCGGCGCTGCGGGAAAAGGCTGCACGGCCAGCCCCCGGATGGCACTCACGCCGTCTCCGGTGCTGCGGGAAGAGGCTGCACGGCCAGCCCCCGGATGGCACTCACGCCGTCTCCGGTGCTGCGGGAAGAGGCTGCGCGGCCAGCCGCCGGATGGCACTCACGCCGTCTCCGGTGCTGCGGGAAGAGGCTGCGCGGCCAGCCGCCGGATGGCGATCACGCCGTCTCCGGCGCTGCGGGAAGCGAGTGAGCTGGGGGAAGCGGGCGCACCGGCAGCCGTACGGTGATCAGCGCGCCCCCACCCGCGGCGCCCGCCAGGTCGATGCTGCCGCCGTGCCGGTCCACCACCTGCTTGACCAGCGCCAGACCCAGCCCGCGACCCTCGGCCTTGGTCGACCAGCCCCGCTGGAACGCGTCGGCTGACGACAGCCCGGGCCCGGTGTCGCCCACCCGCACGAGGACAGCTCCGTCCTGTTCGACCACCAGCACGGTCACCTCCCTCGGCGGCTCGGTGCCGGCCACCGCCTCCAGCGCGTTGTCGACCAGGTTGCCGACCACCGTGAGCAGATCACGGCTGGGCAGCGGGGTGCTGCCGAGCCGGGAAGCATCGTCCACCACCAGTTGCACACCGCGCTCGGCGGCCTGGGCCGACTTGCCCAGCAGCAGGGCGGCCAGCGCGGGCTCGCTGAGCGCGCCCACCACCTGATCGGTCAGCTGCTGCGCCGCCTCGAGCTCGGCCGTGGCCAGGCGCACGGCCTCCTCGGTGCGGCCCAGTTCGACCATGGTGAGCACGGCGTGCAGCCGGTTGGCGGACTCGTGGGCCTGTGCGCGCAGCGCCTCGGTCAGGCCGCGGACAGAGTCGAGCTCGCCGGTCAGCGCGCGCAGCTCGGTGTGGTCGCGCAGCGTCAGCACTGTGCCGACGGTCTGTCCCTCGGAGTGGATCACCCGCTGGTTGGCGATCAGGATGCGGTCGCCGGCCAGCACGGGCTCGTCCTCGACCGTTGTCTTCGAAGCGAGCAGCTCGCTGATCTCGGGCGGCAGGTCGCCGTCGCCCAGCAGCCGCCGGCCCTCGTCGTTGACGAGCGTCACCTGGCCGGAGCGGTCGGCCACGACCAGACCCTCGCGCACCGAGTGGAGCACCGCGTCGTGATATTCGTACATCCGGGTCATCTCGGCCGGTCCGAGGCCGTGCGTCTGGCGTCGCAGCCGACGGCTGAGCAGCCACGACCCGGCCGCCGCGAGCAATAGCGCCAGCGCCGTCGGGATGGCAACGGCGGGCGTACGGCTCAGCAGTTTCTGGTTGATCGCGTGGGTCCGGATGCCGACCGACACGAGCGCGATCACCCGGCCGCCGTCGTCCCGCACCGGCACCACCGTGCGCACCGATTCGCCGAGAGTGCCGACGCTCTTCTCGATCACCGTGCCGCCGTCGAGCGCGCCCTGGATCGTCCCGATGAACCGCCGGCCGATCAGGGTGGGATTGGTGTGCGTGTACCGGGTGCGGTCGGTCGCCATCACCACGATGAAGTCGGTGCCGGTGGCCAGGCGGACGCTTTCGGCGTACGGCTGCAGCACGCGCGACGGATCGGCGGTGCGCACGGCTTCGACGACCAGAGGGTTGTGGGCGATCGCCTGGGCGATCCCGGTCACCTGGTCGGTGGCCGCCTGCTCGGTGTCGTCGCGGGCCAGCAGCACCGCGCCGGCCGTGCCGATCGCGACCAGGGCCGTCACCACCAGCGCCTGGAGCACGAAGAGCTGGCGCGCGATGCTCCACCGTCTTGCAATCGGCATGTTTCGGTCTCGGTTCCCGGCAGTGAACAGAATGAACGCAATGTCGCCCTCGAGGTGAGACGCGGGACACAGTCTGCTCCATGGAGACCCAGAGCCCCACCCCGCGGGTCAGGCGGGACAGAACGCACTACCTCTACCTGGCGGTCATCGCGGCGGTCGTGGCCGGCATCGTGCTCGGACTCGTGGTTCCGGATGTCGCCAAGGAGCTCAAGCCGATCGGCACCGGCTTCGTCAACCTGATCAAGATGATGATCGCCCCGGTCATCTTCTGCACCATCGTCCTGGGCGTCGGCTCCATCCGGCAGGCGGCCAAGGTCGGCCGCGTCGGCGGTCTGGCCCTCGGCTACTTCCTCGTCATGTCGACCGTGGCCCTCGCGATCGGCCTCGTGGTCGGCAACATCATCCACCCCGGCGCCGGGCTGCACCTCGATCCGGCCTCGGCGGCGGCCGGTCAGAAGGCGGCGGGCGGCGCGGCCGACGAGAGCCTGGCCGACTTCATCCTCGGCATCATCCCCAACAGCCTGCTCTCGTCGCTGACCGACGGTGAGGTCCTGGAGACGCTGCTCGTGGCGCTGCTGGTCGGCTTCGCGGTGCAGGGCATGGGCCGCCGGGGCGAGCCCGTGCTGCGGGCCGTCACGACCATCCAGCGACTGGTCTTCAAGATCCTCGCCATGATCATGTGGCTGGCCCCGATCGGCGCGTTCGGCGCGATCGCGGCCGTGGTCGGCGAGACCGGGGTGGACGCGCTCAAGAGCCTCGCGCAGATCATGCTCGGCTTCTACGTCACCTGCGCGATCTTCGTCTTCGTCATCCTCGCGGCGATCCTCTGGCTGGTCGCCCGGATGAACATCTTCGCCCTGCTCAAGTACCTGAGCCGCGAGTTCCTGCTGATCCTGTCGACCTCGTCGTCGGAGTCGGCGCTGCCGCGGCTGATCGCCAAGATGGAGCACCTCGGCATCAGCAAGCCGGTCGTCGGCATCACCGTCCCGACCGGCTACTCCTTCAACCTCGACGGCACGGCCATCTATCTGACCATGGCCTCGCTGTTCATCGCCGAGGCGCTGGATCAGCCGCTGAGCGTCGGCGAGCAGATCTCGCTGCTGGTGTTCATGATCATCGCCTCCAAGGGCGCGGCCGGCATCACCGGCGCCGGCCTGGCCACGCTGGCCGGCGGCCTGCAGAGCCACCGCCCCGAGCTGGTCGACGGCGTCGGCCTGATCGTCGGCATCGACCGGTTCATGTCCGAGGCCCGGGCGTTGACCAACTTCGCCGGCAACGCGGTCGCCACTGTCCTGGTCGGCACCTGGACCAACGAGATCGACCGCGACAAGACCCGCGCGGTGCTGACCGGCGACGACCCGTTCGACGAGGCCACCATGCTCGACGATCCACATGCGGATGATGACTCTCCGCTTTCGCCCGCCGACACCGCGCCCGAACCAGCGCCGGCCGGGAAGGCCTGACCCAGCGGGTCGACCCTCCGGCGCTCCCCGCGGCCCGGCCCTCTCCGTCCCCACGGAGTCGGCCGGGCCGCTCCTCGTGGCCCGGCCGTCAGCCGGCCGGAGTCGGCCCGCGTCGGCCGGGCCGCTCCCTTTCGGGGTTGTTCGGCTTGAGTAGCATGTCCGGGTGCTGTCCCCGGGAACCATGCTCAACGACCGTTATCGCTTGACCCAGCGGATCGCCGCCGGTGGCATGGGTGAGGTCTGGCGCGGCGAGGACCTCATGCTCCACCGGCCGATCGCCGTCAAGACGATCCTGCCCGCCCTGATGGCCGACCGCGAGTTCCTGCAGCGGTTCCGCACCGAGGCCCGCATGATGGCCGCGCTGCGCCACCCCGGCATCGTGCAGGTGTACGACTACGGCGAGAACGCCCAGGTCGGCGGCAACCGCACCGACTACCTGGTGATGGAGTTCATCGAGGGCATCTCGCTGGCCAAGCGCATCGAGCAGGCGGGCCGGCTCAGCCCGGGCGAGACGATGACGATCGTGGCCCAGGTGGCCGACGCGTTGCAGGTCGCCCACGAGGCGGGCATCGTGCACCGCGACGTCAAGCCGGCCAACCTGCTGGTCCGCCGCAACGGCGCGATCGTGCTGGTCGACTTCGGGGTCGCCCGCTCCGCAGCCGGGGCCGGCCTGACCGGCACCAACGTGGTGCTCGGCTCGGTCAACTACATGGCCCCCGAGCAGGCCGAGGCCAAGAAGATCGGCCCGCAGACCGACGTGTACGCCCTCGGCGCCGTCGCCTACTGCTGCCTCACCGGCCGGCCGCCCTACGTCGGTGACAATCCGCTGCAGGTCATGTCCCAGCTGGTGTACGGCGATCTGCCGACCCTGCCCGCCGACGTGCCGCCGCCGGTGGCCGCCCTGGTGCTGCGCGCCCTGGCCAAGGAGCCGTCGCAGCGCTTCTCGAGCGCGGCCGAGATGGCCACCGTGGCTCGTTCCCCGGGCCGCCCGCCGAACACCCAGGCGACCCGCTTCCAGGGCCCGACGAACACCCAGGCCACCCGCCCGTACGGCCAGCCCGGCCCGGCCACCTCGGGCCGCATGCCCGCTCCAGCGGTGCCGCCGCGCGGCTACCAGAACACCGGTTCCGCCCGGCCGGTGTCGCCCGGCTACCAGAACACGGGATCGGCCCGCCCGGTATCGTCCGGCGGCTACCAGGCCGGTCGCGCCTCGGCCGGGGTGCCGCCGCAGGCCGGCTACGGCACGTCCTCGGGCCGCATGCCCGCCGCCGGGGCGGCCGCGATCCCGCTGCCGGGCGCCGGCGTGGCCGACTCCGACCGCGGCTCCGGCTCCGGCCCCGGCTCGGCCGCCGGCCGCAACCGTCGCCGCAACATCGTGCTGGCGTCGGCCATCGCCGCGGTCGTGGTGGGCGTGGGTGGCATCGGGGTGGCCTTCGCCATGTCCGACAGCGCGGGCGAGGACACGTCGTCGAACGGGGTGATCGCCGGCGACACCAGCCCGTCGACCAAGCCGCCCAAGACCCGCAAGCCCGCCTCGACACCGCGCACGAAGAACCCGGCGCCGGAACCGACCGAGACCACGGAAGAACCGGAACCGGAGCCGAGCGAGACCGAGACCGAGAACCCGATCACCGCCGAGGCGCTCTGCGGCGACGACTTCCAGGAGGTCGACCAGGGCAAGGTGCGCGACGGCGACGGCCAGGAGGTCGGGCAGGTCCACCTGCTCTCGCTGAACGAGGGCGAGCAGGTCTGCACGGTCACGCTCCGCAGCGTCAGCAACGGCGAGAAGATCTCCATGTCGGCCTACGCCGAGGTCGACGGGCAGCCGCGGGCCAACGACCGGCGCAAGGACGAGTTCTCCGCGGGCGGCGCCAAGGCAGGCCCGGTGGCGGACGGCTCGTGCGTCAAGTGGGGCGGCGTCATCGACGGCTCCGCCTACGACGGCCGCTACTGCGCCGACTGATCCGATGGACTGGATCACACCGGTGGGCAGCGGAGTGGTGGCGGTGGCCGGCCTGCTCTTCGGCTGGGCCACGAGCGTACGCAGCCAGCGGCAGACTGCCGAGCTCGCGCGCGAGAGCAACCGGCACGCCCAGGCGCTGGCCGAACTGACCGCCGACCAGGGCCGTCGACTGGAAGAGCTGCGCCACACCCAGGCCGGGGCCGACCGCCGCGACAGCCGACTCGAGGATTCGTACGTCGAGATCGCGACGACGGTGGTGCGGGTCAGCACAGCCGGAGCGGACGACGAGGACCTTGTGCGCGCCCGTGTGCTGGTTGGCCTGTTCGCCGAGCCCGCCGTGCGCGAGGCGTTCGAAGCGTGGCTCGACCGCCACGAGAAGCTCCGGTACGCGCTGAGCAAGCAGTCCGAGGCGGGCGAGGAACCCATCGCGAGCACGCGCGACATCCACAGCCCCCCGCGACATGTGGCGCCGCCAGGCCACCGACGCCCGGCTGAAAGAGGTCGACGCCCGCGAGCGCCTGATGACGGCGATGGCAGCCCACCTCGAGCGCGCCTGACGATCCGGCGGTGCAGGTCAAGCGGGCGTCGTACCCACGGGCGTGCGAAGAATGATGTCCACGGCGTTGCGGACGGTGTCGATCTCGGGGTGGAGTGCGGCCAGCGCTTCGACGGCCGTGTCCAGGTTGCCGAGGCGGGCCTGGTTCTCCAAGTGGTCGCAGGCGGTGGCGGCGTCGGCGGCGCCGATGTTGGCCATGATGCCCTTGAGCTGGTGGGCCTCGTTGCGCAGGGTGGGGGCGTCGTCGAGGGCCAGGGCCTGGCTCATCTTCTCGATGTGGCCGGGGATGCGGTCGATCATCTTGCGGAGCAGGCCCTCGATGACGGGGGTGCTCTGGGCGGGGTCGGGGCCGCGTAGCTGGTCCACACGGGCCTCGATCTGGGCGAGCACGCCGGAGCCGCCGGCAGCCGCGGGGATGGCCCACTTGGCCAGGGCGGCGGCCACCTGAGCCGGGACCAGGGGCTTGGCTATGTGCTCGTCCATGCCCGCGGCCAGGCAGCGGGCCCGGTCCTCGGCCAGGGCGCTGGCGGTCAGGGCGATGACCGGCACGTGGCGGCCCGGGCCCTCCTGGCGGCGGATCTCGGCCGTGGCGGCGAACCCGTCCATCTCGGGCATCAGGCAGTCCATGAAGATGAGCTGGTAGTCGCGGGCGGCGGCCATCCGCACCGCTTCGCGGCCGTTCACGGCGACGTCGGCGCTGTAGCCCACGTTGGCCAGGATGCCCAGGGCCACCGTGCGGTTGATCTCGTTGTCCTCGACCAGCAGCACGTGGCCCCGGCCGGCGGCAGGCAGCGACGGCGTCTCGGCCGGGGACTCGGCCACGTCCAGGACGCCGACCAGGGCGTCGTACAGCTGGGACTGGCGCAGTGGCTTGGTGAAGGCGGCCGACACCGCCTGCGGATCGGGCTCGGACGGCAGGGCCGTGGGGTCGTTCGTGAGCAGGATGGTCTTGGGCGCGGGCGTGCCCTCGGGGGCGGGGGTGCTCAGGCCGGCCGTACGCACGTCCTGGATGACCAGGTCGATGGGGCGGCCGGTGGCGGCGGCGTCGCGCAGGATCTGGTACGCGGCCTCGCTGCTCTCGACGCCGGTCGCCTGCATCGACCAGGCTGCCAGCTGGTCGGCCAGCACGGCCCGGTCGGTCTCGTCCTCGTCGACGATCACCACCCGCAGGCCGTCGAGGGCGTGGCTCGACGCGAGGTCGACGCCGGCGCGGGCGGGGCGCAACGTCACCGTGAACCAGAACGTGCTGCCCTGGCCGGGCTCGCTCTGCACGCCGATCGTGCCACCCATCAGCTCGACCAGGTCGCGCGAGATGGCCAGCCCCAGCCCGGTGCCGCCGAACCGCCGGGTCGTGCCCGCGTCGGCCTGGGTGAACGGCTCGAACAGCTTCTCCTGCTCGCGGCGGTCGATGCCGATGCCGGTGTCGCGAACCTCGAACCGGACGGGAATGCCGTCGGGGCCCGACTGCCGGCCGGCGTCGGAGGTGACGGTGATGGAGACAGTGCCGTACGCGGTGAACTTGATGGCGTTGCCGGCGAGGTTCAGCAGTACCTGGCGCAGCTTGGCCGCGTCCCCGCTGACCGTCCCGGGAAGGCTGGGGTCGCACTCGCCGGTGATCGTGACCGTGTGCGTCGTGCCGGGCGGCCCCACCAGGGCGACCACGTCGTCGACGAGGTGGCGCAGCTGGAAGTTGGTGTCGTCCAGCAGCACCTTGCCCGCCTCCAGCTTCGAGAAGTCGAGGACGTCGTTGATGACCGACAGCAACGCCGAACCGGCCGTGCTGATCCCTTCCACGTATCGTCGTTGCTGATCGTCGAGGGTGGATCCGAGCAGCAGACTGGTCAGGCCGATGACCCCGTTCATCGGCGTGCGGATCTCGTGGCTCATCGAGGCCAGGAACTGTGATTTGAGCCGGGCCGTCTCGATGGCCTGGTCGCGCGCCTCGGCCAGCGCCTGCTCGGTCTCGAGACGGGCGCTGATGTCGCGGGCGAAGGCGTGCAGGTGCGCGCTGCCGTCGTGCCGGATGCGCCACATGGTCAGCTCGATCGGCAGTTCCCGGCCGTCGTGGTGCCGGGCGAGCATCTCAGTCGGCCGGTCGAGCAGCCAGTCCCACCGGCCCTCAAGGAATCGCTGCAGGGCCTCGCGGTACCGGCCCGGCAACACGGTGTCGGCGACGTTGCGTCCGACGATCTGCTCGCGGGGCCACCCGAAGACCTGCTCGGCCTGCCGGTTCCACTCCTTGATGACGCCGTCGGCATCCATCGAGAAGAACGGGTCGGCCGCCGCCGACATGATCATCTCAAGCTGTTCGCGCTCGACCCGCAGTCGGTTCTCGGCCTTGACGCGGGCGGTGATGTCGTGGGCCACGGTGGACGCCCCGATGATCCGGTCCTCGTCGTCGCGCATCGGGGCCATGCTCAGCGAGACCTCGAAGATCCGGCCGTCCTTGCGCATCCGCCGGGTCTCGTGCTGCGGCAGTGTCTCGCCCCGGGTCACCCGGGCCAGCAGGTGCTTCTCCTCGTCGAGCCGGTCGGGCGGCAGCAGCCGGGTGACGTCGTGGCCGATCATCTCGGCCGCGGTGTAACCGTAGAGCCGTTCGGCGCCGGAGTTCCAGGTCTGGATCGTGCCGTCGAGGGCCTTGCTGACGATCGCGTCGTTGGAGGACTCGACGATCGCGGCCAGGCGCGCGTTCGTGTGCGCCTGCATGCGCCGGGCGGTGACGTCCTGGATCGCCGCCAGCACCATCGTCTTGCCTTCGGCCTGCACGGGGGAGAGGCTGACGTCGACCGGGAACTCGGTGCCGTCCTTGCGCTGGGCGGTCAGCAGCATGCCCTCGCCCATCGGCCGGGCTGACGGGCTGGCGAAGTAGCGGTTGCGATGCTGTACGTGGACCTTGCGGCTGGCCCCGGGCACCAGCGTCTCGATCGCCGCGCCCACCATCTCGTCGCGCCGGTAGCGGAACAGTTCCACCGCGCGGCCGTTCGCGTGCACGATCCGGCCGTCGCCGCTGACGCAGACCATCGCCTCGGGCGACGCGTCGAGCAGGCTGCGGAACTTGCCCTCGGCCAGGCGCAGCTGGGTCACGTCGACCCCGGCGCCGAAGATCGCGTACGGGCGGCCGCGCCCGTCGCGCAGCGCGTGCAGGGTGGTCACGAACCAGCGGCCTTCCAGTTCCTCCTCGTACGCGACCGGGCCGTTGCCGACGAGCACGTCGGTGTCGTGCCGGTGGATCTCGGCCATCCGGTCCGGCGAGTGCATCTCGTGGTCGAAGCGCCCGGCCGCCCCGGTGATGCCGTGCAGCCGCTCGTAGGCGGGGCTGACGATCCGGTAGCGCCCGTCGAGCGTCTTGACGAAAGCCGGTGCGGCTGTCTCCTCGAGGATGGCCGCGAGGTGGATGTACCGCTCGAGGCGCCGGCGGTCGTGGCCGCGGGCGAGGCGGCGCCAGGACCAGACCAGGCTCCCCGCGGCGACGACCGCGGTGACGACATGTCGACTACTCACGGTAAATAACCGTACAAGGGATCTTTCCTGCTTTAGTCTTATAGCGGACATGAGCAGATGAGGAGCCGCCGGTGGCGACGGTGATGGTCGTCGACGATGTGTCCGCGAACCGCGACATCGTCCGTATGCTGCTCGGCTACCGCGGGCACGAGGTGATCGAGGCCCACGACGGCGCCGACGCGCTGCGGCTGGCCCACGAGCACCATCCCGACGTGGTCGTCTCCGACGTGCTGATGCCCGGCATCGACGGGCTCGAGCTCGTGCACCGGCTGCGCACCGACGACGACGAGGTGGCCGCCCAGGCGCCGGTGATCTTCTACACGGCCAACTATCTGGAACCCGAGACCCGGCCCATCGCCGAGGCGTGCGGGGTCAGCCAGGTCGTGCTGCGCTCCCAGGATCCGCACGAGCTGCTCGACGCGGTCGACGCGGCGCTGGCCGGCGGCCCGGTCTCGATCGACGTGGTTCCGCCCGACGACTTCGCGCAGGCCCACGTGCAGGCGGTCAACGCCAAGCTGATCGAGAAGGTGCGCGCGCTGCACCACACGGAGCGCCGCTTCGAGGCGATGGCCGTGGCCTCACCGGTCGGCATCGCGCTGGTCGACGCGGACGGCGAGGCCGACTACATCAACCCCCGGCTGGCCGAGATCATGCGTACGCCGATCGCCGGCCTGCTCGGCCGCGGCTGGCTGGCCTGCCTGGATGCCCCGGCCCGCCGCGACGCCCTCGACCTGCTGCTCGGCAACGCGACCGAGCGCCGGTTCACCCACCGCGTCGAGTTCGGCGACGGCACGGTGCGCAGCCTGCGGCTCCAGCTGCGGCACATCCAGGACGACGACGCCGAACTGGCCGGCGGCGTCCTCATGGTCGACGACGTCTCCGACGTGATCGCGGCCGAGGAACGGCTGCGCGACGAGACCCAGCGCCGCCAGGACGACGCCCGCCGCCGCGACGCGGAACGGCTCGACAGCCTGCGACGGATGGCCGGCGGGGCCGCGCACGACTTCAACAACATCCTCGGCGCGATCCTCGGATACACCTCGCTCGCCATCGAATCGATCAACGATTTCTCGGAGTCGTTGCCGGCCGGCCTGCCGGAGTCGTTGCTGGCCGACCTCGACCAGGTGGTCAAGGGCGGCGAGCGGGCCAAGGCGCTCACCCAGCAACTGCTCGCCTTCGGCCGGCGCGAGATCACCCAGCCGGCGACGTTCGACGTCAACACCCTGCTGCGGGAGATGCTCGACGCTCTGCATGATGCCGCCGGCGAGGCTACGGTCGTGCTGAAGCTGGCCCCCGGCCCGGCCGACGTGCGGGCCGATCCCCGCCAGATCGGCCAGGTGCTGGTCAACCTGGTCGCCAACGCGGCCGACGCGATGCCGGGCGGCGGCACGATCAGCATCGCCACCTCGGCCGGTGCCGAGGGCGGCACGGCGGTGACGGTCACCGACACCGGCCGCGGGATGCCGGCCGACGTGCTGAACCGGGCGTTCGAGCCGTTCTTCACCACGAAGCGGTCGACCGGGACGGCCGGGCTCGGCCTCTCGACGGCCCACGGGATCGTCAGTCAGGCCGGCGGCCAGCTGATGCTGGACTCGGTCCCGGGCGAGGGCACGACCGCGACGATCACCCTTCCCGGCGTACGGGACCAGGCCGCACCCCCGGCCCCGCAGCCCGCAGCCCCCGTGCCGCCCGGCGGCGTATCGGCGTCGTCCGGAGGCGAGACGCTGCTGCTGGTCGACGACGAGGCCGACCTGCGCGAGGTGACCGCCCGCTTCCTGGACGGCGCCGGCTACCGCGTGCTCTCGGCGGCCGACGCGGTCGAGGCGCTGAACCTGCTCGACCGCCACCACGACCCGATCGCCGCGATGATCACCGACGTCGTGATGCCCGGCATGAACGGCCGCCAGCTGGCCCGGGTGGCCAAGCAGCGCCGCCCCGACCTGCGGGTGGTCTTCGTGTCCGGCTTCGCCGAGGCGCTGATCGACGAGGCCGGCAACAACCTCGAACCCGACTCGATGATCGTCGCCAAGCCCTACACCCGGGACCAATTGCTGGCCGGCGTCCAGTCGGTGCTCCGCCAGTCCTGAGAACTCGTGCTGCGGCCCTGTCTGAGCAGTCGCTGACCCGGCGGGGCAGGATCATCGGGTGGACCCGCTGACCGATGCCCGCGACCTCGTGCTGTCCCGTTTCCCCGAGGCCACCTGGGCCGTGCTCACCGGCAGCGTGCTGGGCCCGGCCCGAACCCCTGGATCGGACCTGGACATCGTGGTGCTGCGTGCCGACGATCCCGGCTTTCGCGAGAGCCTGCACTTCCGGGGGTGGCCGGTGGAACTGTTCGTCCACACCCCCGGCAAGCTGGCCGAGTTCATGGCGCGGGAGCTGGCCGCCCGCAAGCCGAGCACCCACCGCATGCTCGCCACCGGGGTTCCGCTGCTCGGGGATCCCGGGGAGTTGCCCGCCCGGTGCGCCCGGATCCTGGCCGAGGGTCCGCCGGCGCTGACTCCGGTCGAACGCGACCGTCTGCGCTACGGCCTGACCGACCTGCTCGACGACCACCGGCACGCTACCGACCCGGGTGAACGCACGGTGATCGCGGCCGCCCTGTGGACCGAGACGGCCCGCGCCGCGCTGGCGTTCGCGGGTCGGTGGCTCAGCAGCGGCAAGTGGCTGTTGCGCGAGCTGCGGGAGCTGGACCCCGATTTCGCTGCTCGGTGGCTGGCGGCCCGCGACGACCCGTCCCGGGTGGCCGGCGAGGTGCTCGGGCGGGCCGGCGGTCCGCTCTTCGACGGCTACCGGGCCTGAACAACCGACAGGCCACCCGCGTGAACCGTGCCGGCAACGCGACGCGCTGATGCTGGGGCGGTGAGGAAGTTGAGAACCGCCCTTGTGTCCGCCGCCCTCGTCGCCGGGAGTGTCGTCGCGCCGACCGGTGCCGCGGCCGGGCCGGCGTTCGCGGTGACCGTCAAACCCGCTTCGGCGTACGGCAAGAACCTGACCGTCACCGTGCGGGCGGCCAACCGGCCGCGCACCCCGGTCACGATCCGGGTCACCGCCGGCGGCACGACGGTGGCCAAGTCGGTCACCACCAACGCCCGGGGTGTGGCCACCTGGTCGGTGGCCGGGCGCGGCAACGGCACTGTGTCGGCCGCCGCCGCGGCCACCCGCACCGCCCGGGCCGCCTCGGCGTCGGCCCGTTTCACCACGGCGGGCGCGGCCGTCGTCAAGCTCGCCGGTTACACCCGGGTCAGCAACGGCGTCGCGCGCTACCGGTCGCTGGGCGCGGTGCGCGCGGCCATGCAGATCTTCCCCAAGCGCGCCGGCAAGGTCACCGTCAGCCTGCAGCACCGCAGCGGCAAAACCTGGGTCACCGACCAGAACGCCACTTTCGCGACCTTCGCCACCGGCGGCGCCTGGGCCGGACTGTCCCAGGGCAACCGCGGGATGACCTACCGGTACGTCGTGCGGGCGGCCGGCGATGCCGCCGCTGCCACCTCGCCCAACGTGACCACCGCGTCCTTCATGGTCGATTGACGCCCGTACGGGATGTGGTCTTGACAATGTCGGCGTAGCGTCAGCCCTCGGCATGCCCGAGGAGGTCACGATGACCGCGGTCGAACCGAAGCCTCTCGAACCGAAGCCTGTCGTCGCCCGGCCCTGGCCCGTCCGTCCCCAGGTCCGGGGCTCGTTCCTGGCCCGCGTCATCCGCACCACGGACGCGAAACAGATCGGCCTGATGTACCTGACGACCTCGTTCGTCTTCTTCCTCCTGGGCGGCGTCATGGCGCTGCTGATGCGCGGTGAGCTGGCCCGGCCCGGCATGCAGTTCCTGTCGCCCGAGCAGTACAACCAGCTGTTCACGATGCACGGCACGATCATGCTGCTGTTGTTCGCGACGCCGATCGTGTTCGCGTTCGCCAACTTCGTGGTGCCGCTGCAGATCGGCGCGCCCGACGTGGCGTTCCCGCGGCTGAACGCGTTCGCCTACTGGCTCTACCTGTTCGGCGGCACGCTGGTCGTGGCTGGGTTCTTCGTGCCGGGCGGCGCGGCCGACTTCGGCTGGACGGCGTACGCGCCCCTGAGCGACTCGATCCACTCGCCGGGGGTCGGGGGCAACATGTGGGTGGTCGGGCTCGCGATCAGCGGGCTGGGCACCATCCTGGGCGCCGTCAACATGATCACCACGATTCTCACGCTGCGCGCCCCCGGCATGACCATGTTCCGGATGCCCATCTTCACGTGGAACATCCTGGTCACCAGCCTGCTGGTCATCCTGGTCTTCCCGTTCCTGGCGGCCGCGCTGCTGGTGCTGGCGGCCGACCGTACGCTCGGGGCTCAGGTCTTCGCGCCCGAGACCGGCGGCCCGATGCTGTGGCAGCACCTGTTCTGGTTCTTCGGCCACCCCGAGGTCTACGTGGTGGCGCTGCCCTTCTTCGGCATCATCACCGAGGTCATCCCGGTGTTCAGCCGCAAACCGGTCTTCGGCTACAAGGGACTCGTGTCGGCGACGCTGCTGATCGCGGCCCTGTCGATGAGTGTCTGGGCGCACCACATGTTCGCCACGGGCCAGGTGCTGCTGCCGTTCTTCAGCCTGCTGAGCTATCTGATCGCCGTACCGACGGGAATGAAGTTCTTCGTCTGGATCGGCACGATGTGGCGGGGCCAGATCAGCCTCGAGACGCCCATGCTGTTCGCGATCGGATTCCTGGTCACCTTCCTGCTCGGCGGCCTCACCGGCGTGCTGCTGGCCAGCCCGCCGGTCGATTTCCACGTGCACGACAGCTATTTCGTGGTCGCCCACTTCCATTACGTGCTGTTCGGCACGATCGTGTTCGCGGTCTTCGCCGGCGTCTACTTCTGGTTCCCCAAGATGTTCGGCCGCATGCTCGACGACCGGCTCGGCAAGGTGCATTTCTGGCTGACGTTCCTCGGCTTCCACGCCACGTTCCTGGTGCAGCACTGGCTCGGAGCCGAGGGCATGCCCCGGCGCTACGCCGACTATCTGGCCACGGACGGCTTCACGTTCCTCAACACGTTCTCGACGCTCGGCTCCTTCGTGCTGGGCGCGTCCACGCTGCCGTTCCTCTACAACGTGTGGAAGTCGTACCGGTTCGGCCCGGTGGTCACAGTGGACGATCCCTGGGGGCACGGGAACTCGCTGGAGTGGGCGACCTCGTCCCCGCCGCCGCTACGCAACTTCGACCGGATGCCGCGCATCCGGTCCGAGCGGCCCGCTTTCGACGCGAAGTACCCGCAGCTGGCCGCCGGATCACAGTCGGAATCGGGGCCGCCCGAGGGTGGCGCCCGGCCGCTGACGCCGGAATCCCATGGGGGAACGGCCTATCAGGAGGATCGCGCGGACTGAACTTTCGGCCGCCGTGGTCGACTTAAGTCGGCAGCGGAGAACGGGCTGCCGCCGACAGACTCGACGGCATGGGACGACCGAATGCGGCGGTGCGGGCCGGGATCGTTTTTGGTGCGGCCACGGCGATCTGGATGGCGATCTACCGGTCCGGCGAGGCGCTTTTCGGTACGGACGACTACGACCGCGGGCGGCACGTGTTCTCGGCGGTGGCGGTCACCGTGCTGGTTGTTCCGATGGTGGTTCTGGCGTGGCGCTATCTCGACCGGGTGCCCTGGAGCGGGCTTCGGCGGGCCTCCCCGCGTACGGTGGGAAGGCTCTTGGCAGCCGGCATGGCGGGCTATCTGATTCCGGCCGCGGTGGCCGTCACGGTCTTCGTCGTGGCCGGTCTGGTGTCGATCGACGTGCGCGGCTCGGTGCTCCCGGTGTTCGCCCTGATCGTGCTCGTCTTCCTCTACGAGGCGCTGCCCGAGGAACTCGTATTCCGGGGGTACCTCTTCCGCAATCTGGCCTTGGCCATGCCGACCTGGGCTGTCGTGCTCGTGCAGGCGGTGCTGTTCACCCTCTTCGGCGTGCTGATCGGCGCGGCCGGCAGCGTCGACCGGGTCGTCACCTTCTTCGGGTTCGCGATCGTCCAGGGGCTGCTCCGGGCGGTCACCGACACGTTGTGGGTGCCGATCGGCTTCCACCTGGCCTTCCAGGCCGCCGAGCAGATGGTGGGGCCGCATTGGGCGATCTTCGTCGTCGACGATCTCGCGCTGCTGCAGAACGTCGTGCTCGGGCTGATCCCGCTGGCCCTCGGTGTCCTCACGGTTCAGCTGCTCGGGAAGGGCGCGCGGCGACCCGCGGTTATGAGTTGATCTCGGGTTAGGTTAGCCTCACCTCATGAGTGGGGACGTGGCGCTCGCCGGGAGCGAGCTGACGCTGGCCTACGACGGTCGTACCGTCGTGCACGGAGCGGGCCTGCGGCTGCGCGCCGGGGAAGTGGTGGCGCTGGTCGGGCCGAACGGGTCGGGCAAGTCGACGCTCCTGCGCTCGCTGGCGCGCCTGCACGCGCCGCAGTCGGGCACCGTCACGCTGGACGGCGAGGGCGACGCCTTCGCCCTGCGGCCGAAGGACTTCGCCCGGCGGGTCACGCTGCTCACCCAGTCCCGGCCCACCCCCGGGGGCGTACGGGTGAGAGACGTCGTCGCCTACGGCCGGCATCCCTACCGGGGCCGCTTCGGCGCCGGCGACGCCGAGGGCCCGGCCCACGTCGAGAAGGCGATGCGGCTGACCGGGGTCGACGCCATGGCCGAGCGAGCCGTCGACGAACTGTCCGGCGGCGAGCTCCAGCGGGTCTGGCTGGCGACCTGCCTGGCCCAGGACACCGGCGTCGTGCTGCTCGACGAGCCCACCACCTTCCTCGACCTGCGCTACCAGGTCGAGATCCTCGACATCGTGCGCGAGCTGGCCGACGACCACCAGGTCGCGGTGGGCGTCGTGCTGCACGACCTCGACCAGGCCGCGGCCGTCGCCGACCAGGTCGTTCTCCTGCACGCCGGCGTCGTGCGGGCGACCGGCACGCCGGCCGACGTGCTCTCGGCCGAGCTGCTCAGCGAGGTCTACGGACTGCGCATCGAGGTGTCCGTCGGCGACGACGGCCACCTCCACACGCGCCCGATCGGCCGGCACACCAGCCGGCCCGTAACCCTCTGACCGGCCCGTAACCCTCTGAAAGGTATTTGTTGATGGCGCTTACCCGCCGGGCTTTCGCCGCTGCCCTGACCGTCATGGTTCTCGCCGCCTGCGGCACCACCGAAGATCCGGCCGACGAGGCCGGCGCCGGATCGGCCGCTCCCTCGAGCGGCCCGGTCGACCTCACCGACGAGCGCGGCCCGCTGCACCTGGACGCGCCCGCCAAGGCCGTCGTCTCCCTCGAATGGGGCCTCACCGAGAACCTGGTGGCGCTGGGCGTGAAGCCGGTCGGCCAGGCCGACGTCAAGGGCTACAACGCCTGGGACAAGAGCGCCCCGATCGACGCCGGCACCCCCGACGTCGGCACCCGTGGCGAGCCCAGCCTCGACGCGATCGCCGCGCTCAAGCCCGACCTGGTCGTCACCACCAGCGACCTGCCGGCCAACGTCATCCAGCAGATCGCCAAGATCACCAAGGTCCTCACCCTGCGCGGCTCGGACGGCGCCGACCCGATCGGCTACATGCGCAAGACGGTGACCACGCTCGCGCAGGCCACCGGCACCCGGACCCAGGGCGAGAAGCTGCTCACCGACTTCGACGCCAAGATCGCCGCGGGCAAGGACGCCCTGGCCAAGGCGGGTAGGGCGGGCGCTCCGTTCGTCATGACCGACGGCTGGGTCGAGTCCGGCAACGTGTCGCTGCGCATGTACACGCCGAACTCGTTCTTCGGCGGCATCGCCAAGGAGCTGGGCCTGGAGAACCAGTGGACCAGCGGCGGTGACAAGGACTACGGCCTCGCGCAGACCGACGTCGAGGGCCTCACGAAGATCACGGACGCTCAGACGACGTTCGTCTACGTGGCCAACGACGCCGACGGCGGCGACTTCACCGACGCGCTGAAGAGCAACGCGGTCTGGAAGCAGCTCCCATTCGTCAAGGAATCCAAGGTCAAGCGCATCCCGGACGGCATCTGGATGTTCGGCGGCCCGGCCTCGGCCACCGCCTTCGTCGACGCGCTCACCGCCGCACTGAGCGCGTGACCACCGCCACCCTTCCTGCGGCTGAGGTCAAGAGCTCCGCCACGTACGGGGTCGTAGCGGTCTTCGCCGGTGCGGTCGCGCTGTTGCTCGTGTTGTCGGCGGTGCACCTCACGCAGGGCACCGCCGCACTGAGTGTCGCCGAGCTGGTGCGGGCCATCCTGCCCGGCTCGGCGGCAGACGACGCGCGGTCGCAGGCGGTGGCCGTGCTCGTGGCCAGCCGCCTGCCCCGGCTGTTCGCCGCCCTGCTGGTCGGCCTCGCGGTCGGCATCTCGGGCGCGGTGCTGCAGTCGGTGGCGCGCAACCCGCTGGCCTCGCCCGACACTCTGGCCGTCAACGCCGGCGCGTACGTGTCGGTGGTCGCCGTCGCCGCGTTCGGCATCTCCCTGCCGTTCCTCGCCGGCGGCGCCGTCGCCTTCGTGGGCGGCCTGCTCGCCTCGGGTCTGGTGCTGCTCGTCTCGCGGGGCGGCGCGGCCGGCCCGACCCGGCTCGTGCTGGCCGGCTCGGCCGTGGCGCTGGCCCTGAACGCGCTGACGACCTTGCTGCTGATGCTGTTCCAGCAGAACACGATCGGCCTGTTCGCGTGGGGGAGCGGCACCACCGTCCAGTCCGGAACCCAGAACGTCACGCTGGCCGCGCCCGTCGTGGCCGTCGGCGTGCTGGCCACCATGCTGCTCGCCCACCGGCTCGACGTGCTCGGCCTCGGCGACGACTCGGCCCGCGTGCTGGGCGTCGACGTCCGCCGGACGCGGGTGCTGTCGATCGGCTGCGCGGTGCTGCTCGCCGCGACCGGCGTCATCGTGGCCGGCCCGATCGGCTTCGTCGGCCTGTGCGCGCCGGTCATCGCCCGGCTGGCCGCCCGCCGCGTGCCCGGCCTGGGCGCCCACGTGCTGCTGCTGCCGTTCGCCGGCCTGGCCGGGGCGCTGGTCGTGGTCGCGGCCGACGTGTTGCTGCGCCTGGCCATCCCGTCGTCGCTGGCCATCTCCGTGCCCACCGGCGTGGTCACCACCCTGGCCGGCGCGCTCGTGCTCGTGTGGCTGGCCCGCCGCCTGCGCGACGGCGGCCCGGCGGCGGCTCCGGCGCGCGGCGCCAACGGCTCGGTGCGTACCCGCGCCTGGGTGATCGCGGTCGGCATCGTGCTCGGCGTGGCCGTAGTCGCCGCGTTCGTGACGGCGCTGCTGCTGGGCGACCGCCTGATCCTGCTCGGCGACGTCATGAACTGGTTCAACGGGACGGCCGGGCGCCAGGTCAGCTTCGTGCTCGACCAGCGCTGGCCGCGGGTGCTGGCCGCGCTGCTGGGCGGGGCCGCGCTGGCCCTGGCCGGAGCGATCGTCCAGGCCGTGGCCCGCAATCCGCTCGCCGAACCCAGCCTGCTGGGTGTCACCCCCGGCGCCTCCGTGGGGGCGGTGCTGGTGGTGCTGCTGTTCCCCGGCGTCGGCGGCTGGCCCATCATGGGCGCGGCGACGCTGTTCGCGCTGGCCACGTTCGCGCTGGTCTACCACCTGGCCGCGAGCCGGGGCCTGTCGTCCGACCGGATCGTCCTGGTCGGCGTGGGCGTGAGCGCGGCCGCCACCGCGGTGACGACGCTCGTCGTGGTCGTCGTCTCCCCGTGGAACGTGGGCGTGGCCCTGACCTGGCTGGCCGGTTCCACGTACGGCCGGACCTTGAGCCAGGTCGTTCCCGTGCTCCTGATGCTGATCGTGGCCCTGCCGCTCACCCTCGCCGCCAGCCGCACGCTCGACCTGGTCGCGCTGGACGAGGACGTGCCCCGCCTGCTGGGCGTGCCTCTGAACCGCGCCCGCCTGGTGTTCCTGGCCCTGGCCGCGGTGCTGACGGCCGCCGCCGCGACGGCGGTGGGCGCGCTGGCCTTCGTGGGCCTGGTGGCGCCGCATGCGGCCCGCGCCCTGGTCGGCGCCTCACACGCCCGGATGGTGCCGGTGTCGGTCGGTCTGGGCGCCCTGCTGGTCTGCGTGGCCGACACCCTCGGGCGTACGGTCATCGCCCCCAACCAACTGGCGGCGGGCCTGGTCACGGCCCTGATCGGCGCCCCCTACTTCGTCTGGCTCCTCTGGCGCAGCCGCGCCGCCTGAGGAACTCGGCTGAGCGCACCGCTTCTCGGCGCCGTTCTGACAGTCGTCTCAGGTAGCTCGTCATGAAGTAGGCGACGCCGTCTCGCTCACCGGCGCCGCGCTCCACGGCGGCCCGGTCAGCGCCGCGCCCGCACCGGACGGCGGCTTGACCGATCACGTTCATGCTCTCTGTGCTCGTGGTGGACGCCCAGGCGCGGGACGCGGACGATCCGGGCATCTCGGTCGGCGTGTCGTGGGGCCGGGCGTGACAACGGGCCGCGGAGGTGAGATGCTCTTGCCCGTTCTCCTATCGAAATGGTAGGCACTATAGGCGCACCCAACATTCGTCCCCACACGCGCCTGGACTGGAGCGACCATGAGAAAGCTGATCCTCCTAGCCCTCGTCGGCCTCGGAGCGCAACTTGTCGACGGCAGCCTCGGCATGGCGTACGGCGTCACGTCGACCACGCTGCTGCTGGCCATCGGCACGAACCCGGCCGCCGCCTCGGCCACCGTGCACCTGGCCGAGATCGGCACCACGCTCGTCTCCGGTGTCTCGCACTGGAAGTTCGGCAACGTCGACTGGAAGGTCGTCTTCCGGATCGGTGTGCCGGGCGCGGTCGGCGCGTTCGCGGGCGCTACGTTCCTGTCCGGGCTGTCCACCGAGACCGCGGCCCCGCTGATGGCGCTGATCCTGCTGACGCTCGGTCTGTACGTCTTCATTCGCTTCACCACGATGGGCCTGCCCAAGGGGCGCCTGGGCCTGCCGCTGCGCAAGCGGTTCCTGGCCCCGCTGGGTGTGGTGGCCGGCTTCGTCGACTCGACCGGTGGCGGCGGCTGGGGGCCGGTGGGGACGCCGGCCATTCTGGCCAGCGGCCGCCTGGAGCCCCGCAAGACGATCGGTTCGATCGACACCAGCGAGTTCCTGGTGGCGGTGGCCGCGAGCCTGGGCTTCCTGTTCGGGCTCGGCTCCGAGAACATCGACTTCACCTGGGTGGCCGCGCTGCTGATCGGCGGCGTGATCGCCGCCCCGATCGCCGCCTGGCTGGTCCGGCACATCCCCCCGCGGGTGCTCGGCGCCGCGGTCGGCGGCGTGATCATCCTCACCAACAGCCGCACCCTGCTGCGTTCGGACTGGATCGACGCGTCGGACGGTGTCCGCTACAGCATCTACGCCGTCATCTACGTCGTGTGGGCGGCCGCGCTGGTCTACTCGTTCAGCCAGCACCGCAAGAACGCCGCGGAGGAGCGCCGCATCATCGAGGAGGCCGAGGCCCGTACGGCCGAACAGGACCGCCGCGAGCCCGAGCCCGCCTGACCAACCCCAAGCCTTCGGTGGCCGTGTCGACAACGTCGGCGCGGCCGCCGAATCAGTCGACGTGGCTCGGGCGGCGGAGTCAGGTCGCCGCGCTGGGTGACGTTCCGAGCCCACGCGACATCGTGCGGAGTGTCCTGCTCGAATTCCTGCCGCTCGACGAGAGCCGCCGGCAGCGGCACCTGGTGCATGCGGCTTATTTCGTACGCTTCCTGGCCGGCGACACGGTGCGCGAGCGCATCCGCGACACCCCACCCGAGCTGGAGAACCTCATCGCCCTGCTGGTGCCGGCGGAGCATCGTGACGAGGCGGACTTCCTGCTGGCCGGGCCGCGGGACCGCGAGGGCAGATGCTGCTCCGCCGAGTTGGTCGACCACCAGTGGGACCGAATCGTCCCGGCGACGCCCTGAGGCCCGGCGGGGCCTACCGTTGGCGGTCATGATGAACGAACTGGCTCAGCGGATCGCCGAGGCACTCAACGAAGCGCTCGACCAGCGTGTCGCCACGGACTACTACGTGGGGCACGTCGAGCGCGGGCTGGCTGCGGGCGGCCCGGAAGAGCCGATCATCGCGCTCACGGTGGACGAGGTGGCCCGGATCGCCGCACGGGCGGCCCGGGACGACGCTTCGGTCGCGACGGCGGGCGGGTACGACGCTTCGGTCGCGACGGCGGGCGGGGACGACGCTTCCGCCGCGGTGGCGGCCGGGGACGATCAGAAGGAGTGACCACGTGCCGACGGAAACGCTGCGGGGGCGCCGCCGGGAGCTGGCCGAGCTCGATCGCCTGCTGGCCGACGTGCGCGGCGGTCGGAGCCGGGTCCTGGTGCTGCGGGGCGAGGCCGGCGCCGGCAAGACGGCCCTGCTCGACCATCTGAGCAGCGCCGCGCCGGGGCCGGCGGTCCGCGCGGCCGGTGTCGAGTCGGAGACCGAGATCGCGTACGCGGGTCTGCAGCAGCTCTGCTCGCCGCTGATGGGCCACCTCGACCGGCTGCCCGAGCCGCAGCGCGAGGCGATGGCGGTCGGGTTCGGGCTGGCCTCGGGCCCGGCGCCGGACGCGCTGCTCGTCGGCCTGGCCGTGCTGAGCCTGTTCGCCGAGGCCGCGTCGGACGAGCCGCTGCTCTGCGTGGTCGACGACGCGCAGTGGCTCGACCGCATGTCCGAGGTGATCCTCACGTTCGTGGCCCGCCGTCTCGACGCCGAGTCGGTCGCGCTCGTGTTCGCCGCGCGCAGCCCCGGCGACGAGCGGTTGCTGACCGGGCTGCCCGAGATGCGGGTGGCCGGCCTGCCCGACGCCGACGCGCGCGCCCTGCTCGAGACGGTGCTGCCGGGCCCGATCGACGAGCGCGTGCGCGACCGGATCGTCGCCGAGACGCAGGGCAACCCGCTGGCCTTGCTCGAGCTGCCGCGCGGCCTGACCCCGGCCGAGCTGGCCTTCGGTTTCGGCGGTCCCGGTCCGGGTCCGGTGGCGGGCCGCCTCGACCAGGACTTCCAGCGCCGCATCGCCGAGCTGCCGGCCGAGACGCGGACGCTGCTGGTGGCGGCCGCCCTCGAACCCGTCGGGGACGTGCCGCTGCTGTGGCGTGCCCTGGAACGCCTCGGTGTGCCGCCCGGCGCCGCGGGGCCGGCCGAGGCGGCCGGGCTGATCGAGCTCGGCGCCCGGGTCCGGTTCCGTCATCCCCTCGTACGGTCGGCGAGCTGGCGGTCGACCGATGCCGCCGCCCTGCGGGTCGTGCACCGCGCGCTGGCCGACGTCCTCGACCCGCACCAGGAGCCGGACCGCCGCGCCTGGCACCTCGCCCACGCCGCCGCCGGCCCCGACGCGGCGGTCGCCGACGAGCTCGAGCGTTCGGCCGACCGCGCGCTGAGCCGGGGCGGCCGGGCGGCAGCGGCTGCCTTCCTGGAACGCGCGGCCGAGCTCAGCCCCGACCCCAAGCCCCGCGCCACCCGGACGCTGGCCGCCGCGCGGGCGCATTTCCTGGCGGGCGCGCCCGCCCGCGTGCCCGAGCTGCTGGCCGCGGCCGAGATCGGCCCGCTCGACCCGCTCGGTCAGGCCGGGGTCGAACGACTGCGGGCCCAGGCCGCGTTCTGGCTCAATCACGGCCGCGACGCGGCGCGGGCGCTGGTAGCCGCGGCCCGCCGCCTCGAGGAACTGGATCTGCCTGCCGCCCGCGAGACGTACCTGTCGGCGCTGGGCGCGGCCCTGCACACCGGTCGGCTGGGCGACGGCGATGCCCGGCTGGTGGCCGAGGCGGCCCGCGCCGTCGCACCGGGCGACGACCCGGCCGGCCTGCTGCTGACCGGGCTGACCACCTGGGTGCTCGACGGCTTCCCGGCCTCGGTCGAGCCGCTGACGCGGGCGTTGGCCGCGCTCGACGCCCGCGAGAACCTCGGCCTGGTCTGGATCGGCGTGCCGGTCGCCCACGAGCTGTTCGACGACCAGGCCTGGAACCGGCTCACCGCGCAGGCAGCCGGCTTCGCGCGCGAAACCGGCATACGTTCGATGCTGCCCGCGATGCTCACGTTCCGGGCCGGCGCCCTGGTGCTGGCCGGCCGGCTGGACGAGGCGTCCGAGCTGGTCGGCGAGGCGGACACGCTGGGGCGGGCCACCGGCCTGGTCGCGCAACCGTCCGGCCCGCTCAATCTGCTTGCCTACCGCGGTGCGGAGCGGCAGGCGCTCGACCTGATGGAGCCGATCGAGAGGGACGCCCTCGCGCGGGAGGAGGGACGGCTGGTCGCTCTGGCCGGGCACAACAAAGCGGTGCTCTACAACGGTCTCGGCCGCTATCCGGAGGCGTTGCACGTGGCCCGGCAGACCATCGCGTACGAGGACCTGGGTTTCTGGCACTGGGGTCTCATCGAGTTGATCGAGGCAGCCGCGCGGTCGGGTTCGGCGGCGGAGGCGGCCGAGGCAGCCGAGCGGCTGCGGGAGCGGACGGGCCCGGCCGGGACGAACTGGGCGACCGGCATCCAGTCCTTGGCCGACGCGCTGGCCGGGCCGCCGACGCGCACCGAGAGGTACTTCCGTGAGGCGATCGAGCTGCTGCCGGCGGATCGGCTCAGCGTGATGGTGGCGCGGGCGCGCTTGCTGTTCGGCGAATGGCTGCGCCGCGAGAACAGGCGCGCCGAGGCTCGCAGCGAATTGCGGATCGCGTACGAGTCCTTCTCGTCGATGGGCGCGGCCGGCTTCGCCGAGCGGGCCGGACGCGAGCTCACCGCGACGGGCGAGACCGTCCGCAAGAGGGGCACATCGGCCCGCGAGGAGCTGACGCCGCAGGAATCGCAGATCGCCCGCCTGGCCGTGGCCGGCCGCACCAACCCCGAAATCGGCGCGGTGCTGTTCCTGAGCCCCCGCACCGTGGAATGGCACCTGCGCAAGGTCTTCGCCAAGCTGGGCATCACGTCCCGCCGCGAGCTGGCCGGAGCCCTCGCCTAAACCCCTGCTCAGAACTATCGCCCGTAACTCCGGCGGCCCTTCCGAGGGCTGGCCTGCTCGGGAGCCGCCAGTTACGGACGACACCGTCGGCTACATGCTTAGTTCCGGCTCGTGCGAACAGGCCGCCGCGTGCTCGTGTCGTCCCGGACGGGCGCTGCGTGCCCGGCTGGAGCCGTGAAGGAACGGGGCGCGAACTCGGCCGACGTGTCCCGCCCCGATAAGCTGGCCCGCGCGCACGGAGCGGACCGGCGCCGGGCGAACGAGAGCGGGGAAAGCCCATGCAGGACGACCTGTTCCGCCCGACGATCCGCGACCAGCCGGCGCCGGGCAAACCGCCGTGGCGGCCCGAGTCCATCGTCTATCCCGCCTTCTTCGGCGGTCCCCTCGCCGCGGCCACGCTCGGCCTGCTCAACGGGCACCGTCTCGCCCTGCCGACCGGGCAGCTGCTCGCCATCGCGGGCGCCGGCGTGGCCGGTTTCGCCGCACGGGCCACGGTGGGCGCCTTCACCGACGGCAATTCCACCGTACGGCTGGCCGGCACCGTGTGCGGCCTGCTGGTGTGGCTGGTGGTGCTGTCCCTGCAACGCCGCCCGTTCCGGGTCGCCACCCTGCGCGGTCGCGAGCCGGCCCGGCTGATCGGCCCCGGATTCGCCGCGGCTATCGTCTGCGGCCTGCTCGAGGCCGTGCTGCTGGCGGTGCTGGTCCGATGAACGCGACGTTGCACCACGCGCAGGCGCTGCTGGCGACCGGGCGCCCCGAGCAGGCGCTCACTCAGTTGTCGATGCTTCCGGCCAACGAGGTCACGGGCTCGTACGCGATGCAGTTGCGGTGCGCCGCGCTCAGCCAGCTCGACCGCTGGACCGAGGTGGGCGACGCCGCCCGGGCCGCCCTGGCCGCCAACGGGCCCGATCCCGGCCTGCTGCTCTGGCTGGGCCGGGCCGAGCATGAGGCGAGGCGTGACCAGCAGGCCGAGCGGGCCTTCCTCGACGGCCTGGCGCTCGCGCCGAACGACGTCGATCTGCTGTGCGCGTACGCGGACCTGTGCGCGGGTGACGGCCAGCTCGAGAAGGCCGGCAAGCTGGTGGATCTGGCCGCCGCCCGCGCGCCGCAGGCGCCGGTGGTCTATGCGACCCGGATCCAGCTGGCGCACGCGCGTGGCGACGACCGGGAGGCTCAGCGGATCAGTCGCGAGTTCGTCGGCGCCCACCCGGACAATCCGGTCGCCCACGCGCTGCTGGGCGGCACGAGCGCGGCCCGCGGTCACGTCGATGCCGCCTACGAGGGCTTCCGCCAGGCCGCCGCGGCCCGTCCCACCGAGCAGGTGTTCGCCGAGTCCGCGATGGAGCTGCGCGTGGCCCGCCACCCGCTCATGCGACCGCTGCGCCCCATTCTGCGGTTCGGCGCGCTGAAGACCTGGCTGGTCGCGGTGACGCTGATCATCGGCCTGCGCGCGATCGGACTGCCCGTGCTGGGTGGCCTGCTGGGCTTCGTCTGGCTGGCGTTCTGCGTCTATTCGTGGGTGGTGCCGCCGCTTGTCCGCAAGTGGGTCCTGCGTTCCTGGCGATGAAAGACCACGCCGCCGGCGGACATGAGCCCGCGTGGACCCTGTGAACTCCGATGACCGCCGGCTGCGGTTCGAGGCGGCGGCGCCCGCGTGATCGGCGCGGTGCGTCGCTTCCTGGCCCGCCGCACGGGGCAGAGTAGAGAAGTGGACAGCACCCCCATGACTCGCGACTTGACCATCCGGCCCATGCTGGCGACGGACGGGCCGACCGTGCTGGCGCTCTATCAGGCCGGGCTCGACGGCGGGAACGCCAGCTTCGAGACCGCGGCGCCGTCGTGGGAGGCCTTCGACGCGGGCCGGCTCGCCGGCCACCGGCACATCGCGGCCGGCGTCGACGGCGCGGTGCTGGGGTGGGTGGCCGTCACCCCGGTGTCGTCGCGGCCCGTCTATGCCGGCGTCGTCGAGCACTCCCTCTATGTCGACCCCGCTGCCCAGGGCCGCGGCGTGGGCCGCGCCCTGCTGGCGGCGCTGATCCGTTCGACCGAGGCGGCGGGCATCTGGACCATCCAGTCCGGCGTCTTTCCCGAGAACGAGGCCAGTCTCGCTCTGCACCGGTCGTGCGGCTTCCGCACGGTCGGCATCCGGGAGCGGGTCGCCCGCCACGCGGCTCGGGAGAACCGCTGGCGAGACGTCGTCTTCCTCGAGCGCCGCAGCCCCGTCGTCGCCTGAGCGGCGGGTCATCGGCGGGCCAACTCGTCGAGGATCTCGACCGAGGCGGCCCAGCCCGCGCCGTCGGCCGCGTGGGAGGTGGCGACCGAGCGCACGTCGAACCGGTTGTGCGGAGTGAGCCGGTCGGCCTCGGCGATCATCCTGTCTTGCAGCGGCAGCGGGATCAGGCGGTCGCGGGTGTGCCGGATGTAGGTGCGCGGGATGGTGCCCCACGTGTCTTTGTGGCCGCGCGCGTCGGCCAGCGGAACCTGGGTCGACTCGTCGGGCTGGGAGGCGTTGAGCATCGCCATGAACTCGGCCTCGGTGGCGTCGGCACAGAGCGCCTCTTTCATCTTCGCGAGAACGGTGGCGTCGTTCGTGCGGAAGTTCGTGCGCGTCGCGCCGATGACGGCCGGGTCGGCGAGCGACGCGCCGCCCAGCTCGAGGATCAGGGTGCCGGCGGCCTCGGGGGTCTGCAGGTAGTCGCCGATCGCCGGCAGGTCGACGCAGCAGAAGGCGGAGCTGTAGACCAGCCGGCTGATCAGCCTCGGCACCTCGTTGGCGACCCGGCTGACCGTGGCGCCGCCCATGCTGCCGCCCCAGAGGATCACCGGGCCGAGCCGGGCGGCCCGGCGGACCACGGTCACCGTGGCCGCGACGTAGTCGTCCAGGGTGATGCCGGCCATGGGGGATCGCTCGGTGGCCAGCGCGGCCAGGTCTTGCGGGGCCTGGTAGGAACGGCGGAACTGGCCGGCGGCGGCGCCGTGGCCGGGCAGCTCGACGCCGACCGTGCGATGGCCGCGCAGCGTGAGCTCGGCATCGCCGCTCGACGCGCCGTTCGCGCCGGTGACCAGCACGAACGTGGTGACCGCGCGGCCGCGCCGGCCCTCGGCGGGCGCCGCGGCCGGGGTGGCGATCACTGCCGCGGCGCCCGCGGCGGCGCCCAGGAGCCCTCGCCTCGTCATCGTTGTCATGACGTTCTCCCTTCGTCGTTGTCGGCTCCCATTCAGCCCGACGGCGGCCGGTCGGCGGCAGCGGAGAAAGTACGTGCCGAGCCCCTACTTTGGTAGGGTCCGCCCTCCCGCCGAGCCCGGTAGCGTCGGGCCCATGAAGCGGCGTGACGGTCTCATCGACGGGGTGCTGCTGACCGTGCTCGTCGTGGCAGCGGTGCTCGGCGGCGTGGTCACCGCTCTCGTCGCCGGTTCGCAGGCCGATCTCTCGTACGCGTGGGTGTTCGTAGCCCTCCAGGTCGTGACCTCGGCCGTCGTCCTGGTCCGGCGCCGCCGCCCGGCGGGCGCGGCGCTGACGATCGTGCTCGCCGCGATCGCGCAGACGCTGGTGGCGTTCGCCGCCCCGCTGACAGTGGGCGAGGCCCTGCTCTCGGTGAGCGCCTGGATCCCGCTCGCCCTGTCGGTCGTGATCGAGAACATCACCGAGCGTGGCGTGCCGCCGGTCTGGTCGGCTGCCGTCTGGGCTCTGATCGGCCTGCTGACCCTGGTCAGCGTGCGGCCGTGGGATCCGACGACCAGCTTCGTCGTCAACGGCCTGCTGCACAGCGCGGTCGCGCCCCTGTTCGCGCTCTACCTGGCGGCCCGCCGCCGCAAGATGGCACTGCTCGGCGAGCGGGCCGAACGGGCTGAACGCGAACAGTGGTGGCGCGCCGAGCGGGCGAGGGCCGAGGAACGCGCCCGCCTGGCCACCGAACTGCACGACCTGGTCGCCCACCGGGTCACGCTGATGACATTGCAGGCTGGCGCGCTCTCGGTACGGGCGCCCGACGACGACACCCGAGGGGCCGCGGAAGACCTGCGCGCCAACGGCGCCTTGGCGCTCGACGAGCTGCGGGAACTGGTCGGCGTGCTCCGGCGGGGTGGCCGGTCCGCCGAGGCGCCGCTCGACGAGGCGCCGTTGCCCCCGCTGGCGCACCTGGTCGACGAGGCCGGCCGGGCCGGGCAAGAGGTCGCGCTGGTCACCGCGGGCGAGCCGTCGATGCTGTCCCGGGTCACGGGCCGCACGGCTTACCGCGTGGTGCGCGAGGCCCTGACCAACGCCCGCAAGCACGCCGGCGGGGCGCCGGTGCGGGTCGACGCGGAATACCTCCCCGAGCACGTCCGCATCGTCGTCCACAATGGCGCCGGGCGTTCGTCGCGATCGGCCCGGGGGAACGGAGCCGGATTGGCCGGGCTGCGCGAACGCGTCGAGTCGATCGGCGGCACGCTGGTGGTCGGGCCGGACGGCGCGGGCGGCTTCCGGCTCGAGACGGTGATGCCGGTGAAGGTCACGGCCGAGCGGGGAACGTCGTGAGCCGGCTGCGGGTGGTGATCGTCGACGACGAGCCGCTGGTGTGCCGGCATCTCGGCACGATTCTGTCCGCCGCGCCCGATGTCGTCGTGGTGGGCACCGCGGCGGACGGCGCCGAGGCGGTCGAGGCCGTCGTGCGGGAACGGCCCGATCTCGTGCTCATGGATCTGCGGATGCCGGGGGTCGACGGGCTCGCGGCCACTGAGCGCATCCGGGCGCTGGTTGATCCGCCGGTGGTGCTGGTGCTGACCACGTTCGACGCCGACGGGCACGTCATCCGCGCGCTCCGGGCCGGGGCGGCGGGTTACCTGGTCAAGTCGACGCCGCCGGGGGAGTTGCTCGATCTGATCCGGGTGGCGGCGCGGGGCCATGCCGTCCTGTCCCCGGTGGCGAGAGACGGGCTGGTCGCAGCGTCCGCGACGGCACACGAGGAGCGCGAAGCCGCTCGGGCCCGCGTCACCGACCTGACCGATCGCGAGCGCGACGTCCTGACCGCGGTCGGCGACGGCCTGTCCAACGCCGAGATCGCCGGCCGCCTGTCCCTGTCCGAGGCAACGGTGAAGGGCTACGTTTCGCACCTGTTCGACAAGCTGGGCTGCGCCAACCGCACCCAGGCCGGCCTGCTGGCCCAGTCCGCCGGCCTGAGGACAGCCGACGACCCGCGCTGATCGACCGACGGTGACTGGTCGGGTCGCTCTGCTGCTCTGTCGAGATCGAGCCGCGGTGCGCTGATTCGCCTCAGGCGGCCGGTTGATCTGGCGTCCCGCGCTGGTTGGCGACGGCGTTACGCCGGGTTGGTCTGCCGGCATGCACGCCGGAGACGCACCCAGTGGGGCCATCCTCCCCTTGATGGCCCCAACCGGGTCCTCTCTTCCGATGTCAGCGCCACAGGCCTAGGAATACCCGTAGTGAGACCTGTTAACGCTAACAGATCACGCAGCGGTTGGAACAGGTCACCGGGAAAATTTGGCCGGCCGGGTCAGCGCGGCGGCGGGGGTGCGACGCTGTCCCGCGTTACCAGGGTGGGGGCTATCGTGCGGCGGGCCGCCAGGTCGGCGGTGCCGGATTCGATCTGGGCCAGCAGGAGTTCCACGCCGGCCGTGGCGACCGCGTCGAAGTCGGGGCGGACGGTGGTCAGTGGGGGCGTGTAGTACGCCGCCTGGGGAACGTCGTCGAAGCCGACGATGCTGATCTCTTCGGGCACGCGGCGGCCGTGTTCGCTCAGGGCGCGTAGCAGGCCCAGCGCTATGTGATCGTTCGCTGTGAAGACCGCTGTCACCTCGGGCAGACGGGCCAGCAGTTTGCCGTTGCGGTAGCCCGACTCGGCGCTCCAGTCGCCGGTGAGCAGGGGCGGCTGTTCGGCGCCGGCGGCGCGCAGCGCGTCTTCCCAGCCGCGCACCCGGCCCGCGGCGTCGAACCAGTCAGCCGGGCCGGAGATGTGCCAGACCGTGGAGTGGCCGGCCGCCAGCAGATGCTCGGTCGCGGCGCGGGCGCCCGCCACCTGGTCGACCGTGACCAGGGTGCTGGCCCGCTCGGGGTCGCCGTCGATCGTGACGAGCGGGATGTCGTCGGGCAGGCGGGCCAGGGCAGGGCCGGCGCTCGCCACGGGCGCGATCACCACCAGGCCGGCGACGCGCTGGTCGAGGTGCCGTTCGACCGCGTCGGCGATCGAACGCTCGTTGAGGCTGCGCACGCTGCCGACGTTGACCGCGAAGCCGCTGTCCTGCGCCGCCTGCTCGAAGGCGGTCAGCATCGAGGCCGGGCCGTAGAGCGCCGTGTTGGGCGCGACCACACCGATCACCTTCGACGTGCCGGTGACCAGTGCCCGCGCCGTGCGGTTGGGGCGGTACCCCAGCTCGGCGATCGCCGCCCGCACCTTGAGCCGGGTCGGCTCGCTGACGTTGGGATGCTCGTTGAGCACCCGGGAGACGGTCTGGTGCGACACTCCCGCCAGCCGGGCGACGTCCATCATGCCCGGCGGCCGTCCGCGCTTCACGCTCACCCGTACCCCGCATCCACTGGTTGCGGGCAGGATATCCCGTGCGCACCCATGCCCGTGACGTGCGGGTACGCCGCGCCGCAGAAATCACAGGGCATCGCTGCCGGCGCGGGCCGGGATCGTCCCGGCGGGAGCGTTCCCAGCGGACCAGACCTTGATAAAAGGGTCGGTCAGGGGCGGAGGTGCGAGCTGCCGTCACGCCCGGCCGGGGAGGGCGGCAAGGCCGGCGAAGCCGGGGAGGGCGAGGCCGCGGGCGGCGAGGCCGGGGAGGGCGGCACGGCGGGGGAGGTTGGCGAGGGCGGCGGGCCGCTGCTGGTGCGCAGCACCAACTGCGGGGTGAGCAGGACACGCTGCGGCGGCTGCGGGTCGGCAGCGGGAGTGGTGGTCATGTGTTCCAGCAGCAGGGCCAGGCTGCGCCGGCCCAGTTCGGCGAAATCCTGGTGGACTGTGGTCAGTGGGGGGACGAAGAAGCCGGAGTCCGGCATGTCGTCGAAGCCGACCACGCTCACCTCCTCCGGCACCCGCTTGCCCGCCTCGTGCAACGCCCGGAGCACACCCAGCGCGATCCGGTCGTTGGAGCAGAAGATGGCGGTCACGTTCGGGTCCTTCGCCATCGCGCTGCCCTGGGCGTAGCCCGATTCCGCGTCCCACCAGCCGTGTTCCACGGCGGGCACGACCGCCCCGGCCGCGTACAGGGTGCTGCGCCAGCCGTCGATGCGTTCGGCCGATTCCGGCCAGTCGGACGGTCCGGCCGCGTGGTGGACCGTGGCGTGGCCCAGGTCCAGCAGGTGCTGCGTGGCCAGGCGGGCGCCCGCCGCGTTGTCGATCGAGACCGTGGGCGCCGCATCCGACTCGCCCGCGCCGCCGACGGCCACGCACTGCAACGACGGTGGAACCTGGGCCAGGGCCTGGTTCACCGACTGTTTGGGCGCGATGGCGATGACCCCGTCCACCGAGTGCTGGGTCAGCCGGTCCACCGCCTCGAGGACCTGGCGCCGGTCGAGGTCGCGCACCGACGCGATGCTCACCAGGTAGCCGGCGTCCCGGGCGGCGCTCTCTATTCCGTACAGCATGGAAGCGGGACCGAACAGCGTGGTCTCGAAGCCGATGATGCCCAGCGTGCCGGACTGCCGGGTGACCAGGGTGCGGGCGGCCAGGTTGCGGCGGTAGTTGAGCGAGCGCATGGCGTCGAGCACGCGCTGGCGGGTCGCGTCACGCACGTTGGGGTGGTTGTTCAGCACCCGCGACACGGTCTGGTGCGAGACGCCGGCGAGTTTGGCGACGTCGCGCATGACAGTCAGGCGGGGCCGGCTCGTCGCGGCGGGGACGCCGTCGGTGGCGGGCTTTCTGGATGCCAAAGGTACCCCCGAGTCCGCGGTGACAATGCCCGATGTGAGCGCGCACAGTGTAAGGCTGAGGGGAGCTGTGTCCATCTATCCCGGACACGTCTTCCAGCACCTTGTGCGATTCGGCAATGAGTCGGTAACAAACCGGTGTTGAAGGCTTGACTCGCGTGATGAGAACGGTAACACTTCCGGAACGCGAGTCCTGAGGGTGACGCCGCAGCGACTCGCCGCAACGACAGACCCTCATCCGCCGGTTGCCCGTCATCCCCACGCGGCGCCGGAACTCAGCTCTGTGAACGTTAACACGCGCGCCTTCACATCAGGAGGATTCAGTGCTCAAGAGACTTTCCATCGCGGTGGCCGGCGGGCTCCTGCTCGTTTCGGCGGTCGCGGGCTGCGGCGGCGACAGCGATGCCGGCTCCGGTTCCGGCAGCTCGGGCGGCGACGACAAGATCACGCTCGGCTTCTCGCAGGTCGGCGCCGAGAGCGGCTGGCGTACGGCCAACACCAAGTCGATCCAGGACTCGGCCGCCTCGTCCGGCATCGACCTCAAGTTCTCCGACGCCCAGGGTAAGCAGGAGAACCAGATCAAGGCGATCCGCAACTTCATCACCCAGCGGGTCGACGTCATCGCCTTCTCGCCGGTGGTCGAGAGCGGCTGGGGCACCGTGCTCAAGGAGGCCAAGGACGCCAACATCCCGGTGATCCTGACCGACCGCGCGATCGACGACCCGGACACCACGCTCTACAAGTCCTTCATCGGCTCGGACTTCGTCGAAGAGGGCAAGAAGGCCGGCGAGTGGCTGGTCAAGGAGTACGAGGGCAAGACCGACACGGTCAACATCGTCGAGCTCCAGGGCTCGCCGGGCGCCGCTCCGGCCAACGACCGCAAGTCCGGCTTCGCCGACGTCATCAAGAGCGAGCCCAAGTTCAAGGTGGTCGCCTCGCAGACCGGTCAGTTCACGCGGACCGACGGCAAGGCCGTGATGGAGACCTTCCTCAAGTCGCAGCCCGACATCGACGTGCTCTACGCGCACAACGACGACATGGGCCTGGGCGCCATCGAGGCGATCGAGGCGGCCGGCAAGAAGCCCGGCACCGATATCAAGATCATCACCGTGGACGCGGTCAAGGACGGCATGACGGCCCTGGCCGACGGCAAGATCAACTTCATCGTCGAGTGCAGCCCGCTGCTCGGGCCACAGCTGATGGACCTGGTCAAGAAGGCGAAGGCCGGCGAGACCATCCCGCAGCGCGTGCTCACCGAGGAGACGACGTTCACCCCGGAGCAGGCCAAGGAAGCTCTCCCGTCCCGCAAGTACTGAGTCAGCGGCCGGTGGGCCGTCCGCACGCCGGGCGGCCCACCGCTGAACGGAGCCCACATGGCCGAGCAGTTGAAGATGACCGGCATCAAGAAGATCTTCCCCGGCGTCGTCGCCCTCGACGGCGTCGACTTCCGGCTGTTACCCGGCGAGATCCACGCGCTGATGGGCGAGAACGGCGCGGGCAAGTCGACGCTGATCAAGGTGCTGACCGGCGTGTACGACATCGACGGGGGTGACATCGAGCTGGCCGGGCGGAAGGTGCGGTTCACCGGGCCGCTGCAGGCGCAGCAGGCCGGTATCAGCACCGTCTACCAGGAGGTCAACCTCTGCCCCAACCTGTCGGTGGCCGAGAACATCTTCATCGGCCGTGAGCCGCGGCGGTTCGGGCGCATCCAGTGGTCCGAGATGCGCCGGCGGGCCGAGGTCAGCCTGGCCCGGCTCGACCTCGACCTGGACGTGTCGGCCCAGCTGGACAGCTTCTCGCTGGCCATCCAGCAGATGGTGGCGATCGCCCGCGCGACCGAGGTCGGCCGGACCAAGGTGCTCATCCTCGACGAGCCCACGTCCAGCCTGGACGCCTCCGAGGTCGAGCAGCTCTTCACGATCATGCGGCGGCTCAAGGAGGACGGCGTCGCGATCCTGTTCGTGAGCCACTTCCTCGACCAGGTCTACGAGATCGCCGACCGGATGACGGTGCTGCGCAACGGCCGGCTCATCGGCGAGTACCGCACCGCCGAACTGCCCCAGATGCAACTGGTCAGCAAGATGATCGGCAAGGATCTGGCGGCCCTCGAGCAGATCCAGGGGCAGGCGAAGGACTCGACGTCCGGCGAGCGCGGCACCCCGATCGTCGAGGCCCGCGCGCTCGGGCGGACGGGCGCCATCGCCCCGTTCAACCTCACCATCCACGCCGGCGAGGTGGTCGGCCTGGCCGGTCTGCTCGGCTCCGGTCGTACGGAATTGGCCCGCCTGCTCTTCGGGGCCGACCGCCCCGACCACGGCGAACTGCTGGTCGACGGCAAGCCGCACGCCGTCAAGACGCCGCGGGAGGCCATGGCCGAGGGCATCGCGTTCTCGTCCGAGAACCGGCGCACCGAGGGCATCCTCGGCGAGCTGACCGTCCGGGAGAACATGATCCTGGCCATGCAGGCCGCCCGCGGCTGGACCCGGCCGATCCCGCGCCGCAAGCAGGACGAGCTGGTCGACCAGTACATCAAGGCGCTCCAGATCCGCCCGGCCGACCCGGAACGCCTGGTCCGCGACCTCTCCGGCGGCAACCAGCAGAAGGTGCTGCTGGCCCGCTGGCTGATCACCGAGCCCCGGCTGCTGATCATCGACGAGCCCACCCGTGGCATCGACGTCGGTGCCAAGGCCGAGATCCAGCGGCTGGTGGCCCAGCTCGCCGACGGCGGCATGGCCGTCCTGTTCGTCAGCGCCGAGCTCGAGGAGGTGCTCCGGCTCAGCCACAAGATCGAGGTGCTCCGCGACCGGCGGCTCGTCGAGGAGCTCGAGAACGGCGATGACGTCGACGCCGACCGCATCATGCAGACCATCGCCAGCGGAGCCACGTCATGACGACACTGCTGAAACACCGGTTGTTCTGGCCCACCGCCGTCCTGGTGGTGCTGCTGGCCAGCAATCTGATCTTCTCGAACAACTTCTTCACGATCACGCTGCAGGACGGGCACCTGTACGGCTCGCTGATCGACATCCTGCGCCGGAGCGCCCCGCTCGTGCTGGTCGCGCTGGGCATGACGCTGGTGATCTCGACCGGCGGCATCGACCTGTCGGTGGGGTCGGTGATGGCGATCTCGGGCGCGCTGGCCTGTCTGCTGATCGGCGATCTCAGCAATCCCGACGCGGTCGGCCCGGTGCTGCTCGTGGTCGGCGCGGCGATCGCGTTGTGCCTGGTCTTCGGGCTGTGGAACGGGTTCCTGGTCGCGGTGCTGGGCATCCAGCCGATCATCGCGACGCTGATCCTCATGGTGGCCGGCCGCGGCGTGGCCCAGCTGATCACCGGCGGGCAGATCCTGAACGTGCACTCCGCGCCCTACCGGGTCATCGGCGCCGGCTACTTCCTCGGCGTGCCGGTCTCGTTCCTCATCGCCGCGGCTGCGGTCGGGCTGACCGTCGCGCTCACCCGGCGTACGGCCCTGGGACTGCTTCTGGAATCGGTCGGTGGCAGCCCCACGGCAAGCCGGCTGGCCGGCATCCGCGCGCGCCGCATCACGATCATGGTGTACGTGTTCGCAGCCGCCTTCGCGGGCGTCGCGGGCCTGATCTACAGCTCGGACGTGTCCAGTGCGGACAGCAACGCGGCCGGCAACCTGATCGAGCTCAACGCGATCCTGGCGGTCGTCCTGGGCGGCACGGCGCTGACCGGCGGCCGGTTCTCGATCGCGGGCAGCGTGCTCGGCGCGGTCATCATCACCACCCTCGACATCACCGCGGTCAGCGTGGGCGTGCCGGTCGAGACGACACTGCTGTTCAAGGCGGTCGTCGTGATCGTGCTCTGCCTGGCCCAGTCGGCCACGTTCCGCGCCAAGGTCTTCGGCAGATTCGGCACCAGGAGAGCGGAGGTTCCGGCGTGATCGACGTGAGCACCCCACCCACGCCCCAGAAGAACCGCTCGATCCTCGGCGGGCGACGGGTCTACCGGCCGAACACCAAGCACATCCCGGTGCTGGCCACCCTGGCCCTGCTGATCGTCATGTATTCGATCGGCGTCTACAACTACGAGAGCTTCGGCGACACCCAGGTCTTCCTGAACATCTTCGTCGACAACGCGTTCCTGCTGGTCGTGGCCGTCGGCATGACGTTCGTGATCCTCACCGGCGGCATCGACCTGTCCGTCGGCGCCGTGATCGCCCTGACCACCACCGTGGCGGCCACCCTGCTGACCGCCGGCTGGCCGGCCGGGGTCGTCCTGCCGCTGGTGCTGCTGATCGGCACCGTGATGGGCCTCGGCATGGGCGCGGTCATCCACTTCTTCAAGGTGGAGCCGTTCATCGCCACGCTGGCCGGCATGTTCCTGGCCCGCGGCCTGGCCCTGCTCATCGACCGCAACTCGATCCCGATCACGAACGAGTTCTGGACCCAGATGGCCCAGAAGAGGTTCCGGTTCGACGACGGGGTGTTCATCTCGCTCAACGTGGTGATCGCGGCGATCGTCGTCCTGATCGCGGCGATCGTCCTGGCCTGGACGCGGTTCGGGCGCAACGTGTACGCGATCGGCGGCAACGCCGATTCGGCGCTGCTGATGGGCCTGCCGGTCGGGCGCACACGCATCGCGGTCTACACGCTGAGCGGATTCTGCGCCTCGCTGGGCGGCGTGCTCTACAGCTTCTACACGTCCTCGGGCTACAGCCTGCACGGCCAGGGACTCGAGCTCGACGCGATCGCCGCCGTGGTCATCGGCGGGGTGCTGCTGACCGGTGGCTCGGGATACGTGCTGGGCACGGTGCTCGGCGTGATGGTGCTCGGCCTCATCCAGACGATCATCACGTTCCAGGGCGACCTCAACTCGTGGTGGACGCGGATCGTCGTCGGGATCCTGCTCTTCGCGTTCATCGTCCTGCAGCGGCTCGTCACCAGAAAGGCCAAGTGAACATGTCCGGCTACACCATTGGGGTCGACTTCGGCACGCTGTCCGGGCGCGCCGTCGTCGTCCGGGTCAGCGACGGCGAAGAGGTCGGCGCCGCCGTGCACGAATACGCGCACGGCGTGATCGAGCGGACCCTGCCTGCCACCGGGGAACGCCTGCGGCCCGACTGGGCGCTGCAGGACCCCGCTGACTACGTCGAGGTGTTGCGGACAGCCGTCCCGCAGGCGGTGGCGGCGGCGGGCATCGACCCGGCCGACGTCATCGGGATCGCGACCGACTTCACGGCGTGCACGGTGCTGCCCACGCTGGCCGACGGCACCCCGCTGTCCGCGCTCGACACGTTCAAGGCACGACCGCACGCGTACGCGAAACTCTGGAAGCACCATGCGGCGCAACCGCAGGCCGATCGCATCAACGAGCTGGCGCACCGCCGCGGCGAGCCGTGGATCGACCGCTACGGTGGCAAGATCTCGTCGGAGTGGCAGTTCGCGAAGGCGCTGCAGCTGCTCGAGGAGGACCCCGAGGTCTACGCGCGCACCGAGCGCTGGATCGAGGCGGCCGACTGGATCATCTGGCAGCTCTGCGGGCAGGAGACCCGCAACGCCTGCACAGCCGGTTACAAGGGCATCTATCAGGACGGTACGTATCCCGCCCGGGGCTTCCTGGCCGAGCTCAACCCCGGGTTCGCCGACTTCGCCGATACCCGCCTCGCCCACCCGATCTCGGCGCTGGGCGAGCGCGCGGGCGGGTTGACGGCCGAGGCGGCGCAATGGACCGGGCTGCCCGAGGGAATCGCGGTCGCCGTCGGCAACGTGGACGCCCACGTGACCTCGCCGGCCGCCCGGGCCGTCGCGCCCGGGCAGATGCTGCTCGTGATGGGCACGTCGACCTGTCATGTCATGAACTCGTCGGAGCGGGCGGCCGTGCCGGGCATCTGCGGGGTCGTGGACGGCGGCATTCTCGCGGGGCTGTACGGCTACGAGGCGGGGCAGAGCGGCGTCGGGGACATCTTCGGCTGGTTCGTGGACAACGGCGTTCCGCCCTATGTGCACGACGAGGCCCGCGCGGCCGGCGTCAGCGTGCACGACCTGCTCTCGCGCCAGGCGGGCGAGCAGCCGGTGGGCGGGCACGGCCTGGTCGCGCTCGACTGGCAGAGCGGCAACCGGTCGGTGCTGGTCGACCACCACCTCTCGGGTCTGATCGCGGGCCTGACGCTGGCCACCCGGCCGTTCGAGATCTACAAGGCGCTCATCGAGGCGACGGCCTTCGGCACACGGAAGATCGTTGAAACGTTCGAGGCCGCGGGCGTTCCGGTGACCGAGTTCGTCGCGGCCGGGGGACTCAAACGGAACCCGCTGGTCATGCAGATCTACGCCGATGTGCTGCGGCGGCCGATCAGCGTGGCCTCGTCGGAGCAGGCGCCGGCGCTCGGCTCGGCGATCCACGCAGCGGTGGCCGCGGGCGCCTACCCCGACGTCGCGACGGCCGCCGAGGCCATGGGCCGCGTCGAGAAGGACGTGTGGCAGCCGAATCCGGCCGATGCCGCCGTCTACGACCGGCTTTACGCCGAGTACGCGCTGCTGCACGACTACTTCGGCCGCGGCGAGAACAAGGTGCTGCACCGCTTGCGGTCGATCCGCGACGAGGCCTTCCGGCCGGAGACGGGTCGCTCCGAAGCGCCGGCGGCCGGTGGGGTCGGTGAGGTCGAATCGGCCATTCGGGAGGGCGGGGAATGACAATCATGCGCGTTTCTCAGACGATCGCTCAGATTCGTGCGGAAGTTTGTGACCTGCACGCTCATCTCACGCGGTGGGGGCTGGTCACCTGGACGGCCGGCAACGTCTCGGCCCGGGTGCCCGGCGAGGATCTGCTGGTGATCAAGCCGTCGGGGGTCGAGTACGACTCGCTCACGCCGGAGTCGATGGTGGTCTGCGACCTCGACGGCACGCTGGTCGAGGGTGAGCACAGCCCGTCCAGCGACACGGCCTCGCACGCGTACGTCTACCGCCACATGCCCGAGGTCAACGGCGTCGTGCACACGCACAGCCCGTACGCCACCGCCTGGGCCGCCCTCGGCGAGCCGATCCCGTGCTCGCTCACGGCGATGGCCGACGAGTTCGGCGGGGACATCCCGATCGGGCCGTTCGCGCTGATCGGCAGCGACGACATCGGGCGCGGCATCGTCGAGACGCTGCGGGGCTCGCGCTCGCCCGCGGTGCTGATGCGCCAGCACGGCCCGTTCACGATCGGCCCCACGGCCAAGGCCGCCGTGAAGGCCGCCGTCATGTGCGAGGACGTCGCGCGCACGATGCACCTGGCTCGTCAGCTCGGTCCGATCGACCGGCTGCCCGCAACCGCCGTGGACCGGCTCTTCGACCGGTACCAGAACGTCTACGGCCAGCACCTGATGGAGGAGAGCAATGAGTGAGCACGAGGTCTGGTTCCTGACCGGAAGCCAGGGACTCTACGGCCCCGAGACCCTTGATCAGGTCGCTGCGCAGTCGCGACAGATCTCGGAGGTCCTGGCGTCGTCGCTGGACGTCAAGGTCGTCTGGAAGCCGGTGCTGACCTCCGCCTCAGCGATCCTGGACGTGGTGCAGGAGGCGAACGCGGCGCCGGGCGTCATCGGCGTCATCACCTGGATGCACACGTTCTCCCCGGCCAAGATGTGGATCGCCGGCCTCGACGCGCTGCGCACCCCGCTGCTGCACCTGCACACCCAGGCCAACGTCGAACTGCCGTGGGCGTCCATCGACATGGACTTCATGAACCTGAACCAGGCCGCCCACGGCGACCGCGAGTTCGGCTACATCGAGGCCCGGCTGGGCGTCGCGCGCAAGACAGTGGCCGGACACGTCACCAATCCGCGCGTTGTTGAGCGAATCTCCACCTGGGTGCGCGCGGCGCGCGGTCTGGCGGCGATGCGAACGCTCAAACTCGCGCGTTTCGGCGACAACATGCGCGATGTGGCGGTGACCGAGGGCGACAAGGTCGAGGCCCAGCTGCGCTTCGGCGTCTCGGTCAACACGTACGGGGTGAACGACCTCGTGAAGGTCGTCGACCAGGTGCTAGACACCGAGATCGACAAGCTGGTGGGGGAGTACGCCGACCTCTACGACATCGCTCCCGAGCTGCGCGACGGCGGCGACCGGCACGACTCGCTGCGCTACGCGGCCCGGATCGAGCTCGGCCTGCGCGTGTTCCTCGAGGCCGGCGGCTTCCAGGCCTTCACCACGAACTTCGAGGACCTGGGCGGCCTGCGCCAGCTGCCCGGCCTGGCCGTGCAGCGCCTCATGGGCGACGGCTACGGCTTCGGCGGCGAGGGCGACTGGAAGACGTCGGTGCTGCTGCACACCCTGAAGGCGATGGCCCCCGGCGGCACGTCCTTCATGGAGGACTACACCTACGACCTGACACCGGGCGACGAGCGCATCCTGGGCGCCCACATGCTCGAGGTCTGCCCCTCCATCGCCGCTGCCCGGCCCCGCCTCGAGATCCACCCGCTCGGCATCGGCGGCCGCGACGACCCGGTGCGCATGGTCTTCGACGCCGCGCCCGGCCCGGCGGTAGTGGTCGGCCTGACCGACATGGGCGAGCGTTTCCGTCTGGTGGCCAACGAGATCGAGGTCGTGCCCCCGTCGTCCCCGCTGCCCAAGCTGCCGGTCGCGCGGGCGGTGTGGAAGCCGGCCCCCGACTTCGCCACCTCCACCGAGGCCTGGCTGACCGCGGGCGGCCCGCACCACACCGTGCTGTCGTCCGCGGTCGGCGCCGAGGAGCTGACCGACCTGGCCGAGATGCTGTCCACCGAGCTGCTGGTGATCGACGGCGCCACGTCGATCCGTCAGTTCGCCAAGGAGGTCCGCTGGAACCAGGCGTACTACCGTCTGGCCCGCGGATTCTGACCGCACGGGACGCCCGGGCCGAGCCCTCACCGGCCCGCTCGGCTCGGGCGGTTTGATGTGCTCGGCTCGGGCGGTTTGATGTGCTCGGTCCGGGCGGTTTGATGTGCTCGGCTCGGGCGGTTTGATGTGCTCGGTCCGGGCGGTTTGATGCGGCACGGCCCGGCGGTCTGATGGGATGGGCCCATGCCGGACCGGGATGCAGCCGAGGCACTGGCCCGCGGAGCACTGGACTGGCTGACCGGTTCCGCCGGGAACGATCTCGACCGGACGTTGTACAGCGGTACAGCCGGTGTCGTGCTCGCCCTGCTGGAGGGCCAGCGCCACTTCGGGGACGACCGCTACGGCGACGCCGCTCTTCGCGGCGCGGCCTTCCTGGCCGCCTCGGTCGAGGACGACGAGGGCTGCTCGCTGTATTTCGGCCTGACCGGAACGGCGGTCGCCCTGCGCTCGGTGCACCGCCTGCTCGGCGACGAGCAGGCGGACCGGGCGGCGGACCGGGCGGCGGACCGGGCCCTGAGCCTCGTGCGCTCCCGTTTCGACGGCCGCGGCTGGGGCGACATGCACGAGCTGCTGTTCGGTAACGCCGGCATCGCGCTCGGCGCCCTGCACGCCGGCGACCTCGACCTGGCCGTCCTGGCTGTGGAGCCCTACCTGCGCACGGCCGACGCCACGCCCGGTGGGGTCAACTGGGGGGTCCGCCCCACGCCGCCGCGCTCGCATCACATCGCCCACGGAACGCTGGGCATCGTGTACGCGCTGGCCGCCGTGGGCGCCGCCGCCGGCCGTGACGACCTGATCGAGCTGGCCCTGGCCGGAGCGGCCGATGTGGTCGCCCGTGACGAGGCCGGACCGGCAGGCTTCCTCGTCCCGCATTCGGATCCGCAACACCGGCCCGGGCTGATCGAGCGCTACAGCTACGGCTGGTGCAACGGCCCGGCCGGCGACGCCCAGGTCTTCCGCCTGCTCGGCGCGCTCACCGGCGACAGCGCCTGGGCCGTCCGAGCTGACCGCTGCTGGCACACCGTCACCCACAGCGGTCTGCCGCGCCGGGTGCGCCCCGGCTTCTGGGACAACAACGGCCGCTGCTGCGGAACGGCGGGCGTCCTGGCGCTCGCCTGTGACCGGCACGTCGAGCAGGGCGAGCCGCTCGACTTCGCCGACGTGCTGGTCGACGACCTGCGCACCCGGGCCACGGCCGACGCCGGCGGGGTGCGCTGGTCGAACCACGAACACCGGGCGACGCCGAGCGCGCTCGAACCCGAGGCCGGATGGGCCATGGGCAACGCCGGGATCGTGCGCGAGCTGCTGCGGTACGCCCGCGTCACCGCCGGCGCCGATCCGGCATACGCGGTGCCGTGGCCCGACCACCCGCCTACGCGCTGACCGGGCCCGAGCCGTCCCACCATTTCAGGACCGTCAGCGCGCGGGCGGTGTTCCACCTGCTGTCGCCGGGCGGCTCGATGGCGAACCACTGCTTGCCCGCATAGGGGGAGTAGGTGGACCAGCGGCCGTTCCTCTTCCTGGCGCCGCGCAGGATTCCGATCGCGTCGCCGAGGCGGTCGTCCCGCACCTGGGCGAGCCGGAAATGCTCCAGGCCGCGCAGCACGTCGAAGTGCCATTCCGGGAAGGCGGGGAAACGCACGCTGGCCGCGATGGCCACCTCGCCGGTGCGGTGCGACTGATACAGCTTGTGGCGCAGGAAGAACGCCCGTCCGCGCTTCGCCGCCTCGCTGGTGTCCACCGGGCCGTCGTACGCGGAAAGGGCCTCCAACGCCAGGATCGTGGTGTGGAAGGAGCCGTGCAGATCAGCGGTGTCTCGGCTCCTGCAGTTCCAGCCGCCGTCGGTCTGCTGGCGTTTGAGCAGGTGAGTGACCAGGTCGTCGAGCCCCGCGGCGCAGAAGCGGAAATGGCTCGTGATCCGCACCAGGATCGACGCGATGCAGGTTTCCGGGCTCCGCCATCGCGCGCGCCATTCCCACAGCTGTTCGCAGCCCCTCAGCGCCGCCGGGTGGCCCGGTTCCAGGCCGAGCCAGATCAAACGCAGCAGGGTGTACGTCGTGGAGGTCCACTTCGGGGAGTAGACGCCCTCACCCCAGCCGCCGTCGTCGTTCTGCGCGGCGAGGAGTCTCGCGCCCCAGCCCTCGGCCGCCACCCGGCGCTGCTCCCGCTCGACCTCGCCCGGAGACGCGCCGGTCAGATCTCGCAGCACCCGCCACCGGACGGCCGGATCGCCCTCGAGCAGCCATTGCTCGACCATCCTGACACTCTAGGCAGCAGCCCTGGCTCAGGCCACCGCGCTGACCGTGCCCCGCGTCATCAGCACCGGCTCGAGGCGCACCGACTCGGCGTCCCGGCTGTTGGCGCCGAGTTGGTCGAGCAGCAGGCGCAGCGCCTCGCGGCCCACATCGGCGAATTCCTGCCGCACCGTGGTCAGCGCGGGATTGATGTAGCCGGCCTCGGGCACGTCGTCGAAGCCGACCACGCTGACGTCCTCGGGGATGCGGCGGCCGTGCTCGGTCATCGCGCGCATGACGCCCAGGGCGATGTCGTCGCTGGCGGCGAAGACGGCCGTGCACGACGGGTTGTCGGCGAGCAGGCGGCCGCAGCGGTAGCCGGAGGCGGCCGACCACTCGGCGCGGACCGTCGGGGGCGCCTGCACGCCGGCCTCGGCGAGCGCGGCCCGCCAGCCGGCCTCGCGGGCACGGCTGCCGTGCCACTGCTCGGGGCCGGCCACGTGCCAGACCGTGCGGTGGCCGTTGGCCAGCAGGTGCCGGGTGGCGAGCAGCCCGCCCGCGTGCTGGTCGACCGAGACGTTGGCGGTGGGGCAGCGGGGCGGTCCGTCCACGGTCACCACCGGCATGCCGGCCGGGACGGCGTCGAGCACCGCGGCCGCCGCGTCGACCGGCGCCACGACGATCAGGCCGGCCACGCCCTGACCGGTCAGGCGGACGACGAGGCGGCGGGTGGCGGCCACCGAGTCGTAGCCGCAGACGTGCCCGACGGTGACCGGCAGGCCGGCGTCGAGCCCGGCGTCGCCGATGGCCCGGACCATGCTGGCCGGGCCGTACAGGGTCGTGTTCTGGGCGACCACGCCGATGACGGGGGAACGGGTGTCGCTGCCGCGGGAAGGGAGCGGCGCAGGACGCGTCCTCATACCTGGTCCTTTGCTCCGGAGGCCCCACGAAACCTCGGCCTGGGAGGGGATGAACGCAAACATGGCTGTTCCTGTCGCGTCCGGTCAACCCCTCGTTACGTCCTTGTTACGTCGTCCACAAAAGGACAAAGAGGAAGGCCGCCGGAGCCGCCTCCCGGCGGGGCCGTGGCGGTGGCCATAGCGACCTGATTGTCCGGATCGGCGAGGAAACCGGCATTGTTCGCGTTCGCCGTTTTCGGCGGTGACGGTGACAGATGGTATGTGGAGAGCTGCACAAGGCATCGAATCGGGCATGGACTACTCGTCCTACGCACGAAGGCCTATGCATCGTGACCTGCGCATGCACACCGCGGCGGCCCTGACAATACTCCGACCGAGCGACCGGATCACGCGTCTGTCCAGTACGGAATACATCGCAACTGCTCACGTGCCGACGGTGCCAGACTTCGTTGTCGAAGCCTTCGGGCACGAAAGAGCTATGGGAAACCGCGCCCCCTGATCGTCAGCGCGCACCAGCCGGCGGCCCCCTGACCGCAGCCGGAGCCGCGCACAAGGAACAGAGAGTGATGATGACCGATCTACCCACCGTCGTGTCGATTGCCGCGCTCCTCGCCGTCGTTATTGCCCTCGTCGTGCAGCAGCAACAGGCCCGCACCGCGCAGATGGTCGACGTCCGCGAGCGCCACTTCGAGCTGATCAAGCTGATGCTCGACCATCCCGAGCTGGACTACAACGCCACCGACCGCCCGCCCTCCGACGAGCGGAAGACCGCGATCGGCATGAGCCTGTGGATGGCCCACTGGAACACCCTGTGGCACATCGGCAAACTCGACGAGAAGGCGCTGCGCTTCAACCTGGAGGATCTGTTCGCCAACCCCGAGGCGCGCAGTTGGTGGCGCCGGGTGTCGAGCGCCTGGTCGTCGAAGGGCACGCGCAGGGAACGCCGCTTCCTCACGATCGTCGGCGAGGAGTGCGAGGCCGCGCGGGCCAAGCTGTCCGTGCAGCGGCGCGAGCCGGTCAACAGCGGTTCCGGCGTACGGGACTAAGTCTCAACCCGGCGGTGCCGGTGCCGAAGTAGGAGGTCCCCCCTATCGGCACCCACCCCCGCCGAGGTGCAGTTTGAGCGTGTTCCGTTATGCCCTGAGGACGGCCGGCTTCGCCGCGCTCTACCTGGCGGCCACGGTCGCCGGGCTGGCTACGGCCGCGTCCGGTTCCGGCGTACGCCTGTTCTGGCCGGCCGCCGCCGTCGGCGCGCTCTGGCTGGTGGCGCAGGGCCGCTACGGCCGGCGCAACCTGGACGTCATCGCGCTCAGCGTGGCCGCCGTGCTCGCCCCGGGCAACGACGGCGGCCTGCTGCACTCGTTCGTGCAGGCCGTGCCCCAGGTCGTGCCGGCGCTGCTGTTCGCGTGGCTGTTCGACCGCCGGCTGCCCGGATACTGGCTCGGCCACGGCGACCGGTTCCGCCGCGCCGGGGCCGCGCTGGCCCGGCTGGCCGGGGTCGCGGCGCTCTCCGCCCTGTCGGCGGCGGTGCTGCTCAAGGTCGTCAACACCGACCTGGGCCTCGGTGAGGCCGGTTACGTCTTCGTCCGCGACGCCGCCGCGCTGCTCCTGGTCGTGCTGGCAGCCCGGGGCATCCGCCGCCTGACCACCCGCCGCGGCGCCGAACCCACCGATCGCCCCCGCCTCACGCTGGTCAAGTAACTCCCGCCCCGCGAGCCGCCAACAGCTGCCCCGCGCCGCTCGCCGGCGCGCTGTCCGGCGCAGCTCGCCCCGCGTCGTCCGGCCGGGCCCGCGCCGCTCGCCCGCTGGTGCGCCGCTCGTGGCCGCGAAGGTGGGCGGGCCGTCCGGCTCGCCGGGAGTTCTGCGCAAAGCGCTGCCCGCCCGGCCGGGCGGGCAGCGGGCGGCGTCACGCGCCCGAGGCGAACACTGTCCAGTTCTCGGCCAGCTCGAAACCCATCGCGCGGTAGAGCGGAAACCCGTCCGGCGTAGCGTGCAGGAAGGCGGTGCGGGCACCGGCCGCGTAGGCGTCACGGAGCACGGCGGCGGTCGCGACCCGGCCGTAGCCCTTGCGGCGGAAGGCGGGCGGCACGGCGATGTTGAAGACGCCCACCTGGTCGCCCACCAGCAACCCGAACGACGTGGCCACCGGCACCCCGTCGACCTCGACCAGGTAGCCGCTCGCGCCCGGCAGCTCGACGACGGCGGGCTCGGCGAAGATCGTGAACAGCGGTTCCGGCGCCTCGAAGCCGGCCGCCATCGTGCGCTGGTAGGACATGCTGTCGGAACTCGTGATGCGGCGCGCGGTGGGCACGTCGGCCGCGTCCGCCGCGGTCAGCTCGCGCACCATGAACGGCAGCGGCATGCTGCCGGTGAGGCCGTGCTTGTCGGCGACGCCGACGATCCGCTGGTCGACGTCGTCGCCGCGCACGTGGATCGTCCACGCCACGTCGTTGAGCCGGGGCGAGGCGGCGAGCTCGGCGATCTCGTCGGGCGACGGGTCGCGGGTGATCGCGGCGACGCCGTTCAGCGAGGGGAACGGCGCGCCCGTGACGATCTCGGCGGTGCCGCCGGGCGTCTGGCTGAACCACCCGTCGCGCTGCGAGCCGGCGAGAAGCTTGAGGGCGCCGAGCCAGGCGCGGGCCGCGATGTCAGCGGTATCAACCAGAGTCACCTTTCCAACGTAGGAGTCCGCACCCTCGCCGCGGGCCCGGTATGGGCAGGCTCACGTGCGGCGCGGGACACGCGGCCCAGCGGTGCGTGGCAGTCTGGCGGCGTGACAGCAGAGCTCGACGCACCCACGAAGCGGCTGCTCGACGCGGCCGACGCCAACGACACCGACGCGTTCCCGGCCGGGTTCACGGCCGACGGCGTCGTCGACGACCGCGTCTCGCGGATGACCATCCGGGCATGATCTACCGGGACCGGGCGGACCGGCTCGTCCAGACTGTGCTGGCGGCCAACCGGTCGTACCTGCTGGGCTGGAACGACGGTCCGGCGACGGGTGACGTCTACCGCAGCGGCCTGCCGCACGCTCCGCTCAACGGCGTGGTGCGCCTGGCCGGCCGGGCCCCGGCCGAGGCGTACGCGCAGGCCGGTGTCCTTCTCGACGGTGTCCCGCGCGTGTGGTGGGTCGGCGCGGACAGCGACCCCGGCACCGCCGAGGCCCTCGAAGCCCTGGGCGCCCGGCTGGTGAACCGCCTGCCCGTCATGGTGGCCGAGGTCGCCGCCGCCTCGGTGGTGCCCGAACCGTCGGGCGTCTCCATTGAGGAAGCCCGCGACATCGGCGAGTTCGTCACCGCGTACGCGCAGGTCTCCGGAATCCCGCCCGAGGCGGCGCCGAGGGCGGCTGAGCGCGAGAAGACCTTCGGCCACGCCGTGCTGCGCCTGGCGGCCCGCCTCGACGACGGCCGGATCGCCGGCACCGCCGAGGCCTGGTTCACCGACGGCCTGGTGACGCTGTATTTCGTGGGCACCCGTCCCGACCACCGTCGACGCGGCATCGGTGCCGCCCTGACCCAGGCCGTCCTGCGCCGGGCGGCCGTGCGGGGCATCCCGATGGCCGCGCTGACCTCCACCCCGATCGCCGTCCCGGTCTACGAGCGCCTGGGCTTCCACGAGATCAGCCGGTATCAGCTGTACGCCTTCTGAAGGGGGCGGCGGCGCCCCGCGCCACCCACGCCACGAACTCCGCGATGTGTCACAGCCGCCGGCTGAGGACGGTCGTCACGTCAGGAGTTGTCGCGAGGGGGAGACGCAGCAATGCTCACGAACATCGATACGACCATCGCGCCGGGCTGGCAGCTCGAGGTCACCGCCACTGCGGCGCCGCCGGGCGCGCGTGTGACCGGCGAGGTCGACCTGGCCACGCTGCCGATCTTCGATCTGGTGCTGGAACTGCTGGCCGGGTGCGCCGGTGACGTCGTCCTGGACCTGTCGGCCGTCACCTTCATCGACATCGGCGGCGCCCGGGCGCTGGCGTGGGCCACCCAGCGGATCCGGGCGGCCGGGCGCCGGCTCTGGATGCGCGATCCGTCGCCCGCGGTGCGCCGGATGATCGACTTGCTCGGCTGGGCCGGCCTCTACGACTGGGAACCGGGCATGAGCGTGGCCACCAGCGCCGCGGTGGTGCCGCTGCGCGCGGAGCGGAAGCCGGTGCCCGCCCACAGGTTGATGCCCTCGGCGTCGGCGGCCTGAGCTGCGGCAGCACGGATCGGCGCCGTCAGGTGGTGCACAGCCGGGTAGCCGATCGGCGCCGCTGGGGTGTAGGTGTCGGTGAACCGGTTGCGCAGCGCCCGCGCCGGGTGCCCGGTGAAGGCCCGCGTGACCACCGTAGCGGTGGCCCGCCCGGCCAGCATGAACTCGCGTTGCGCGGGACGGGTGCCGGCCTCGTCGGCCAGCAGGAACGCCGTACCGCACTGCACGGCCACCGCCCCGGCCGCGAGCAGCCGCTCGACGTCGGCGGCCACGGCCACACCGCCGGCAGCGACGATCGGCACCTCCGCCTTGACCGCCGCGAGGACCTCCAGGGTGGTGGTGTCGCCGGTGAAGCCGGCCGGGCTGGTGGTGGCCGAGTGGCCGCCGGCCCCGCCACCCTGCGCGATCAGCGCGTCCGGCCCGGCGGCGAGGGCCCGCGCAGCCTCGCCGGCTGACGTCACGGTGATCAGCACGCGCGAGCCGGCCCGTTGCAACGCGGTCACCACGGCCCGCTCGGGCACCCCGAAGGTGAAGCTGACGAGCGGAACGCCGTACGCGATGGCCAGCTCGACCTTCTCGGCGAAACGATCGTCGTCGTCGAGTCGCAGCGCGGGTAGCTCGACCCCGTAGCGCTCGGCCTCGGGGCGCAGCAGCTCGCGGTAGCGCTCCACGGCCCGACCGTCGGCCGGCGGGCCCGGCACGAAGATGTTCAGCCCGTACGCCCCGCCGACCGCCCGGAGTTCGGCCTCGACCGCCGGGGGAGACTTGTAGCCGGCGGCCAGGAAGCCGGTCGCGCCCGCCGCGGTGGCCGCCGTGACCAGGGCCGGTGTGGACGGACCGCCCGCCATCGGGGCGACGACGAGGGGCCGGATCAGGTCGTGCATGAGCCGACCCTACGTGGCCGGCTTCTTCGACAGCACCGCCCCGACGAGGTCGGCGAGCGGGCCGACCAGCTGTTCCTTGGTCGCCGAGGCGAGCGGCTCGAGCTCCGTCTTGGAGCGCAGCATCGCGATGCCCAGCGAGGCCGCGATGGTGATCTGGGCGCGTAGCAACAGGTCGTCGTCGCCCTCGGCCCAGCCGGCCAGGACGGCCAGGTTGCGGGCGTACGTGCGCAGGATGCCGACCCGGATCTCGTCGGCCCGGGCATCGCCCGAGGAGCGCAGCAGCAGCACCAGCTGGCGCGGGAAGCCGTCGGAATCGATGCCGGCCGCCTGCTCGGCGATGCGTTCCGGCACCTCGGCCAGGGTCGCCGTGCCGGCCGCGCGCCGCATGTCGTCGACGGCGCTGGTCAGGCAGGCCTCGAACAGGCCCTCCTTGGACTGGAAGTAGCGGCTGATCAGCGCCACGTTCACCCCGGCGTCGTCGGCGATGTCGCGGACGGTCGTGGCCGCGTACCCGTCGTTGGCGAACCGCTGCCGGGCGGCATCGAGCAGCAGCTGGCGCGTGCGGGCGGCGTCGCGGCGACGGGTGGTCGGTGAAGGGCTGGTCACCCGAACAGCGTACCGGTCCTCGAACGGATGTAAACGGCTGTTGACGAGAGCCGCAGGGTGCATGATCGGGGCATGAGCGACGACGCCACGAAGATCCTGCTGTCCGAATCGGAGATGCCGACCAGCTGGTACAACATCGTGCCGGACCTGCCGAGCCCGCCCCCGCCCGTGCTGCACCCCGGCACTCTGCAACCGGTCGGCCCGGACGACCTGGCGCCGCTGTTCCCGATGGCCCTCATCGAGCAGGAGGTCACGACCGAGCGCTACGTGACCATCCCGCCCGAGGTGCTCGAGGTCTACCGACTGTGGCGGCCGTCGCCGCTGTACCGCGCGCACCGGCTCGAGAAGGCGCTCGGCACCCCCGCCAAGATCTATTACAAGTACGAGGGTGTGTCGCCGGCCGGATCGCACAAGCCCAACACCGCGGTGCCCCAGGCCTACTACAACGCCTCGGCCGGCATCCGGCGGCTCACCACCGAGACCGGCGCCGGTCAGTGGGGCACGGCGCTGGCCTTCGCGGCCGCCCAGTTCGGCCTCGAGTGTGAGATCTGGCAGGTCCGGGCCTCGTACGACCAGAAGCCGTACCGCAAACTGATGATCGAGACCTTCGGCGGCACCGTCCACCCGTCGCCGTCCGAGCTGACCGAGGCCGGGCGCAAGATGCTGGCCGACGACCCCGACTCACCTGGCTCGCTGGGTATCGCCATCAGCGAGGCCGTCGAGGTCGCCGCCCAGCACCCAGATACAAACTACGCCCTCGGCAGCGTGCTCAACCATGTGCTGCTGCACCAGACGGTCATCGGCGAGGAGGCCCTGCTCCAACTGGCCAAGGTTGGCGCCGTACCCGATGTGATCGTCGGTTGCACGGGCGGCGGCTCCAACTTCGCCGGGCTCGCGTTCCCGTTCCTGCGGGAGAAGCTGGCGGGCCGGATGGCGCCGGTGATCCGCGCGGTCGAGCCGGCGTCCTGCCCGTCGCTGACCAAGGGCGTCTACGCGTACGACTTCGGCGACACCGCCGGGATGACGCCCCTGATGAAGATGCACACGCTCGGTCACGACTTCATCCCCGACCCGATCCACGCGGGCGGGCTGCGCTACCACGGCATGGCCCCGCTGATCTCGCACGTCTACGAGCTCGGGCTGATGGAGGCCGTGGCCAAGACGCAGCGCGAGTGCTTCGAGGCCGGGGTCGCGTTCGCCCGCTCCGAGGGCATCATCCCGGCCCCGGAGCCGACCCACGCGCTCGCGGCCTGCATCGAGGAGGCGTTGCGGTGCAAGGAGACCGGGGAGTCCAAGGTGATTCTCACGGCGCTCTGCGGCCATGGTCATCTCGACCTTCCGGCGTACGGGAAATTCCTGTCGGGCGAGATGGCCGACCACGCGCTGTCCGGCGAGGCGGTCGCGGCCGCCCAGTCGAGGCTGCCCGCCGTGCCGGCCTGAGTGGTGGCGGCGGATAGAGTCGGTCGGTGTCCCGAGGTCCCCGCCGGCTGAGCGCGCACCGCATGGCCCTGGCGCTGGCCCTGGTGGCGGCGGCTCCACCCCTGGTCATCCACAACGGCTGGCCCGGGCTGGCGGCCGCCGTCGCCGCCGTGGTGTACGCCGCCTACCTGCTGCTCGGCAAGCGGTGGTCCCTGCAGCGGCGTCAGGTCACCCGGCCCGGTCCGGCGCTGTCCGCGTGCGCCCGCGCGCTCGCCACGCTGCTGGCCGCGGACGGGTTCGCGCGGGACAGGTACGTCTTCCGGCGCTACAACGAGGCCGGTGACGCCCTGCTGGTCGACTTGCATCCGCTGCCTTCGGTGGACGGTGCTACGCGGTTCGCCGTCCACGTGGGGTTCCTGCTCGCCCCGTACTGGGAGTGGGAGAAGCACTCGTTCGGGTATCCGCCCGAGAAGCGCCCGGACATGTCGCACGTCAACTGGGTCCAGCAGGTGACCCCGGTCGACTGGTCGGAGGACGCCCCTTCCCGGTACGACGAGTGGGTGGTCACTGACGAGCCCGAGGCCCCCGCCGTGGCCGAGCGGATCCACCGGCGGCTGCCCGACCTGCTGCTCTGGCTCGACCGCGACCTGCTGTGGCGCGCTGCGATGGGCGGCTCGACCGAGCTCGGCACCATCTCCGAGCAGCTCAAGATATGGCTGCTGGTCGAGCGCGGCCAGTCCGAGGAGCTACGCGAACTGCTCGACGAAGATGACGGCGACGTCTGGGACTTCGCCAAGCGCCGAACGGAGTGAGCGTTCGGGCGTTGAGCGTTCGGGCGTTGAGCGTTCGGGCGTTGAGCGTTCGGGCGTTGAGCGTTCGGGCGTTGAGCGTTCGGGCGTTG